>LVEI03000001.1:0-300000 GCA_001595385.3 Deltaproteobacteria bacterium GWC2_55_46 | reverse complement strand
CCAATACGGCATTATTGCCATCTATGACGTAGACAGTCCCGCCCTCTACAAGAGGGGTCCGCCGCCAAAGGCCGCCAGGCCCGTCGAACTCGCTTATGACCTTCCTGGTCCATTCTTCCCTGCCTGTCTCGGCATCGATAGAGGCGAGTACGCCGTCGGAGAAGAGGAAGAGGAGCTTACCGTTGTCTGAGTACGCCGGCGAGCCATAGAAGCGCGGTGTGACGACCTTGAACGTCACCCTGCTGTATGTCCATATCCTCTTGCCTGTACCGGCGTCAAGGGCGTAGGCGCGGTTATCAGACGAATTAAAAAAGAGCTTGCCGTTCCGAATGACCGGGGAAGAGAGTATCTCGGAGCGGGCCTCGTACTGCCATAGGAGCTTGCCGGACCTGTCAAGGCAGCGCATCAGGCCGTCAGAAGAGCCGAAGCATACGCTATCTTCTGTAACGGCAGGCGAGGCCTCGATAGGCGCTCCTGCGTCGAACTTCCATCTGACCTTCCCTGTGGCGAGATCTATCGCGTAGAGCCTGTTGTTTGCCGCTCCTGCGTAGAGCTGACCATGCGCGAGCGCGGGGGAAGAGAGCTCTTCTTCAGGAAAAGGGCGCAGGAGCCTGAATTCCGATAGGTCCTTATCCCAGGCTACGGCCAGCGGCAGCTTGAGGGCGGCTTCGGTGTTGTTCGTCCTCGCGTAGCTGTAAAGATGGGTGCTCCACGGGGCTGTAGTGGGCAGTTCCCTTGCGGCGCAGCCGACCAGGGCTCCAGCAACCGTTAAAAGGGCTATCTTAGCCCAGTTTCTTCCTGACGAGTTCCTTCGCATTCTCCTGTATTCTCCTGAAGTCTTCTATGTTGAGGCCAGCGCCGAGCGCGACCTTCCGGGCCATTTCATCGCTTATAAGGTCCCCTGGCGCGTGAGAGTCGGTATTTACGAGCATTTTAGCGCCTGCTCTTTTTGCCACGGCGGCAACATGCCCGTTAGAGATGCTGTGCCCTGCCCTGCTCGTTATCTCCAGGCAGACCGATTTCTTTACAGCCGCCCTGCACTCTTCTTCCGTAATAAGCCCAGGATGGGCAAGTATGTCTACCCCGGCCTTTATGTAGGCGATGTTCGTCCCGGGCTCCACAGGCTCGGAGAGGGTCTCTCCGTGGCCGATGACGATCTGCGCGCCGAGGGCCCTGGCCTTCTTGACCATCAAAGGTATGTGCTTCGGCGGTATATGTGTAAGCTCAACCCCTGGCAGGAGCGTGAACGACCTGTCGGTCAGCTGACTTGCCACCTTCGTTATCTGCCTCAGGACGTTTTCGATGTTGGAGGCGTCAACGTGGTCGGTTATCGCCATCGCGGTATACCCGGCCACACGAGCCCTCCTCACAAGCTCGGTCGGGACGAGCACCCCGTCGCTTAAGAAGCTGTGCATATGGAAGTCTATCATCTGCGCACGTCCTTTCCTTTCGAAAAATTCGGCTCACACAGCCGCGTAGTCTTCCTTTATCAACTGGCCGAAAAGGGAGTAGAAGACCTCATAGACCGCCTCCCTTTCCCCGGTGCCGAGGCTGAAGATATGCTCGTCAGACTTAAGGCCCAGCTCTTTCCTGAAGGCGTCCTCATTGACCGGCCCCTTTGCCAGATGGACCGCTGGCACGCGCCTTTTAAGTATTATATCCCGCTTTGCCGCCGCGAGCTCCTTTATTAGCCCCGCCCCTTCTTCGTCCCAGATAATGACGAGCCCGACGAGGTTCGACGAGAATGCCCTCCAGAGCGGGCCCATGCTCTTTACCGTCGGGATGGAGAAGAGCAGAAGGTCCATGCCGCCGTATAGCGTGATTGACCCTACCTCGCCGAGCGGGTTCACCAGCGAAAGCTCCGGGAAGGCCGACCTGGTATTAAGGTTAAACCCCGGTATCCGCCGGCACTCCTTTATGAACTCTGAGGCAAGTTGGGCGGATGTCGCAACCACCAGTATCTTGCCGTAATTGAGCGCGGTAGGGTCAGCGAACCGGCTCATGATCTTCTCGCGTATGCTTATCATCTGGTCGACTGTAAGGAACTCTTCCTCAGCCGTCCCTCCGGATGGCCTGGTCTCTTCGAGTACGCCCTTGGCTGCAAGGGCTGATATCGTGCTGTATGCCTCGTAATCGGGATGATTGCAGCGTTCCACCACATCCCTTACCCGCGAGTTGGCTTTCACGAGCTGGACGACCTCGTAGATAATGGGCTGAAGCCCTTTGGGCAGTGTTGCCGGGTCTACCTTGAGCTTTAGTGAAGAATCAGGGGAAGGGAAGAGCCCCTGCTTGCTTTTAAGCTCGTCTATCTGCCTCATCCCCTCCATAAGGAGGTTGCCTGTCGTAGAGCGTATTTTTTTCTGGGCAGCTACCGGCTTGGGGATGAACTCGAACCTCCCCTCTGTCCATTGCAGCATCCTGAAAAGCGCCTTCTCGCGCTCAGTCGAACCGAGGACGGCGTTGTAAATGCTGCCTTCCTTTATGAAGACGGTGCCAGCGTAATCGCCGGATGTGACCTTGAGCTCACCCTCTTTCCTGTTGAGGTGCAGGAACTGGAGAAGGTCGGCGAGCGACATATGGCTGAGCGTCCCCTCTATTTCCTTTGAGCCTGAAGGCGCTCTGCCGGTGAGAGTCTGCCTTATCCTCGCGTAGGTCTCTTCCAGGTTCAACGGGCGCATAAGAAAGATATCCATCCCGGCCCTGAAGCCCTTGATGTCCGTTACGCTCTCAGAGACAAACAGGAACGGGACGCGCGAGGTATGAGGGTTCTTCCTCAGGATATGGAAGAGCCTCTCGCCGCTTATTACAGGAAGGCTGGTCTCTACCGCTATCACGGAAGGGACCTCCTGTATCGCAAGCTCGAGGGCGCGAGCGCCGTCCGGGGCTGAAAGCACATCGAGCCCGTGGCCGGAAAGAAAACCGGAGAGGGCCTCTGTCTCTTCTTCGCTGTTTAAGGCTATGAGTATCTTTAGTCTGCCCATCTAACCGAGCTGCTCCTGGAGCGAGTATTCGTTCTGGAATTTGCTTATAAGCCCTTCAACGAGGCCGAAGTCGGATGTCTGGAAGCATGAGAAGGTCGCCCCCCAGTTCTCCTTGCAGACCAGGGCGTACGCGGTATCCTCGTTCATGAAGAAGGTGAAGAAGGTCTCCCGGAGCCGCGGGTCGTCAAGCAGTAGAGGCAGCGCGTTCTTGACCTCCCAGATACTGCCCTCGCCCTCGCCGACCAGGAATACCTTGGTGGCTATCGTTCCCGCGGAGCCGAGGTTTTTGACGACAGGAAGAGAAGCCGAGAGGTTCTTGGAGCCGTAATACATTATACCGCGCCTCTGAGGGGCCCTGGCTATCTCTCTTATAATGAGCTCGTTTATCTGGTCGAGGAAAAATTCGGAAAGGTCCATGCCGGACCCGGCGTCGAACGTGGAGCTGTCATAGCCTTTGTAGTTCGCAGACGTGAGCTCGCCTATTATCTCCCAGAAAAGCTTGCTTCTGAGATCAAGCCTCTCCCAGAGCGATTCCTTCCTCTCCGTGGACCTTTTAAGGGCGCTGTCTACAACTCCGCCGAAGTCCTTTCCGTCCTTCGGGAAGGTCGCGTGCGAGAAGAGCAAGGTTCCGGGCCTGTCGGTTTTTTTAAGCGCCGAGGCCGCCCTGGCAAGCTTCCTTATGGTGGTAAGGGCGCCGAAATGGTCGGTCTCAGGGAGTATGACCATGATGCGCCGGTCGTCAAGAAGTCCGGCAACGTCGCAGTTCCTCGTGGTATTGACGACGGCAGCGGCAAGCCTTTTGAGGTAATCGAGGCCGCCAGCGTCTTCAATGAGAGACGCGCCTCCTGAGCCCTCTGTGTCGATGAGCACGATCGAGAAGGAGGTATTGTACCTTGTGGCGCGGTTGGCCTCTATGCGGCCATACTCGTTCAGGAAGAAGGCGTCGAAAAACCTCTCCGGCGCCAGTTTCCTCGCAATAGCTGGTCTTGTTTCCTGTTCCAAAAGGCGCCGCTCCGTTAAAGCCACCCGCAAGGCCGCGGGGATATTTTCGAGACGCGAGGATATCTGTCAGGATGTTGAAAAAATCCGTCCAGGACTTTTTCAACTACGATCTGGCCTGTCTGTTTTTCAACAGCCTGCTAAAGCTACATCTTGTACTTGCCGAAATCGGTCTGGGAAAAGTCATCGAGCGAAGAGGAGGCGTCCTTTGCCTTGTCCCCGTTTTTAAGCTCCATGTTCTTGGACTTATCCAGCACGACAGATTCGACGTATATTGGCGCGCCCATGCGAAGGGCCAGCGCAATAGCGTCACTCGGCCTGGAATCGACGCTAAACTCGCCGTCCTTACCGGTCATGTATATGGTTGCATAATAGACGTTGTCCTTGAGATCGGTGACCTCTATCTTGTTGACGGTGGCCCCTATGTGCTTCAAGACCTGTTTCAGGAGGTCATGCGTCATGGGCCTCGAGAACTGGACCTTCTCAAGCTCTGAGGCTATGGCGCTCGCTTCAAGCACGCCGATCCAGACCGGCAGCGCGTTCTTCTCCTCCTCGTCTTTGAGTATCACTATCGGGACATTGGTGAAGGGGTCTATTGTAAGTCCGAAGACCTTCATCTTCAACAGCATGAGACGCTCCTTTTTTAATTGTTGCCCGCCAGGCGAGCTTCGCCACGGAGCGAACTCGGAAAGGCGTCCGTTATGGATACTTCTATAAGGCAACCCGGTTTGGCCTTGACGCCGGCCGGCGCCGGGAAATTCACTATCCTCCAGCAGCTGGTCCTCCCCATGAGCTCATCAGGGTCAGCCTTGCTGGCGCCTTCCACGAGGACCTCCATCGCTTTTCCGACAAGCGCCTTGTTCCGGGCAACGGTTATCCCCTTCTGCTCTTCCTGCAACAGTTGGAGCCTCTCTGACCTGATCTCGACCGGGACCTGGTCAGTGTACCCGGCAGCCCTTGTGTTCGGCCTCGGGGAGTACATGAAAGAGAAGATATTGTCAAACCGCACCCTTCGGAGAAGCGCCATGGTGGCCTCATAGTCGGCGTCTGTCTCGCCGGGGAAGCCAACGATTATATCGGTGGTTATAGCCATATCGGGATAGAGCTTCTTTATCAGGTCGACTTTCGACAGGTACTGCTCCACGGTGTATGATCTGCCCATCCTTGAAAGCACCTCGTCCGAGCCGGATTGGACAGGCAGGTGTATGTGCCTGCAGAGCCTGGGCTCCTCAGCAAAGAGGTATATGAGCTCGTCAGAGATGTCCTTCGGGTGCGAGGTCACAAAGCGCACCCTCTTGATGCCATCAACGCGGCAGACCTTCTTGAGAAGCTCAGGGAACGAGACATCTCCTCCGCCGCCAGTGCCGTAAGAGTTGACGTTTTGCCCGAGGAGCGTAACCTCCACGACACCTTTTGAGACAAGCCCCTCTATTTCCCTCAATATGTCAGAGCTCTGTCTGCTGACCTCCCTGCCCCTCGTATACGGGACGATGCAGTATGAGCAGAAGTTGTCGCAGCCCCGCATTATGCTTACGAAGGCCTTCTCGCCTGACTCAACAGGGGTTACTCCGTACTCCTCAGGGTCTATCGTCTCGCTCTGCCTGGTAGCTACGACCCTGTGGCCGTTATCAGCCTCAAGGAGCAGCTCACGGAGTTTATGGACGTTTTGGGGGCCGAAGACTATGTCCAGGTGCGGCGCCCTCTTCAAGAGCCGTTCCCCTTGCTGCTGGGCTACACAGCCCCCCACGCCGATAATGAGGCCGGGCTTGTCTTTCTTGAGTTCCTTGTACCTGCCAAGGAGGGAGTAGACCTTCTGCTCGGCCTTATCTCTTATCGAACAGGTATTTATGAGGATGAGGTCGGCCTTGAAAGGGTCCTCGGTACGGGCGTAGCTCAAGCCCTTCAACAGCCCGAGCATGCGCTCGGAGTCGTTCTCGTTCATCTGGCAGCCGAAGGTCTCCAGGAAGACGAGCCGTTCTTTTGACTGAAGCTCTACCATACCGTTTATCCCCAATAACAAAATGCCCAAGGACATTTTAAGGTTTTTGGGAGGCCTCAGTCAAGTCGCTTTTAGGAAAGTTCTTGTTTTGAGAAGAGTTTTGGCCCCTGACCTCAGCTGTGGGCATTCATCTCATGCCGGTCCGGCTTTACTACCCAGGGGGTGTCGATACGGAATTTGGACTTGATGATCCTGGCTGCGGCCTCAGCTTCTTCACGGTTCTTGAAAAAGCCGACCCTGACCCTGTGCCATTTGATCGATTCTTTCGTGAAATCAGTTATGTACGAATTGTACCCGGCTTTCTTAAGCGCGCCGGCAAGGCCCTGGGCCTCGGGAAGGGCCGCGAATGAGGCTATGTTCAAGGCCCATGGCTTGACTACGGCCTTTTCTGCTGATTTAGCTGTTTTTACCGCCTTCTGAGCCTTGCGCTCTTTTTCCGTTGCCGCCTTTTTGACAGGGGCCTCTTTTTTCTCCACCTGTTTGGTTTCCTTTACAGGCTCTGGCGCTTTCAAGGCCTGCTCGACGCTCTTTTTCACAGGCGCCGGCGCTGCAACCGGCGCGGGTGCGGGAGGGGCCGTTGTCGGGGCCGGGGCTGCTGCTGTTGTTTCAACAGACGGGGGGGTAGATGGCGTATCCACGACAGCAGGGGCTCCGCCCTCTACAGCAGGCACGCCATCAACTGTCGCGGCTGGAGTCGCGGCAGGCGGAGCCTCCTCGCTAACCCTGGCCCTCATGGATATCACTTCAGGGGCCTGCTCGCCCTGTTTATTGCCGGAGGGCATGAATATTATCAAGAGCGCTATTACTACGACAGCCGAAGCGGCGGCGATTATGATTATCTTTTTGTCCTTCAATTCAAGACCTCCCTCTTCTCGTACTTTACTATCTTAGGGGTGATGAACACAAGTAGCTCCTCGTGCTGTTCGTCCTTGGCGGTGCTGCTGAAAAGGTGGCCAAGGACCGGTATCCTGGAGAGGAACGGCACCGCGTTTTTCTGCTCGGAAGCAACTGTCCTGTAGAGCCCCCCTATAACCACCGTCTCTCCGTCCTTTACGATGACAAATGTAGACGCGCTTTTTTCGGCGACCCCCGGAATGCCGTCTATTGTCCTTGAGAAATCAGGGTCGCTCTTCTGCGTGTTGATGTTAAGGAACACGAAGCCGTCATCGGATATCTTCGGGGTAACGGTAAGGTCTATCCCTGTCTTTATCTCTTCGAGCCCGCCCAGGTCACCGGAGGTAGTCGTAGTGGTCGTGGCGCCGCCTGTCACTATGGCCTGAGAGAGCTTTACGCGGAAGGTAAGGCCGCTGTGTATGGTAGCGGGCCTGTTGTCGACGGTCGCAATCTTGGGGCTTGAGACGATCTTCAACTCCCCTCTTGTCTCTGCCGCGGACAGCTCGAGATCGAGTATCAGCTTTCCAGAGATGCTCCCGACCACGATGCCGAGGCCTGAGGTCGGGTTGGTGGCAGGCAGGTTCACGGCGAAGTTCCTGTCCCCTGTTGGGGTATCAGGCAAAAGGGCGCTCCCGCCGAGGGTATTGCTCCCCGTATAAGTTGGGCCCCAGCGCACGCCTATCTGGCGCGCGAAGTTGTTCGTTGCCTCGACGATCCTGGCCTCTATCACTACCTGGGCGGCCTGGGTGTCGAGAGCCGTAAGAAGGTTCCTGGACTTTGTTATGTTCCTTGGCAGGTCCCTTATTATTATCGAGTTGGTCCTCTGGTCGGCGAAGGCCGTGCCGCTTTCGCTTATGATGCCCTTTAGCTGCTGTACGGCGACGGTTGGGTCGGCGTTATTGAGCTTGACTATCTCGACCTTCATCTCGTCCGAGACGTCTACCTTTTTCCCGACCCAGAGGATGTTGTTCTGGACGGTGTACATGAGGCCGTTTGCCTTTATTATCATCTCCATGGCGTCCTGGAAAGGAATATTCCTGAAGCTCACGCTTACCTTTCCGGTAACGCCCTCGCCCAGGATGATATTCAGGCGGCTTTGCTGGGCAAGCGCGCGGAGCACGTCAGAGATCTCGGCCTCCCTCACTTCGATCGAGAAAAGCCTTTCCTGGCTGTCGTCTGTGGCTATCCTTGGATTCAGTTCGGCGGAAACAAGGCAGGGTATGAAAAAAAGCAGCGCTGCGAGAAGAAGGCTCGTGAACCAGCCCCCATCAATCCTTCTTATTGACATCACGAAGCTCCGGAATCTCGGCCAGTTCAAGCCTAATCGGGCCATTTTCACCTTGGAGTATAACATGAGTCATCCCTATATCAATAACTTTTTGCCCGGAAACAAGGCTTCCCCTGTAGATTATCCGGTCGTTAATGATGGCGGATGGGTTTTCCCTGTTATAGAAGACCGCCGTTAATTTTACTTCAGCCGCCTCCCCCCTGGCTCCGGCCTTAAGGCCCGGCACAAATGGGTCCTTGCCCCAGGCAAGGCCGTGCCTTTCAACCGGAGAAGCCGGAAGCTCTGTCCTGTATGAAAGAGACTCGGCCCCGGCCAGAAGCACGGCCGGGAAAAGAAGCGTCAATAACACTGCCGCGGATATGCAGGCGGACAATCCTCTCACTTGCCGCCCCCGTAGCCAAGCACATAGGCGCTCAGGAATATGTTGGATTTAAGGACCGAAGAGCCGTCTTCACTGGGCTCTATCGTCAGGTTGTCGACTACCATGAGCCTCGGCAGGTGCTCGAGCCTTTCTATGTAGTTGCCCAGAGGGATGAACCTGGACTCGAGCGTTATCTGGAACGGAAGCCTGGCGAGCTCGCCTTTGTCCTCCGGCTGTAACGGCTTTATCGCCACGACCTTCAAGTCCGTATTGGCACTCCCGGTGAACTCGGAAAGGAGCTTGGAGATGTGCCTGTCAGACGGGAGCTTCTCCGTCAAGCTCCTGTGCCTCTCCTCAAGCGCCTCCAGATTTCTTGTAGATTCCTCTACCGCCATGTCGAGGCCCCGGGCCGACCTGGCTTCAGCCTCGATCAGGGCGATCTCTGCCCTGCCGTTGGCTATATCGGCGTTTATCTTTGCGAGCTCCGCCTTGTTACCGAGGTATACGAACCTGTAGAAAAATATGGAGATGGCCATAAGGGCTATGACCCCGATGGCCTCCTGCCTGAACCTGCCCAGGGAACGGAGGTCTATCGACTGAAGGTGTTTTTTAAGGTCACCAATCATACGACGTCTCGCCGGTCTTGTTGATGTTCATGTATAGCTCAAAGTCATATGCCTGGCCCGCCTGAAGCTCCCTTTTCTGCGTATAGGCAAGGGTAACGGAGCTGAAGAAGCCGGAGTTCTCGAGCGTAAAGATAAAATCCGCTATGGCCTTGTTCGCTGTCGCGCTTCCCATAACGCGCACCCTCTTCGCGCCACCCCCGGTCAAGTCAGCGGTTGATATGCCTCTGAGCCATACGCCCTGCGGCACGTCGTGGCTGAGCCTTTTAAGCACCTGCGACCAGGCAGTCCTTGAAAGGCCCGCCGTAACGCTCAACTTCTTCGCTATCTCCGCCTCAGACTGCTTTGCCTGCTGCAGCCTCATGGCAAGTTCTGCGTATCCTGAACCTTTTGAGATGACGCGCTCTTTTTCAGCCGCTACAGCGATGGCCTCGGCCCCTTTGGCCTCAAGTGAACCGCGCTGGATGAAAAAGACAGAGCCAAGAAGGATGATATAGGCCGTTGCCGCGGCTATGAGGGTCTTTCTTACCTTCTTCCTCAGCCATTCCCTTTTTATCTCGTCGGGTATGAGGTTTATTCCCTTTATCATCACGCCCCCGCCCGCAACGCGAGGCCCATGGCCACGGAAAAGCAGGGACTGAGCCCTGTGAGCCCTTCTTCCCTGTGCGGCAGCTTTATCTTCCTGAAGGGATCGTCGATGAACACATGTATGCCGATCGAAGCAGATAGGGCGCTGTCCAGCCCTTTAAGGAGGGCGGAGCCGCCTGAGAGAAATAACTTGTCCACGCCGCCTTCCCTGTACTGTGCCTGGTAATAGTCGAAAGACCTGTGGACCTCGGTCGAGAGCCGCTCTATTGCGGCAGGGAATACCGACATCGCCTCGCCGTGGCCGGCAGAGTGCTTGAACTCCTCGGCCTCTTCAGTCCCTTTTTGCGTAGCCTTCTGCGCGGCCCTGGTGAACTCCTGCCCTCCCATGGATATCTCCCTGGTAAAGGCGAGCCGCTTTTTCTTGAAGATGGCAAGCGTGCTCTTCGAGTAGCCGATATCCAGGATAGCGTAGTTCAAGCCATCCTCCCAGGCGTTGTTGGCGTCAAAAGAGGCGAGAAGGGCCGTCGGGACGACCTCTATCACCCTGGCGTCGACCCCGGCCTCCCTGTAATAGGACAGGATGGAATCTATCTCTTTTTTTACGCCGGCAAAGGCTATGATAGAGCTCTTGTGCTCAGCGGCCCCGCCTGCTGCCAGGACGAAATCCGAGACAAGCTCGGAAGGCGCTATCGAGACCTCTTTCCTTATCTCCCATTTCACGGCCTCCAACAGGTCCTTCTCAGGCATCTCAGGCAGGAAGAAATGCCTGAACATGAGCGAGTGGCCTGTCATGAGGACCGATGCCTTCCCGCCCTTTATGCCGTTTGAGCGGAGGAATGAGGCAAGCGCCTCGGCCCCAAGGTCGCCGTCCCTGGCCTCTTTCGGGAGCTTCATATAGGCCGCGGCCTTGAGCCGGTACGACCCCCTGCTGCCGGAGAGGATGACCGCCTTGACCGACCACGCGCCGAGGTCAATGCCTATAAGGGTATCTTGCCAGAGCATCACCAACCACGGGCCTCCTTGAGTATCAGGGCTGACCGCAGCTCCATTATCTTTTTTTTGACCTTCTCTCCATCCGCCTTGCCGTCTTTGTTGAGGAAGGCCTCGTAATGGCCGATGGCCCCGGCCAGGTCGCCTCTTTTCTCAAGGAGCACGGCGAGGTTGAAGTGCGCGTCAGCGTACCCTGGGTTGGATTTCAACGCCTCTTCAAGCAACACCTGCGCCTTTTTAAGGCTCCCTGAGGAGATAAGAAGCGAGGCATAATTGTTACGCGCTTCCGTGTATCCGGGCTCAAGGGCGATAGCCTTTTTAAACGCCGCCTCGGCATCCTGTCTCTTGCCAAGCCTCATGGAGGAAAGGCCGATATTGTTATGGATAAAAGCTGCCCCCGGCTCGATTCCAGAAGCCTCTTTGAAGGCTGTCGCAGCCTCCTCTAACCTGCCGAGGCTATATTGCTCCATCCCCTTCCTGTTAAGCTCTTCGGCAGAAGGCCTGGAAGGCGTTGCCGGCGTTGCCGGTTGGACGGCAGCCTGCGGAGCCGTTACGGCAGTGTTCCTCGTATTGGAAGGTGTAAGAAAAAAGAACGCGGCAACTGCCCCGATTATTACAGGGATGATCAGAAGAGCGCGCGATGAGATCGAATTGCTTCCGCCCCTGAACGCGTAATCGCGCCGGATGGCGCCGCCGGCCCTCTCACCTTCAAGCTTCTTTAACGCCTGATGTATGAGGCTCATATCATCTTAACCTCAATATCCGGCCGCGATCTTAAGGAGCTCTGCCCCCCAGAGGATACCGGCTATGAAAGAGAGTACAAAAGCTGACAGGGCTATGTGCGGGGTATAATGCAGATACGGTCCTGCTGATCCATCGGCCCCGTCCTGTATGTACCCTTCCCTGCGAAGCTCGACGAGCGCCTTCCCGAGTACGCTTGAGTCGACGGCCTTTTTGCCGTCTATGAAGGCTGCCGTAAGCGCCCTGTCGCAGATTATGTTTATCATCCGCGGTATGCCGCCAGAGCCCTTGTGTATGGACCTCAGCGCGTCCTTCGTGAACTCCACGCCATTTCCGCCCGCGATAGCGAGACGGTTTTCGATATACGCGCCCGTCTCGCCCAAGTCGAGCGGCTCAAGGTGGTGGCGTATTATGATACGCTGGTTCAACTGCCTCAAATTCGTCCTTGAGAGCTTTTCCTTAAGCTCGGGCTGCCCCACGAGTATTATCTGCAGGAGCTTCTCTTTCTCTGTCTCCAGGTTTGAAAGGAGCCTGACCATCTCAAGGGCGGCCGGGCTTAGGTTCTGCGCCTCGTCTATAATCACAACGGCGTTACCGCCAGAGGCAGAAAGCTCCAGGAGGAAGCTGTTGAGGGCGTCTATATGCCCCTTGGGGGTGTCCTCGGCTACCTTTAGACTTAAGTCCTGCGTTATGGTCTTAAGGAGTTCTACATCGGAGAGGACCGGGTTCAATATAAGGGCGCTCTCGGTGCCAGGAGGGAGCTTTTCAAGGAGCGCCCTGCAAAGCGTAGTCTTTCCTGTGCCGACCTCGCCGGTCAAGAGGATAAACCCCTTCCTTCCGTTTATGCCGAAGGTAAGGAGGTCTATGGCCTCGCGATGCTTTCTGCTTAAGTAGAGGAACCTGGGATCAGGGGTGATATGGAAAGGCTTTTCCTTTAGAAAGAAGAATCTTTCGTACATCCCGGCATCCGGATAAGGGTTGACGGCCAGATAAGGCCGGGAACCGGCCGTATCGCCTGCCATCGTAAGTGACTTATTATATTCCATATTTAGGGAACTTACAATCATTTCCGCTCCGCTTTAGCGCATCTCATGCCACTCGATTATCCTGACCCTTACCACCCCGCAAGACCCGGTTACGGTAACCGAGTCGGTAACGCTCCTCCATTGGCTGTTCGTGCCGTCGGTCAGGAAAAGGCCGCTTGCCGGGGGAGGCGTCTGGTTGACCAGGGGCATGTACGTGCCCGCTATAAAGGCCGTGGATAGCGTTACATCTCCACCTCCGCCAGAGCTCGTCGGTGAGCCGAACGTCACCTCTGTCTCTGTGTTTCCTGGCACAGATGTGTTTGAATCGAGATACGCCTGGAATACGGCCGTCCCCCCGGAGGCCGAATCGTTAAAAGCGAAATAGCTCGACTTTGTCAAGTTCATATCGGTAGTCGAGCTCAAGTTCTTAACCCTTAATTTAAAAGAGTATTTCTGGCCGCAATCGGCTGTTGCCGCAGGCACTCCCCCGGTTGTCGCTGTGAGCCCACCCCAATACTGGATATTTGCCCCTGCCCAGCCGGAAAAGTTGACCAGTTCGGTGTCTTGGGCATTCATATAATTGGCTGTAACGGTGGCGGTTGTGTCGGTAGTGCTGTTGGGAGAGGTGAGAGTTACGCTCGCTTCTCCGCTACCGTCGGTAACGGCTGAAGAGGCGCTAAGGCTGCCGTTCGTTGTAGAGAAGGTCACGGTCTTGCCGGCCAAAGGCGACCCTCCTGAGGTAAGGGTGGCGGTCATGGTATAGTACGAGCTTCCGTCGGCGTAGACAGGCCCGGCAGGAGAATGCGACAGGACGATCGTGTTTGCCGAGACGGTAACATAGCTCCCGAGGGTGGTTGTGGCTCCCCCGCATCCCCTTGGCAACACCGACACCGGGAACGATACATCCTTATCCGAGGAGACGGTCTCGGTTGAGGAAAAGGTAATCGAAAAAGAACCGGTCGAGCCTGAACCGATATCGCTTCCAGAGCCTCCGCTTGAAAAGGGGGCCGTAGCCCCGCAGGAGCCTGACCACCCGGCGGGCGCGGAGACCGAAGAACAGCTCCAGGGAGCGGGTATCGCTATCTCGACATCCCTGATCGAGCACCCTCCGCCGTTATGCACCGCCCACGTTATGGTCTTGTCGGTCGACCCGCTTGAGACGACCGAAGGGGCAACGGTCACCGAATAGTTTGATATCACACCGGCATTGGATGTGGCTGTGTTGGTCGCCACAGACCCGTTGGCGCTCGCGTCTCCGCTCAAGCAGTAAGTCTGGCCGACTGCGCCTGTTATCTGGTATGTCCAGACGAATACGCCTGAGCTTCCGGCGGAAAGTGACGAGATAAGCGCTGGCGTTGGCCCCGAGACCAAATTTTCGGTCGCGCCGCCGGCGCACTGGGAAAGGCTCGACGGGACGATATTTATGAGCGCCCCTGTGCCGTTATTGGCTACGGTCATCTCTGCCGTTATCTGCTGGCCGCTTATTACGCTTGACGGCGTAATGGCAAGCGAGGCGGTAAAGTCACCAATTACAACGGTATTCGACGATACGGACGCGGATTTCGCGGTCCCTGACGAGTTTGCCGCCCTCGAGGTAAAATAGACATTGCCGTTCGAGTCTGCGCTGTATATCCAGGTGATGACCTTTGTTTGGCCTGGCAGGAGGCTAAACTGGTCGGTGCTGTAAACAAGAGAGCCGGATGAATGCGCGGCAGCGGTCGTGCTGTTACAGCCGCGCGTAGCGCCGGTAAAGGATGTTGCCGTCTTATTGCTGTAGCAGATATCCTCGGTGCCGACCCTTAATATCCCGCTTGAAGGAAAATCAGAGGTGGATGAGACGTTGACCGTTGAGGCTGAATCCGAAAGAGAAGAGCTCAGTAGCGTGGCGGCGTAATACGGCCCTTCTGTCCTTGCGGCTATGGGAAGTGACGGCGACGGCGGCTCAGGGCTTGAGCCGACCCCGGTCTGGGTAGCGGTAGAACGGTTCGTGACCTGCATCTGGAGGGTAATAGAGCCTCCGACGCCGGTCGATGAAGGGGCGGCTGAAAGAGCAGCCTCCAAAGAGCGCCTTGTCCATGTTGGGAGCGCCCCGGACAGTGTAAAGCCCCCCTCGCTTGAAACGCTCACGGATGAAAAGCTGTCCGTTGAATCTGAAGCAGCGGCTATTGGCAGGACCGTAATATTAAAGAACACGCTCTCGCCAGGGTCTATACGGCTTGCCGTGTTGCCATTACTGCATGCGCCGCTGCCCTGGACCAGGGCAAATGAAATGGAGTCTGCCGATATGGTGCTTATGCACCAGCCTGTAGGCGGCTGTGTCGATGAACTGAAGGAATATTTGGCCGTATCGATATTAAAGGTGATAGTGCGTATGCTCTTTGATGGGCCGTTATTGGTGACCTTAACGGGTATTATCGCTTCCGGATCGGCCATGACGACCTCAGCGGGAGAATCGAAGGAAAGAGAAAAGGTGTCCGCTATCGCCGCCGAAGAGAAAATAGAGAGAAAAAACAACGCCAATGATATGATCGTGACATGCCTGGTCATGGGGTCCTCGACATTGCCGCAAAGACCTCTCTTCTGGCAGTAGAGTGCTTGCCAAGCGATATCAAAGCCCTCACGCATTCGTCAAACGGCGCACCTGCAGGCGCCCCGCATTGGTTGGCTGTGCTAAACGCGTCTTCCTCTGGATGGACGATGCTGAGCTTGTAGGCGTCACCGGCATTCCCAGTGACCCGTACCGTATATGTAAAGGGCGTAAGCGGGGAAGATGTTATCCTGTACCTTATTCGCTCCGGCTTGCCTGTTGTAAGGGAACTTGCCAGAAGGGTTGCCGATGCCGCCGGATTAGAGCAATCAGCTACCGTATTATCGTAAAGCTCGACCCCCATATCGCTTGAAGATGACCAGGAAAGGACGATGTAGACGGTCCGGGCAGGGTTCACGCCGGATGTGTCGATGGTATTCTCAAACGGTTCGCACTTGTTCGCTCCCGCAAGGGTAGAATCCCGTGACTCGTACTCGAGCACCTCGACGTCAAAGCTTCCGCCGTCTACCGGCTTATCCATGTAGCCGTCCCGCCACTCCCAGTTCGTTCCTATAGGGTTTTTCTTGAGGCGCCCTATGGCCGTCTCTATACCTGACTCGGCGGCGTAGAGCGCCCTTGTAGAGAGGAGTTCGCCTGTCGATTCCTCGATCCCCGTTGAAAAAAGGGAGACGAATACAACGCCGAGCGCCGTGACGATGGCGAGGATGAGGGCGACCGCGATGACCGATGCGCCCTTTATGTCATAAAGCACCTTCATCTAAAGCTCCTCGGATGGACGCTCGCCTTCAATGCGAACGACTCCGCCCCGCTCGCTATCACCATGTTCACGTTTATCACCCAGACCTCGTCGGTTGCGGCGGCAGCGGTCGAATCGTCTTTGAGGTATTCAAATGTCAGCGAACTGATTTTGTCAGAGAGGACGTATTCCGGGTCGAGAGCCCCTGAGCCGTCCCTGAACCTGAGAGAGCTGCCGTCAAGCCTGAACCCCCTGCCCTCAAGGTTTGTGTTTACGAACCTTATCTCGGAAGAGGTCATCTCAGTTATGTCAGTTGACGCAGGCTTGCAAGAGTTGCCGGACTCGGTGCACCTTATGAGGCGTAGCTCCCTTGAAAGGCGTTCGATTGCGAGCGTGCCCTGCTGGGCGATCTCCTTTTGCGCGTCAAGGGTAGCGAACGACCTAGTAGCCTGGTAGATGAGAAGGCCCAATGTTACGGCCACAAACCCCATAACCGTGATGGAGAGTACCAGCTCTATCAGCGTAAAACCTCTGTCGCGTCCAGCCATGCTAATGGTCCGTTATAACCGTTGTGACTTCAGTTGAGCCGCCCGGCCATGAAACGGTCACTACGACCCTCTTGGCCTTTATGTCCGAATCTGAGCACCCCGGCATGGCGCCGCTCGCCGCGTCAAGGTCGGCCTCCTCCACGCACTGCGCCTGCACCTCCCGCGTAAACCTGTCGAAAGGCGCGGGAAGCGTTGCCGCCGCTTCAGAGACTATCGAATCGAAGCCGGCCGATTTAACGTCCGCCTTTATCTTCTCCATCTTCTCCTGCGCAAGCGCAACGGCCTCTATCACTATGGCCTGGTTGGATGAGCCCAGGCCCACGAAGTACATGATAAGGCCCGTGCCCATTATTCCCAGGAGCACGATTACCATCAGGGTCTCTATAAGGGTGAATCCGTTCTCTCTGCGCATCAGCGCACCACCAGCCCTGTATACGGGGTCAAAGTCAGCACCTCGGACTCTCCGCCTTTAGATACCGTGATGCTTTTGGAGGAACTTATCCGCGCCCCGTCGCTGTCGTAAGGCACTCCCATCTGGTCAAAGGCGACCACGCCAGGGACAGAGCCGCCGAAGTCGGCTGATACGGTAAAGCCGGCGTAATCGCCGTTATCGAGGCTTACGCAGAAGAAGGACTCGCCGTTGACCGGGTTTCTCGCGCTCTCTATCTGCCCGGAGCCGTTGGGGTTCTCAGCCCAGCTCCCGTTATTGTCCGCGTCGCTCGCTATGTTGTACTGGTTTGCGTCGGCGCAGAAAGGGGCGGCCACGTTGAAGCGCACCCTGTAAAGGAAATAGGGGTTGGTAGAGACAGGGGTGTCGAGGTTATTCCGGGAAAGGGCGAGTTCCTGGGCGTAACGTATGTCGTCGGCCACCTTTCGCGACAGCGCAGAGATGGTGATGGCAGGCGCGCCGCTCCACAGGTACGGGGCCGCAACCGCGCCGAGTATCGACAGGAGGAGGATCACCATCATAAGCTCTATGAGGGTAAAGCCGCCCTTTGCTTTGAAAGACCTTTTTCTAACCGGCATATTCTGGTATAATCCCTGGGCTATTTTACTAAAAAGAGAACCTTTTCTCAAATGGGTAGCGTGAAAAAAGCAATCCCTTTCTTTCTCGTCCTGGCGCTCTCTGCCCCGTTCTTCTCCGCCTATCAGCTCTTCAGCATAAGCGACAGCGAGGACATGCTAAACCTGTCGGTGTCGATCTATGAGCTTGGGGATTTGAGCAGCGCCGTAAAGACCAATCTCGTAACCGGCGAGGTGGTGCGGATCTACTCGAAATACGGAGTCGGCCTCCCCTTTCTCATGGTCCCTTTCCTTTTCCTCTACGACCTTCTGTCGGCATTGGTCATAGTCCCGCCTGATCTTATCCTCGGGGCTGTTAATATTTTGCTGCTCGCGCTTACAGCCTCGGTCCTCCATTCTATCATAGTAGAGCTCGGCTTTAGCAATAGAAGGGCGCTCTTTCTTTCAGTAGCGTCGGTCTTTGGGACCTTTGCCTTTGTATATATGAACAACTTCCTCTCAGAGCCTTTACAGGGGCTTCTCCTGACTTCAGCCTTCCTCTTCCTTATAAAGTCCGGCAGCAGGCCGAGGCTTTACGCCGTGCTTGCCGGTCTGTCCTTGAGCGCGGCTGTCTTTACAAAGGCCGCCAACATTGCCCTGCTCCCGTTTTTTATAGCCTACTGCCTCTACAGAAGCCTTAAGGAAAAGGATCATATCCTCCGGCCTCTTTCTTTTTTCACCCCGCTCGCCCTGTCAGGCGCCTTGATGATCTGGCTCAACCTGAGCAGGTACGGCTCGCCCTTTGATTTCGGCTACGGCTCTGAGGCCGGCATGTTCGTAAACCCGGTCCTCAAAGGTGTAAAGGACCTCCTTATAAACCCGGGCAAGGGGATCCTGATATATGCCCCTGCCATGCTCCTTTTTCCGTATGCCGTATGGAGGCTCTCGATACGCAAAAAAGCAGAGGCACTGCTCATACTATCCCTTTTTGCGGCGAACTTCCTCCTCTATTCGGCATGGTGGGCCTGGGAAGGGGCCGACACATGGGGGCCACGGTTCCTGTTGCCTCTTATCCCGCTTGCAATCGCCCCACTGGCGGCCCTCCCTGCCAGCGCAATATTTAAGGCCGCTCTGCCAGCGCTCTTTGCCGCAGGCTTCATTGTGAACCTCGGAGGAGTCCTGGTCGACTCCTCCGCCTATAATTACATGGTACTTGAATCGACAAGGAATATAGAGCTTAAAACGGCGCGCCCTCAAAGGGACTACCTTGAAAGCAATGGAAGGCTCCAGCCCCCGCCCTATGTCGTCACTACCGAGCTACCGGAGTTCAACGTGCTAAGCGGCCATCTCTGGGTATTAAGGGCACGTTCCGGCGCTGACCTTTTTAACACTCCGCCTTGGCTTACGGCCTACCCGGCCTTAAAGACGCCGCCGATAGAGAGCCTTCCTGATGAGGTGCGGATAAGGCTACAGTGCCCGCCGCCTGTACTCCTGAGGGCCTTCGCCTGCCGGGAAAAGTCCCCGTCATCGCCCTATTATTACGACGCCTACACGCTCCAGGCATCGAAGGCAGGGGCGCTCGGCAAACATAAGGCCGCCGAGAGGCTTGTAGAAAAGGCGGAACGGGGCATTGAAGGCAAAAGGCTCAGGCTCAAGCAGATGAGCTACTGACCCTCATCAACTCCCAGCCTGTAGACGAATATCGAATATCCTATCTTTTCAACCGGCTCTATGTTCCTGAAGACCGCGTAGAAATCATGGTCAGGGAGATAGACCCCCTGGAGCATGGTCGCGCTTATGGCAAACCAGCCCTTGAGCTCGATATCCGGTTCATAGTCCCTGGCCTTTAGTATCAGATAGCTCGGCATGTACTGGTAGTCAATACCAAAGTAGGCAGGGTCTGAAAGCCCGAAGTAGGCGAGCTTTATCTTCTTTATGCCCTTGCGGCCGACGTACTCTTTAAGGCCCAGCAAGTCCTGCCCCCAGTCGAGGTTCGAGTCGACAAGATATCTGTACCCGTTTTTCGGCCCCCCTATGAATTCGTTAAAATAAGCGAGCTGGTGCGGGTATACAAGAGAGGCGGCGTAGGCATACCAAACCATGCAGGTGTAAAATACAGCCCTCGCGAGCTTCTCGCTCTTTGTCCTTATGGAGGGCACGAAACCTATGAGTGTAAACAGGAACGGGTATACCGGCAATATGTGCCTGAGTCCGATATTCACCCTCTCAAGCGTAAAGACCAGGAAGACCAGTATTGCCGGCAGCATGAGCATTAAAGCCCTTCTTCTCTTCACGCTCTCCTGCGTAAGATATACCACCGAGGCCGCCAGCAATATGAGCGCCGGTATCGGTGTCTTTATGAGAAAGGCAACGGGGAAGTAGCTAAACCAGCCAGTTGAGGAAGAGTATTCGCCCATGAAGAAGGTCGGCTTGCCTATCTCCGCGCCCGCTATCGAACCCACCACGCCTAACAGATACGATTCAGGGAGAAGCCTGTAGTCCCTTATAAAGGCAAAAAGAGGGGTCAGGCCCGTTGGAGGGAATATCCCCCATTCCGGCGCGGTATAACCTGCGGCTGATGAATGGAACCTGAAGCCGTAAACGGCCCATAAGGCTGTGTACGAGAGCAGTATAAAAAAACCAAGGTGCGTAACCAGCTTACGCGCGCCATCCTTCCTGGCCGCGAAGAGGTAGGCGAGCGGGATAAAAGGTATGAGGAGAAAGGCTGTATGCTTTGACGCAAGGGCAAATGTGAAGAAGACGGAGGCAGCGATCGTCTTAACCGTGCTTACGCCCTCTTCGGCTGTCCTGAAGAGGTAATACGAGGTAATGAAAAAGAACGCTGTTATCGGCAGGTCTGTAGTCGCGATGCTCGCGTTGGCCAGCATATTCGGGCATAGTATAAAAAAGAAGAGGGAGAGGAAGGCGCCGGTTGCGCCCCATAGGCGGCTCGACCAGATGTAGACATATATGGCGAGGAGAGCGGCGAGCAGGATATTCCCGAGGCGCGAAAGAAAGAGAATATCATCGGCGCCAGCCTTGTTCTCATACAGGAACTTGACGGAATAGGGTATGAAACGCGAGTCTTTGGCCCCTTCCGGCTCGATCGTCTCGTCAATGGAGAGGTCGAGGAATAACCAGGGGAAAGCGGCGGTGATGGCCCTGCCGAGCACGGGGTGGTTTACGGGCGCGATGTAATCCATGCCCTTTGCAAGATAGGCGTACCCGGAAAGGATGTGCGCCGGCTCGTCCCACGTGTTCGACTTACGGAGCGCGATTCCCGTGGCGATAAGGATAAAAAGGGCCGTGAGTACACCAACAAAGAGACTTCTTCTGTAAGAGTAAAAAAAAGACATCATGCCTCAGCCGCCCTGCTCTTTCGCGCCCTCAAAAGGAAAAAGAGCGCCAAAATCAAAACTGACGCAGAGCTTATCCAAAGGCCGATCACAAACGATAGCGGCTCATAGACGAACCTTACAACGTGCTCTCCGGCCTTTATCGGGACCGCCCGGAATATCAGGTCGGCCTTCAGCACCCTCTCCTCCCTGCCGTCGACATAGGCCTTCCACCCCGGATACCAGCTTTCGCCAGCGACCAGCACTCCGTCTGTCTCTGTCCTTACCTTTAGCTCAACGGAGTTGTTCCTATACCCGGTTATATCTATCGAGCTGGGAGCCTTGCTCAAAACCGGCCTCTCAGTCTTCCATGGCTCCTCTTCCAGGAGGACGGTACTGCCAGGAGCGAACTTCTTATCGACCAGTCTATCTATCATCTCGCGTGGCTTCTCTATCACCCTGTAATCGTAGGCCATATAGAACCTGGGCGTAAAACCCGGGTTCTCGTATATCTTGAGGGCCTTTAAGCCGCCCTCATCTTTGCCAATGGTCTTTACCAGACGGAACTCTTTAGAGTCTATAACAGGCGCGGAGATGACATACTTCACGTTTAGCATCGAGATGATGTTGGTAGCGTCAGGGGCGGCCTGGGATGACGCGAGGTCGTAGACCAGCCAATAGTCGGCGCGCTTCATAACCTCAACGCCGCCGCTGTCGAAGACCCCGTGGTTCAGGTTAAACCCGGAGACAAGTTCCTTGTACCTGTCGATCGTCGGGGCTTTGCTATCCTTTAAAGAGAAAGAAAGGTCTTTGGCGGTCTTTGGCGATATAAAGACCCTGAAAAGCCCTGCATCGTCCTTTGAAAGAAAGTCCAACGACTCTCCCTTAGCGTGATACTCCTTTGCTGGAGTTGCCTCGTAATATCCGTTGTGCGCGAAAAAGAGGTCGCTCGCGAGGAGCGCCGGGATGATGAATGCCAGGAGCTTAGCGGGACGCGCGGTTTTTGACGCGGCGTAGATGGCTACAGCCGCCATCATGTAAAACAGGAGTACCCGCTTGGCGTTGAAGATGTTTATATCGGCCTTGTTATATTCCGGAAAATCGATGCCTCTGGCGGTCAGGTGCTCCCTTACGCCTGAATCGAAAAAACTTAGAAATCCGAAGGCCAGCGCCGCGAGCGTTGAAGCGGCAAGGATTACCATCACCGTCTTCAAGGCCTTCCCGTCTTTCTTTGAAAGGCCATCTTTCAACGCGTCAAAACCGAGGCCGGCGGCAAGGGCGATGAAAAGAAAAGGGGCGAAGAGGAACTTTACCGGGTAACGGATCTTGTCTATGAAAGGCACGTTATCGAAAAGAAAATGGTATATGGCCGTATTCCTGCCCATGGCGAGCATGAGGAAGATGACCGAGAGAAAGGCGAATGGCAGCGCCTGCCGTTTTCTTTGCTGAAAGAAAAAAATCGAGAGGATAAACGGGATCGTCCCAAGATATACGGTCTTGAGCCAGCTCTGATTTGCCCAATACTTCTCGGTTGATGAAAAATAGCCGTACGGGTCAGGGATGAAGAACTGGATAAAGTCCTTCAAATCAAAGGACCAGGTTGTCGCTTCGAGGTAAGTTAGCCCCCCTGCCCTTGTCGATTGCGAGGCAAGCTCGAGAAAAGGGATGAGCTGGATTGCCGAGAGGCCGATAAAGACGGCTATCGAGAGCATGAAGATAAGCAGGTTGCTCTTGATGCCGCCCTTGCCGCTGAATAAAAGCAACCGTGGATAAAGGGACGCGGCAAGGAGTATTAAGACCACCCCGAAAAGGACCTCGATGCCGCCACCGAGGAACATGACCGCCAGTGTCATGCCGGTAAGGACCGAGTAGAGATAAGAGCCCCTTTTCAGCGCTCGTGTGAAGAAGAATATCGCGAGAGGGGCCCACGCTACAGTAAAGAGCGTGCTCATCACGTTGTGGACCGAGAATAGATAGCCAGAGAGCATGAAGACGAGCGCGCCTGAAACAGACCCTGCTATGCTCGTGTGATATTCCCTTAAAAGCAGGAACGTAAAGGCCCCGGCCAGGATGGAATGGGTTATTATCGTCCAGTTGAAGGCCAGGTCGAATGGGAGAACAAAAAGGAGCAGGTTAAGCGGGTAGAGGATGCCCGGCTGAAGGGTCGCGAAAAGCGGATGTCCGGCGAAAGAATACGGGTTCCAGAGCGGGAATTCCCCTGCCTGTATCGCGTCGACCCAGAAGAGCCTTGGCGGGATGAAGAAAATGGAGAGGTCCCTTTCCGTAAGGAGCATTTCACCGGTTAGCGCTGAACGGAAATACAGGATGGCGAGGACTGCAAGGAATACTACTGCTGAAAGGGCCTTTATTTTTACTCTGATGCCTTCTGGCACTCTTACCCCGGCGCCTGAAAAAGTGACAAGCCCGTTACGCCAAACTTACGCTCGCAGGAGGCTGGGAGAGCTGGGCGATAACGGGCTTCTTGAGTCTTGAAGCTATATTACCAGTTGTACTTGACCTTCGGCCCCTCGGTTGCCGAGCCGACTGTGAAATTCATCGTATAGGTATTGCCGCCTATGTCTATCGTTACGGTAGCCGCGCCTCCGCCTACGGTAAGGCCGCCAGGGTCCGCAGTAACCGTCGCGCCTGATATGTTGGCGTTATAGAGGACAGATGTCGTGCTGGTATCGGCCTCTGATGTTCCGAGCATGTAGTTGGTACCCCTCAAGATGTACTGCGCGTGCAGGATGTTCGCTGCCCCTGCTATCGCCCCGCCTATGCCCTTCGCGGTACTCTCCCTCGCCTCTGACTGGAGGTCGATGAACCTGGGCACCGCCACAGCCGCGAGTATCCCGAGGATAACGATGACCATCACGAGCTCGATAAGAGTAAAGCCCTTTTCGCCTTTATGCATACAGCCTCCTTGTAATATTGAGCTTAGCTATAACTTATAACGGCAGTTCTTGTCAAGAACTTTAGCAATATATATCGCTGGAAATAAAGCGTTTTTACCATTTTTCATACCCTGGCGCGCCCGCCCGTACCCTACCGGTAGCCGGGTCGTACCAATACCTGTACCCGAAAGGGTCGAGGGGCCATCCGTCCTGGTCTACGGTAGCTGATTCCACATACTTCCCGACGACCATTATCTTATACTCTCCTGATAGCTCTTTCCTGGGTACTTCGATGCTTGTCTCGGTAAGTTCCTTTAAAGAGGCAGGGAGCTTCCTTTCAAGCAGCACATAATGGGTGACGGCGTTCCTCATGTTCGACAGCTCTATTACAAGGGCGGCTTCCTTTACCGGCTTGACCGACAGGACGTACCGTTCTATAGCTACGACAAGCAGGACTGAGACCAGGGCCAGTACAATAAGGGTCTCCAATAAAGTCCGGCCCGCCACGGGGCCAATAATTTCGCCCCGCCTCAAGGTTACCTCTTCACCACTTTTATTATGTCCCACATGGGGAGGAATATCGCAAGGGCGAGAAATAGCACTATCACAAAGACGAAGGCCAGGAGTATCGGCTCAAGCGTGGTGGTAAGGTTCCGTATAGAGGTCTCTATCTCCCTGTCGTAATACTCGGAGATCTTTCCAAGCATCTCATCAAGGTTGCCCGTCTCCTCTCCGACGGTCACCATCTGGACAATCATCGGCGGGAACTGCTCTGACTTGGCCAACTCCGCCGAAAGGCTTTTACCGGCCCTCACCTCGTCCTCTATTCTTTTGACCTCACGCGCTATGGTCCTGTTGTCGACAGCCCTTGAGACTATGTCGAGGGACTGTAGTATCGGCAGGCCGCTCTGGTAAAGGGAGCCGAGCACCATCGAGAACCTCGACAGGACCGATTTAAGGACTATGGGGCCAAAGACTGGTACCTTCAATACCATCCTGTCCCTGAAATCCTTGCCGCCTTCTGTCCTGAAATACATCCTGATCGCCAGAAAGAACCCGACAGCGGCGATGATAACAAGGTACCAGTAGTTCGCGAAAAAGCCTGAAATGGATATGAGCATGCGGGTGGGCAGAGGAAGCTCAATCTTGAAAGAGGAGTAGAGCTTCGCGAACCTTGGCACGACGAAGCTCATGAGTATGATCACGGCTATTACCACGCCCACGATGACTATCTTCGGATAAAGGGTGGCGGATTTGACCTTGGCCCTGTTCTCGGAGTTCTTCTCCAATAACAGCGCCAGCCTCTGGAGCACGGCCTCAAGTATGCCGCCCGCTTCTCCTGCCTCTATCATGCTGCAGTACAATTCAGTAAATGCCTGCGGGAACCTCCTGAAGGAGACGGCTAAGCTTACCCCGGCCTCAACGTCTTCCCTTATGGACTTTACTATCTTCCTGAAATTGTCGGTAGAGGCCTGCCTTTCGAGCGAGAAAAGGGCCCTGGTAAGCGGCACGCCGGCGCCAAAAAGGGTGGCGAGCTGGCGGCTGAACATTATGACATCCTGCTGGGGGGTCTTATCGAACAGGTTCTTGAAGTCCGGGAGCCTGAAAGAGGAAGAGTCCTTCCTGACCCTTATCGGGATGAGGCCCATCTTGTCGAGCGCGGCCTCTGATTCCTCGACACTGGCGGCCTCCAGACGGCCCGTGACCAGCTCGCCATGTTTGTCCCTGGCCCTGTAAAGGAAGTTCGGCATGCTACAGTAAACCCCGTCCTTGCAGGCGAAGTGTCCTCGTCATTAAAACTGCCAAAAAAGTCGCCATCACTCGACCGACTGTGTGGCCTGCAGCACCTCTTCGATGGTCGTATGGCCGGCCAAAGCGGTGCGTATGCCCTGGTACCTCAGGGGCCTGAAACCCTTTTTCTTGGCGGTCTCGATGATAGCCGCGTCAGGGGCCCTCGAAAGTATAAGACCCCTGATCTCCTCGTCAAGCAATAGCGCCTCGTATATCCCTACCCTGCCCCTCAAGCCGGTGCCCTTGCAGGACTGACACCCTGCGCCCCTGTAGAAGACCGGGGTCTTACCCTGGAACCTGACCCCAAGCTCTTCTATGAGCCTCGGGTCGGCCTCATACGGGGCGCTGCACGACTTGCAGAGCTTCCTTACGAGCCTCTGCCCGACTATGCATGATACGGCTGAAGAGACAAGATAAGGCTCTACGCCCATGTCAAGGAGCCTTGAGATGGTGCCAACGGCGTCGTTTGTGTGTATGGTCGATATGACAAGGTGCCCGGTAAGGGCGGCGTGTATGGCTATCTCAGCCGTCTCCTTGTCCCTTATCTCTCCTATCATCACTATGTCCGGGTCCTGCCTCAGGATGTGCCTCAGCGCTCCGGCAAAGGTAATGCCGACCTTGGGGTTGACCTGCACCTGGTTAACGCGCTTCAGGTGATACTCCACCGGGTCCTCGACCGTAACGAGGTTCTTGTCCATCGTGTTGACGAGGCTTAAAAGGGTATAGGCCGTGGTGGTCTTTCCGCTTCCCGTAGGGCCTGTGATAAGGACCATGCCGTATGGGCGCTTCATGACTTTTTTCAGGACATCGAGGGTATCCGGCAAAGGGGTGAGGCTTTCAAGCTCAAGGACCATCTTGCCCTTGTCAAGGAGCCTCATGACCGCCTTTTCGCCGAATATGGTCGGCAGCGTCGAAAGCCTTATGTCTATGTCGCGGCTCCCGACCTTCACGACGAAGCGCCCGTCCTGCGGGAGCCTCTTCTCGGCGATATCGAGCTCTCCGAGTATCTTTATCCTGGAGATGACCGCCGGATGGAGCTTAAGCGGCAGGTTTACCATCTCACGGAGCACACCGTCTACCCTGTAGCGGACCCTCAAGGTATCCTCGTCAGGCTCTATGTGTATGTCGGAGGCGCCGTCGACAACGGCGTTGGATATGACAGTATTGGCAAGCTGCACTATCGAGCTCTCGCCTGCTATCTTTTCGAGCTTGTCAGGCAGGACGTCCTCGCCCTTCAACAGGTCGAGCCCTGAGGCCTGCACCTTGCTTACTATCTCATCGAGGGATGAACCCATCCCGCCGTACTGGCTCAAGGCCTTCATAACCTCTGTCTCGGTGGTGACCAGCGGGTCTATCTGGAGGCCTGTCAACTTTTTGAGCTCGTCTATGGCGAAGACATTGAGCGGGTCGAGCATGGCGACCTTGAGCGTGTCGCCGTCAACCGAGACGGGTATGACCATGTACCTCTTCGCCGTCTGCTCCGGGACGAGCTTTAGCAGGCGCGGGTCGAGTATTACGCTGGAGATCATTATGGACGGGATGCCGTACTGGACGGCGAGGGCGTTGGCGATATCTTCCTCGGTGGCGTATCCGAGGTTTACGATGACCTTGCCGACCCTCGTATTTGTCCTCTTTCCTACCGCGAGGGCCTCGTCCAGCTGGGCCTGGCTTATGATACCCTTGCCCTTGAGTATCTCACCAAGGGGCTGGAGCTTTTTTATTATGGTCATAACGACGCCTGTCTGGCCCCGTGACGGTGGGAGCCGGATGAGGGTATTTTTTCAGAAAGATATACCAAAGCTACAGGGCTGTCAAAGATTATATATCAGAATACCTTTGAATTAAAAGGGAAATCCGGCCTGAAATGAAAGATGCCCGGCCTTAAAAGGCCGGGCATCCTGATGGGTTCAGCTTATCCGACGAATGAGCACTTTGAGGCGGCTGTCCTTGTGTCCATGTTCCGCCCCCTGTTGATATGGTCGTCTATCTCGGCGGCGCAGCCTATCATCCTGCCGAAGAGGAATGTCGTGAAGGCAGCCGACTCGACCTCCTCGTTAGACATCTTGCCGGAGTTGAAGGCATCCCAGACGATCTTCAGGAGGATAACCGCGATGACCGCGTCGATATTTACGCAGTATACGTCCTTGCTGATCTTAAAGTCGAAGAGCGACCTCACGAGGTTGTGATAGAAGTCCAGGAATACGTTGTAGACGCCCTTGTCTTCGAAGAGCGATGCCACGAACCTCTCCCTCGGGTCGTAGTTGACCTCCTTGCCCTTGAAAACAGGGTGGTTGACGCAAGGTATCTTCACGTACTCGATATTGCCGAGCGCCTTCTGGTTGGCCTTGTACTTGGCGTAGCCCCTTGAGTACTCGTCGGCTATCGCCTTGAGGTCTAGCCCGTGTTTTTTGCTCGACGGGTCCTTCAGGCCCTTGCCGCTGAATCTGTCGATGAGGAACGCGATGGCCTCGTAACCGTTGCCGCCGTGGGCAAAGCCGGTGTGCGTCAGGAAACCTACGAAGGCCTTGTTTATCTGGACCCTTGAGGGGTCCTCAGGGCCGTCCGAGCTTACCGCGCCCTTTGATCCCTGCGCCGATATGGTGCCGGGGCCGTTCGAGATGATGAGCCCCAGGAGCATTGAGAACTCGAACCTCTCCTTATCGGCCGGCTTCCTGCCGATAAGGGCCAGGAACGCGGCGTCGGTAAAGGACCACTTTTCGATAAGCTCATCGTTCTTGACACCGCAGAAGCTATCCTTCTTTTGCTTCGAAGCCGGCACGCTGCAGCCGACGAACGATGAGAATACCCTTGAGTACCAGGGAAGGGCTGCTATGGTTATCTTCGATATGCTCCTCTTTATAAGCGGTTCCCAGCCGAGTGTCGTCCATATGGCCGCGATGAGCGCGTCGGTAGAGGGGCTGCCGGAAGCGGCCTCCTTTACGAACTCGATAAAGACGGACTTTTTGCCGAGGCCGTCTACCTTCTTAAGTATTGCCCTGGCGGTCTCATCGCCCTTGGCGGCGGTAAGGGATTCCTTTGCATCCGGAGAGATACCCTTTAAGAGGGCGGAGCAGTCGAACTTCTCATGGGGGCCCTTGAGCCCGGAGGCCTGGAAGGTCTCAAGGAGGAGGTCAGACGCGTCGAGGGCCGCCCTTACCCTGCCTTTGCCGATGATCGATATCGCCGTGGATACGACGCAGTTCGGCGAGCTCTGTGCCTCCCTTGCGGCATCAGCTGCAGCGAGCGCCGGGTCCCCATTATGGTTAAGGAAGGCGTTAAAGGCGACGTTGGCAAGCTCTGTGCCGTACTCATCAGGGTACCTCTTCAAGAGCGAGAAGACTAGGTTCTCTTCGAGGGAGCGCTTGGACGAATCGAGTATCGAGACGTTGTGGACCCTGGTGACTTGCGTGACAGGGTCCATCATCGAGGCCCCTGAGGCGTCCTTCATCGACTGCCTTGGGAACTGAGCGCCGACCTGCCTGTTTATGTGCTCTATCTGCTCGTCATAGGGCGCCTCAGCCTTGACAGTCGGCGCGTCGAGCTCTTTGGGCACCTGAATGGAGGCGTTGGAGCCGAACCAGCACTTGAGCGACAGGTCGCCCTTGGGTTCGAAATCAGGCTTGATGCCGTTAAGCTCCATTACCTTTGTGAGCGCCTCAGGTATGTAGGCGATATTGGTTACCACCGCGCCCTTCCTGGAAAATACGGGGTTCTGCGGGGTATATATGTCTTTAACGCCGAAGCACTCCTTGAACCAGTTCTCTTTAGCCTGCGCATCGTCGCCTGAGCCGGCGAGGCTTCCGGCATGGCCGCATGCCTTGGTGAGCCGTGCCTTCCAGCGGCCCACGATGCATGCTACGGCAGGCTTCTTAATGTCGAGTGAGTGCTCATAGTACCCGCCCGGCTCAACGTAGATAACGGCGGACTTTGACCTGTCGTCGTTATGCAGGGCGTGTACGAACTCTTTTGGGCCGTAGTGGATGTATACGTCCTTTCCGCTCGATACCGAGGTTGTGGTGCCCCAGCCCTTCGTAAGGAGGTAGACTGCTATAGTGGTGGTAAAGTTGCCTGAGTTGGAGAAGAGGGCAACAGAGCCCTTGACGAGTGATTCCTCGGGTTTATTGCCGCCGAGCGCGCCGCCTATCCTCACCTGGTTCCATGCGTCGGCGACTCCGAGGCAGTTTCCACCGAAGACATCAACGCCGTTGGTCTGGCACATCGCCCTTATTATCCTGGCGTCATAGGCCGAGACCTTCTCGGTGAGTATTATCACCTTCGTAAGTCCTGGGTTGTGCTTTACGGCCTCGGCAACGCCGTCCTTTACGCCTGACGGAGGCAGGTATATGACAGCGGTATTGAACTTGTGTCCCGCCTTGAGCCCTTCCTTGATCGAGTTGAAGACAGGGATGTTGCCGAGCTTGGTCTCGAGGACCTGGCCTGACCTGCCTGGCATTGTCCCGAAGACTATGTTGCCGCCAGAGTAGACATGGCTCACCGGGGTCACTGTGCGGCTTTCGTTGCCCAGTATGTTGAGCACGCAGACGCGGTCTTCGCGCGTGGCAAGCTCGGAAAGAGAGTTTACACCGACATAGTATGGGAATTCCTTGACGCCTTGCTTATGCATATCCGTCACCTTGGTTTTAATGTTTTTGGCAACAACTTACCGGGCTGCCGCTACGGCCTTGGCTGATGTATCGGCCTCGAGCCCCATCGCCTTGGCGAGCTGAGTCCTTCCGTCCTTCTCCATCCACTTGTCCACGTTGAGGGCGTAGTTTACGACCTCGCTCATGGCGCTGTCATGGCCGAATATCCTGTAGGGGAGCTTGAGGTTATCAAGCGTGTCCCTCATGTAAGCCATACCGCGTATGAGGTTCGGGCCTCCCCTTCCGATGACAACGTAAAGAGGGGTCGGGCCGTTGGTATTGAAGTTGTCCCTCAAGGCGTCGGCCATGGCCCTGAAGGTCTCGAAGATATCGGTGTTGTTGGCCTTGCCGCCGATTATGAAAAGGACGTTCGACTGCCTTATCCAGTGCTTGAAGACTATCCTGGATATCTGGAACATCTTCTCATAGGGCGGGTTTCCGCCGAAGTCGGAGGATATGGTCGCCCTCTCGCCCAGGAGTTCTGTGACGAGGGCGTTGGCCCCGCCGCCGAAGGTCGGCGCGGTAATGGTGCCCTTCGGGTTTATGACGAACACGTCGCTCTGCCCCTGGTAGGTCCTGAGCTGGTTTATCTCCTGCTCGAACTCCGAATAATCCGAGGCGAAAAGGTGGGCCGGGAGGTCGAGCCTCTTCCAGGCCGGGTTGTCGATGTCGAAGGAGCATTTGAAGTCGCACGCCACGGGCGTAAGCCTTCCCTTGCTGTCAGGCATCATCCTTATCGGGTTGAGCTCAAGCATGCTCATGCCGTAGTTGTTGTAAAGGGTCCAGAGCTTCGGCAGGTTCTGCACGAGCGGGCTTATTATCTCGCCCGGGGCTCCAAGCTCCGTGAGGGCGTTGGAGATATGAAAGCTCTTGAGGCCGGTAAGCGGGTCAAAGGGTATTTCCCTTATCTTGTCCTTGGGCAGCTCCTCTATGTCCATGCCGCCGTGATGGGTGATGGTCATCATGGGGGCGCGGAAGAGGGTCGAATCAGATATGGAGAAGTATACTTCGTGCTCTGCCGGAACTCCTCCCTCGAAGGTCACTCCGTCGGCCTTTACAGAGGTGTGCCCGAACGTATGCTCGATGAAGTAAAGCCGCTCCTTTTCCTTGAGGGCGGTAGAGATGTCCTTCGCCCTGCCTATGAGGCCGGCCTTGCCCTTCTTGCCTACGCCGCCCTTGAAGATCGGCTTTATAAACACCTGGCCGCATCTCTTGATGAGGTCTTTTATATCGTCCACGCTCGCTTCCGGCCCGAGGACCTCGGCGTGGGGGTACTCGACCCTCCTCAAGAGCTTATTGCCCCAGTAAAGGCCTGTAAGCTGCATAAAAACCTCCGTCTTGATTTAACAGTAAAATGGAATAACAGATGGCGCGCCCGGAAGGCGCGCCAAACTTTTATCAGATCGCGTCCACTATCGAGTTAAACGTCGCGCTTGGGCGCATGGCCTTTGAGGCCTTCGCGAAATCCGGCCTGTAGTAGCCGCCGATATCCTGCGGCTTGCCCTGCGCTCCGTTGAGCTCTCCCACTATCTTCGCCTCGTTCTCCGCAAGCCCTTTGGCCGCTTTCGAGAAACGGGCCTGAAGGTCCTTGTCGTTGCCCTGTTCGGCAAGCGCCTGGGCCCAGTAGAGCGTGAGATAGAAATGGCTTCCCCGGTTGTCAAGCTCGCCTACCTTGCGGGCCGGGGACTTGTTGTTGTCCAGTATCTTGCCTATCGCCTGGTCGAGCGTGTCGGCGAGTACCTGCGCCTTTTTGTTCTTCAACGTATTCGCCAGGTGCTCAAGCGATACACCGAGGGCGAGGAACTCGCCGAGTGAGTCCCACCTCAAATACCCTTCTTCAAGGAACTGCTGGACGTGCTTTGGGGCAGACCCGCCCGCGCCTGTTTCAAAAAGACCGCCGCCGTTCATGAGGGGCACGATGGAGAGCATCTTCGCGCTGGTCCCAAGCTCGAGGATCGGAAAGAGGTCGGTGAGGTAGTCTCTGAGCACGTTGCCGGTAACCGATATGGTGTCCTTGCCGGCCCTTATGCGCTCAAGGGAGAAGCTGGTGGCCTCTTCGGGGGTCATGATCCTTATATCGAGCCCTTTGGTATCGTGGTCCTTGAGGTAGCGCTCGGCCTTCTTTATAAGCTCAGCGTCGTGAGCCCTGTTCTTGTCGAGCCAGAAAATAGCTGGCGCGCCGGTGGCCCTTGCTCTCGAGACGGCAAGCTTCACCCAGTCCTGTATCGGCGCGTCTTTAGCCTGGCACATGCGGAAGATATCGCCCTCTTCCACCTTCTGCTCGATCAATACCTTGCCAGTTGCGTCGACGACCCTGACCGCTCCGTCACCCGGCACCTGGAAGGTCTTGTCGTGCGAGCCGTACTCTTCAGCCTTCTGCGCCATGAGGCCGACGTTCGGGACGCTGCCCATCGTCCGCGGGTCAAATGCGCCGTGTTTTTTACAATCGTTTATAACTTCCTTATAGACGCCAGCGTAGCACCTGTCGGGTATCGCCGCCTTGGTGTCGTGGAGCTTGCCGTCAGGCCCCCACATCCTCCCGGATTCACGGATCATGGCTGGCATCGAGGCGTCGACGATGACGTCGCTGGGGACATGCAGGTTGGTGATGCCCTTGTCTGAGTTCACCATGGCGACCTCAGGGCGCGTCTTGTAGCAGGCCTTGATGTCGGCCTCTATCGCGCCCCTGTGCGCCTCTGGGAGCTTCGCTATCTTGGCGTAGACGTCCCCGAGCCCGTTGTTCGGGTTCACTCCAAGCTCATTGAATACGGCGGCGTGCTTCTCGAAGACGTCCTTGAAGAAGACGGTAACGGCATGGCCGAACATGATGGGGTCCGAGACCTTCATCATCGTGCCCTTCAAGTGCAATGAAAAGAGCACGCCATTTTTCTTCGCGTCCTCGATCTGCTCTTCGAAGAACTTGCGGAGCGCCTTGCGGCTCATGACAGCGGCGTCTATGACCTCGCCGGCCTTAAGCGACGTCTTCTCCTTGAGGACCGTTGTCTTTCCGTCCTTGCCCGCGAACTCGATCCTTACGACCCCGGCCTGGTCTACGGTCACGGACTTTTCACTGCCGTAAAAATCCCCGCCCGTCATGTGCGCCACATGGGTCTTTGACTCAGGGGTCCAAGCGCCCATCTTGTGCGGGTTTTTCTTCGCGAAGTTCTTTACTGAGGCCGCCGCCCTGCGGTCCGAGTTCCCTTCCCTCAGCACCGGGTTTACGGCGCTCCCGAGGACCTTGCCGTACCTGGCCTTTATTTCCTTCTCAACGTCGTTTTTCGGGTCCTCAGGATAGTCCGGGACCTTATAACCCTTCTCCTGCAGCTCCTTGATAGCGGCCTTCAACTGCGGGATGGACGCGCTGATATTGGGTAGCTTGATTATGTTGGCTTCCGGCTTGAGCGTGAGCTCACCGAGTTCCGCAAGCTCATCAGGGATCCTCTGCCCATCGGTGATGTTTTCCGGGAAGTTCGCTATGATCCTTCCAGACAAGGAGATATCCCTTGTCTCGACATCGATGCCTGCCGCCCCGGTGAACGCCTTGATGATGGGGAGAAGCGAGTAAGTCGCCAGCGCCGGCGCCTCATCGACCGCTGTATAGATAATCTTCATGGACATACAATTCTCCTGTCTGTTTTTTTCAACAAGCTAAGGGATTTGAGGTATGTTTTTTCATGAATTTGAGGCAATGAATTAACCAGATTTTCCGTGTTTTGTCAAATGTTTAAGTATGTCTGCGGCTTTCCTTCATCTGGCCAATGACGGATCTTCAAAAAGGCACAAAAAAACCGTCTGAGCCTGAAAATAGCATGGCATTTTTAAGCCTTGCTCTCTCTGCCCAGACGGTCGGCGATCATATTTCAGTAACCCCGCTCCCCGGTGGTATCCACCTTGATTCCGTCAGTTACGGGGGTTTGACCGGTCAAGGTCTATTTAAAATCGGGTGTAGTTTAGTACAGGGCGGCTTTTTTGTCAAGTCTCTTTTTGGCGGCTGAAAGGGCGTTAATCGCTCAGGCGTTCGAAGAACGGGAGGAGCAAAGAGAGGGTCTTCTGGAGGTGCTCTGGTATGACCTTTACGTCAGAGAGGACCGGCATGAAGTTGATATCCCCGTTCCATCTGGGTACTACGTGCATGTGCAGGTGGTCGTCTATCCCGGCGCCAGCCGCCTTTCCGACGTTCATCCCTATATTGAAGCCTCCGGGGTTCATGGCCTTGGTGAGGACCGACGTGCAGTGGCGTATCAGCCGGAACATATCTATGGACTCTTCCGGCGTAAGCTCTTCGACCTTCGCCACATGCCGGGAAGGTGCAACCATAAGATGGCCGCTGTTGTAGGGAAACTTGTTAAGTACGACAACGGAGACCGAACCGTTAAAAAGGACGAGCCCTTCTCCTGGCCTGGCGGCCGTGGCCTTGCAGAATACGCAGCCGGCTTCCTTTTCGGCGTGTATGTACTCAGAACGCCAGGGGGCCCACATCTGTCTCATTACTTGCCGGTGTTGATCCTTTCCCTGATCTCCTTGCCGGCCTTGAAGAAGGGGACCTTCTTCGCGTCGATGAAGATGTTCTCACCCGACTTGGGGTTCCTGCCCTGCCTGCCGTCCCGCTCCTTGATCTTGAAGCTGCCGAAACCGCGTATCTCCACCTTGTCGCCCGTTGACATGCTCTGGGCCATTGACTCGAAGAGGGTGTCGACTATTATCTCGACGTCCTTCCTCGAGAAGTTTGTGACCTTTGCGGCCACAGCCTCTATCAGCTCACTCTTGGTCATGACTGCTTCTTTGCCTCCTTTTTACCTGGCTGGATTTGGCATTAGATACATCAACCGAAGGCCGGAGAAAAGCTCGGCAAGTGAATCGACCGAGGTGCCCCCGAACATGGCCTTCCAGAAGCTTATCCTGCTTTTGCCGGTATATATAACTACAGGCTCGCCCTCTATACCGGCAAGCCTGGCGCTCAACGTTATCGCGTCGGAAAGGCTCCCGAGCTCGTCCACAAGCCCCTGCTCCTTTGCCTGCATGCCGGTGAATATCCTGCCGTCGGCTATCTTTTCCACCTCTTCGGTCTTAAGACGCCTGCCCTCGGCTACCGCTTTTATGAACTGCCTGTTGACGTCATCTATGGCGGCCTGGATAAGCGCCCGTTCCTCGGCCTCCATCTCGCGCAAAGGCGAGCCCACGTCCTTGTACTTGCCGCTTTTTATGACGTAGCCCTTAAGCCCGATCTTCCCGAGAAGCTCCTGTGCGTTGAAAAATTCCATGATGACGCCTATCGAACCGGTTATTGTGCCGGGGTTCGCTACTATCTTCTCGGCTGCCACAGCGGCGTAGTAGCCGCCAGAGGCGGCAACGGTGCCCATTGAGGCGACCACGGTCTTCTTCTCCCTGAGCTTCTCGACTTCCCGGTGTATCTCCTGGGACGGCCCAACGGCCCCTCCAGGGGAATCGATCCTCAGGACTACAGCCTTGACGTCATCGCGCGCGGCAAGGTCCTGCAGCTCCTGATTGACATCGGCCGGGTCCGTGATGACGCCCTGAAGTTCGACGACAGCGACCTTTTCGCCCGTTATCTCGCTGTCCATGAAGACGCCTACCACGACAGAGAGGGCGATTATCGCTATGAAGACCACCCCGAACGCGGCCAGGAGGTTTCTTAAAACCTCTCTTCTCATTTAGTGCGTACCTTCGCCCTCTGCGCCTGTGTGGCTTTTGATCTCCCTTACAGAGAGGCCGATCTTGTTGTCATCTGGGTCGACGTTCAACACCTCTACCTCGACGATATCGCCTTCTTTTATATCAGCCCCGCGTTTTTTGCCGCGGGAGAGCTCCGAGACATGCACCAGCCCTTCAAGGCCCTCTTCAAGCTCGACGAACGCGCCGAAATCGGCGACACTCGTTACGCGCCCCTGCACGGTCATGCCGGGCTTGTAGCGGTCTTCGACCCCCTGCCACGGGTTCTTCTCAAGGACCTTCGTGGAAAGCGAGAACCTCCTGTTCGCGCCCTCGATGTTCAATACGATCGCCTCGACCTCCTGCCCCTTCTTGAAAAGCTCCGAGGGGTGCTTCACCTTTTTCCATGAAAGGTCGGAGATGTGCACAAGGCCGTCTATGCCCTCCTCTATGCCGATGAAGACGCCGAAGTCGGTTATGTTCTTGACGACCCCTTTTATCTTCGTCCCCTTCGGATAGCGCCTCTCGGCCTCTTCCCATGGGTTGGCCTCGATCTGCTTCATGCCAAGAGATATCCTCTTGCTCGCCGGGTCGATGTCGAGCACCTCTACCTCGACCGCATCCCCTACCTTTACCTTCTGGGAAGGGTGCTTAAGCTTGGTCCAGGACATCTCGGATATGTGGACCAGGCCTTCAAGCCCGGGCTCTATCTCGACGAACGCGCCGTAGTCGGTTATATTGACCACAGTCCCGCGGGTCCTCTGGCCGAGGGCGTGCTTCTCCCCGACTTTAAGCCACGGGTCTTCCATCGTCTGCTTGAACCCGAGGGATATCTTGTTCTCTTCCTTGTTGAACTTCAATATCATGACCTTCACCTGGTCGCCTATCTTGAGTACCTGTGAAGGGTGGGTTACCTTGCCCCAGGAAAGGTCAGTAAGATGCACGAGGCCGTCGATGCCGCCGAGGTCGATGAACGCGCCGTAATCGGTGATGTTTTTGACCATCCCCTCGACTATGGTCCCCTCATGGATGGTCTCGATGGTGGTCTTCCTCATGACCTCCCTCTCCTCTTCGAGGATGACCCTCCTTGAGACGATGACATTGTTCTTGCGCCTGTTGTATTTGAGCACCCTGAACTGGAAGCTCTGGCCGATGAGCTTATCCGGGTTCCTCACGGGCTTGAGGTCCACCTGAGAGCCCGGCAGGAAGGCGGTTATGTTTTCGATCTCAACGTAAAATCCGCCTTTTATCCTCTCGGAGATGATGCCCTGGACCGCAACACCCTTATCATGAGATTCTATTATCTTGTCCCAGACCTTGAGCTGGTCGGCCTTTGCCTTCGAAAGACGCACAAAGCCATGCTCATCCTCGCGCCTTTCGATAAGGACGGCTATCTCGTCCCCTACCTTGACGGTAGGATTCCCGTCCTTGTCAAGGAACTCGCGCAAAGGGACGTGCCCTTCGGACTTGTACCCTATATCTATCATCACCGAGTCCTGGGTGATCTGGACGACCCTGCCCTTGGTGATATCCCCTTCCTGCATCTCCTTTATGCGGCTTTCGAAAAGCTCCTCGAAATCCGATTTGGGCGCATCACCTGCGCGGGACTTTTCCTCTCTCCCTATCATTAATCGCCAGTCCTCCCCATTCTTATTCTTTGAAGAAAAACCATATCATAGAGCGTTTCAAAGCGCAAATCATTTCGTAGCAAACTCACCTATTTGACTCACTACCTCCTCTATGAGCCACTCAGGGGTGGACGCCCCTGAAGTAACTCCAACCCGCCGGGCCCCGGAAAACCAGGCATGGTCCAATTCCGCCGCAACCTCAATATGATAGGTCATCGGCTGTATGGCAAGACAGACCTCGGCGAGCCTTCTCGTGTTGGCGCTGTTCTTGCCGCCGACCACTATCATCACATCGACCTTCCTCGCCATCTCAGCGCTTTCGGTCTGCCTGGTAGACGTAGCGTTACAAATCGTATTGAATACCTTTAACTCAGAGGCCTTATGTAAACAAAAACTGACAATATCCTCAAGCTTTTCCATTGGAATAGTAGTCTGCGCGACGATGCCCAGCCTGGCTACCCTCGGCATATCCACGAGTTCGGCTATGCTTCCAGCCACCAAAACCTTCTTGCTCCCGTAGCTTATGAGCCCCTTGACCTCAGGGTGGTCCTTCTCGCCGACAACGACGACCTCGTAGCCATCTTCGGTAAGCTGAGAGACGAGGTCCTGCGCCTTTTTCACGAACGGGCAGGTCGCGTCGACGATATTAAGCCCCTTCTCCCTTGCTTCCCTGTACTCCTCGGATTTCACACCGTGGGACCTTATGATGACGGTCCCCGCGTCTATCTCAGAGAGGCTTTTTTTGACGAAGACATTAGATTCCTCAAGCCTCTTTACGACCTGAGGGTTATGGATAATGGGGCCGAGGGTATAGATGCCATCGCCTTTTTCCTCTGAGGCGCATTTGTCGGCCATGTTTATGGCCCTCTTGACACCGAAACAGAAGCCCGATGATTTAGCTACGATGATCTCCAACGCTCAACCTTTCCCTGACCGCTTTAAGTACTTTATCTATTACAGCGTCTATCCCTATAGCGGCCGTGTCTATCCTTATCGCGTCATCCGCCATCTTAAGAGGCGACAGCTCGCGCGAGCTGTCCCGCCTGTCGCGCTCCTCTATTTCGCTGCTCACTTCTACGCTTTCATGCACGCCCTTTTCGACAAGCTCAAGGTGGCGCCTGCCGGCCCTGACATCATGAGGGGCATCGAGGAAAATCTTTACGTCGGCGTCAGGGAATACCACCGTGCCAATGTCCCTGCCTTCCATTACGACATTCCCGGCTTCAGCGAGCTTTCTCTGATAGGCGACAAGGAACTCCCTCACCGACCCCTTTGTCGACACCTTTGAGGCAAGCTCAGCGGCCTGCTGACTCCTCAGCCTGCCGGTATAGTCTATGCCGTCCACCGAGACGGAGCCGGTTTCAACGTCGTACCGGAAATCGACCCCGGCGCAAAACTCCTCAAGGACTACATCGCTTTTGAGGTCGACCCACGATTCCTTGGCGGCAAGGGCAATAGCCCTGTACATCGACCCGGTGTTTATGTACCTGAAGCCGAGCTTTCGAGCGACCCCCCTGCTTACGGTAGTCTTGCCTACGCCGCTCGGCCCGTCTATCGCTATTACAGGCCCTCTTTTCATTGCACCCTTATCTTCCCGAGGAGGCCGAAGAAACCGGGGAAGGAGACGTCAACGCTCCCTGCCCCTTCTATCTCTATGCCTGCCTCTGTCCTCAAAGCCGCCATGGCCATGGCCATCGCTATCCTGTGATCGCCGTGGCTCCTGATGGTCCCACCCTTTACAGGCCTCCCGCAGGTACCCTCTATGATTATGCCGTCTTCCGTCTCTGTGTTCCTGACGCCTATGGCCCCGAGGCACTCTGAGATGACCGCTATCCTGTCGCTCTCTTTTACCCTCAGCTCCTTAGCGCCGCTGATCCTTGTCGTGCCATCGGCAAAGGCGGCGGCAACGCATATGATGGGGAACTCGTCGATCGCAGGGAGCAGATCCGGTCCGCCGATTTCGATCCCTTTCAGGCGCGAGCCCCGCACAAAGATATCCCCCACAGGCTCGCCAGATGACTCGCGAGCGTTTTTGACCTCGACCATGCCTCCCATCTTTTTGAGGATATCTACAATACCGACCCTGGTGGGGTTTATGCCGACATCCCTTATGAGGAGATCCGATCCTTCAGTCAACGCCGCGCCGGCCATGAAAAAAGCGGCCGAGGAGATGTCCCCGGGTACAATTATTTTACACCCGGCAAGCCTGTTTGTCGACCTGACTGAAATAGAATTGCCGGAGACGCTTAAATTCGCCCCGAAGAGCTTGAGCATCCTCTCGGTATGGTCCCTGCTCTTCTCCGGCTCCTCTATTACGGTTTCGCCGTCAGCCGAAAGCGCGGCCAGAAGGAGCGCGGATTTCAACTGCGCGCTCGCAACAGGCGTCCTGTATGTGATGCCCTTGAGCTTCCTTCCCGATATGGCGATAGGAAGAAGGCTTCCGTCCTTTCTGCCTGTTATTGCCGCGCCCATCTTGATAAGAGGCTCTACCACCCTCTTCATCGGCCTTTTACGGAGCGACTCGTCCCCCGTTATGGCCGAGAAAAACGGCATGCCCGAGAGGAGCCCGGTCAGAAGCCTTGTAGTGGTGCCTGAGTTGCCGGCGTTTATGACGTCATCGGGCTCTTTTAAGCCATGAAGCCCCTTCCCGTTTATCCTTACCCTGTCCCCGTCTCTTTCTATATCGACCCCCATGAGAGTGAAGGCCGCAATAGTAGACAGATTGTCCTCGCCTTCGAGGAAGCCAGAGACCTCTGTCGTCTCTTCGGCTATCGAGCCGAATATGACCGAACGGTGCGAGATGGACTTGTCCCCGGGAACGGTCATCTCGCCCTTCAGGCATTTTGCAGGGGTAGCCTTCTCCTTGCCGGAGAATATGTCTTTCGCCTTGGTCAATCCCACTCTTTCACCCGCGACCCTTTAAAAGAGAGTCCCTTATGCCCTTTGCCATCCCGAACTCCTGCCTGAGACCCGGCTGGTCGCCTTTTTCTATCAGCTCTTTCAAGGCGGCAAGCCGCCTCTGAAAGCCTTCTATGGTCTTGAGTATGGGCTCCCGGTTCATGGCGCAGATATCCGCCCACATCTCCGGGGAGCTTGAGGCGATCCTGGTGAAGTCCTTGAAACCGCCTGCAGAGTAGCTTATTACGTCCTCGCCCGCGGCCTCGGTCTGTGCTACGGCGTTCACGAGTGTATAGGCTATCATGTGCGGCAGGTGGCTTACGGCTGCGAGTATCATATCATGCACAGAGGCGTCCATCTCCACGACCGTAGAGCCAGCCTCCTCCCAAATACCTTTTACGGCCTTAAGCGCCGCCGGATCGGTCTTTGCGGTAGGAGTGAGTATGCACTTCCTCTCGATAAACAGCTCAGGGAAAGAGGCTTCGACGCCGGAGTTCTCTGTTCCAGCTATCGGGTGTCCAGGCACGAAATGCGCCCCGGCCGGCATAACAGGCCCGACAGCTTCTATCACAGAGGCCTTGACGCTCCCCACATCCGTCACGATGCAGCCTGGCTTCAGGTTCGGGGCGGCCTGCCTTATTGTATCGGCTATCTTGAGTACCGGCACCGCCACTACGACAAGGTCCGCGTCCTTTACGCCATCGGCTATATCCCTGGTGAACGAATCGATGACGCCAAGCCTTTTAGCGGCCTCAAGATTAGGCAGCCCCCTGCCTATACCGGTAATCTCAGAGGCGAGACCCTTGCGCCTCAAGACGAGGGCGAGCGAGCCTCCTATGAGCCCCACCCCTATGATGGCAACCTTTTTGAAATGCAAAGACTCTATCATCTGACCTTACATGAGCTTGTCGGATTTTTTAATAAAACGGACGGAGGCAAGGGCCGTCCGGCCCTTGCCATAAGGCCTCAGAGCGTCCTGCCCACGGCGGCCGCGACCTTACGGAGGTCATCCATCAGGCTGGCGAATTTGCTGGGTTTGAGCGACTGGGCGCCGTCGCAGAGCGCGTTCTCAGGGTCTGGATGGACCTCTATCATAAGCCCGTCTGCTCCTACCGCCAGGGCGGCCTTGGCGAGCGGGGCCACAAGGTTCCATCTGCCCGCGCTGTGGCTGGGGTCGATGAATATAGGGAGGTGCGTCTCTTCCTTAAGTACCGGTACCGCGCTAAGATCAAGCGTATTTCTGGTGGCGGTCTCGAATGTCCTTATGCCGCGCTCGCATAGTATTATATCGGAGTTGCCCTGCGAGGCTATGTACTCGGCTGACATGAGGAACTCCTTAATGGTCGCTGAAAGGCCCCTTTTGAGGAGCACAGGCTTCCTGGCCTTCCCTACTTCCATCAGGAGCCTGAAGTTCTGCATGTTCCTCGCGCCTATCTGGACGATATCGACGTATTCGCAGATAAGCTCGGTGTCCCTCGGGTCCATTAGCTCGCTTATTATCGGAAGTCCGGTCTCCTTCTTGGCCTCGGCAAGGAGCTTGAGGCCGTCCTCGCCGAGCCCCTGGAAATCATAGGGCGACGTCCTGGGCTTGAAGGCCCCGCCCCTCAATATCCTCGCCCCGGCGGCCTGTACCTGCCTCGCGCAGCTGACAAGAGACGCCTTGCTCTCCACGCTGCACGGGCCGGCTATGACCTGTAGCTCGGTGTCGCCTATCTTTACACCGTTTACGTCTATTACAGTCCCTTCCTTACGGAACTCGCGGCTTACAAGCTTGTAGGGCTTGAGGATCGGCATCACGCTCTCGACACCCGGCAGGGCCTCGAGCGATATCGATGCCAGGAGCTCTTCATCCCCAATGGCTCCTATTATCGTCCTCTCCTTGCCCTTTGAGATGTGGACAGCGAGCCCCACCGCCTTTATCTTTTCCACCACGTGCTCGATGGTCTCCGGCGTGGCGTCCCTTTTAAGAACTATTATCATAAAATCTCCCCCCGTCCTGTTATGCACTTTATCTAAAGCACGACTTCCATGAAGGCTTCCAGAAACCTCTTGTTCTCTTCCGGCAGCCCTACCGTGACACGTATGTATTCGGGCATGTTGTAGCTGGCCATGGGCCGGACGATAACGCCCTTTCTCAAAAGCGCGTCGTAGACCCCCTTGCCGTCACCCACTCTTACGAGGAAGAAGTTCGCCTCGGTGTCAACGCACTCGAAGCCGAGTTTCGAGAGCTCCCCGAAGAGATAGGCAAGGCCTACCGCGTTATTCTGCCTGGTCCTCTCAAGATGTTCGACGTCGTCAAGGGCAGCTATGGCCGCTGCCTGGGCAAGGCTATTGACGTTAAACGGCTGGCGCACCCTGTTCATGTAATCCATTAGCTCGGGATGGGCTACCCCGTAGCCGATCCTCAAGCCGGCAAGCCCGTATATCTTGGAGAAGGTCCTGAGCATCACAACGGGCCTTCCCTCTTTTATATAAGAAAGCGTGTCAGGGAAGTCCTTGCTCCGTACGAACTCGTAATAGGCCTCATCAACGCATACTATGACGTTCTCCGGGACCTTTTCCATGAAATCCGAGAACTCCGCCCCTGTGACCATCGTCCCTGTAGGGTTATTCGGGTTGGCGATGAAGACGAGCCTCGTATTCCTGTTTATGGAAGAGGCCATGGCCTTGAGGTCGTGCGTCATGTTCTTTAACGGCACGAGCCTGGATATGCCGCCAACGGCCTTTACGGCGATCGGGTAGACCGCGAAGGAAGGGTCACCCATTATCGCCTCGTCTCCGGGCTTGAGATATGCCCTGATAAGAAGCTCGATTATCTCATTCGACCCGTTGCCGAAGGTTATCATCTCGTGCGTGGCCCCGAGTATCGCCGAGAGCTTCTCCTTCAGGTAATAGCAGGAGCCGTCAGGGTACCTGTGGAGCCCGCCAAGGGCCTTTGAGACGGCCTCAACGGCCTTCTTCGACGGGCCGAGCGGGTTCTCATTCGAGGCGAGCTTTATTGAGCCCTTTATCCCAAGCTCCCTTTCAAGCTCCTCGATGGGCTTTCCGGGCGGATAGGGCACAAGAGAACTGATATTGTCTGAGACAGGGATATTGAGTTTGCGCATAGTCAACATTTAAGTTCAAGCCTGCTGTGATTTGGAATATGAGCCGAGTATCTTTAAAAAAGAGCATGATTTTTCAAGCTCTGATATGGCTTCCCTCACCGGTTCGTCGTTTATGTGGCCGTCAAGGTCGAGGAAGAAGACGTATTCCCAGGCCTTGGTCTTAAGCGGCCTCGATTCAATCTTCGAAAGGTTCAATCCCCGCGAGGCGAAAGGCTTGAGCATGGAATAGAGGGCGCCCGGGGCGTCCTTTATCGCGAACATGAGCGATGTCTTGTCCCTGCCGGTCTTGCCGGCGATGTTCTTGCTTATGACGAGAAAGCGGGTGAAGTTGTTCGAGTTGTCCTCGATGTTCTTCTCTATGACGCGCAGATCGTAGAGGTTTGCTGCCGCTATAGACGCTATGGCGGCGGTCGATGAGTCCTCAGCCGCCATCTGCGCCGCTAAAGCGGTAGACGATACGTCGAAGACGAGCGCGTTCGGCAGGTTCCCCTTTACCCAGTTCTTGCATTGCGCCAGGGCGTGCGGGTGCGAGCAGACCTTGGCTATGTCGGTGATCTTCCCGGTCTTGTTAAGGAGAGCGAGTGAGATCTCGAGCATCACCTCGGAGTAGATCTTGAGGTCCGAGCGCACGAACATGTCGAGGGTGTGGCTTACAACGCCTTCGGTAGAATTCTCGATAGGGACGACGCCGAAGTCCGCCCTGCCCTTTTCCACGTCGTCGAAGACATCGGCTATGTCCTTTTTCGGCAGAAATTCGCCGGAGAGGCCAAAGTGCTGCATGCAGGCCTGATGCGTAAAGGTGGCGACCGGGCCGAGGAAGGCTATGCGGAGCGGTTTTTCAAGAGAGAGCGATGCGCTCATTATCTCCCTGAAGACGTTCTTCAATGCCTGGTTCGGCAAAGGGCCGGGGTTTCTATCCATGAGCCTTTTAAGGACCTCCTGCTCCCTTTCAGGCACATAGAAATCCTTGTTTTCCTTCGCCTTTATCTTGCCTACCTCAAGTACGAGACCGGCCCGCTTGTTTAAAAGCTCCAGTATCTCGAGGTCTATCGAGTCTATCTGGTTCCTGAGGTCGGTTATGTTGTTCCTGGTAGTCGGCATATGCCTTTGAAATTCCTGAGTTTTAAAAGAACAGGGTAATGTATCCCCTTAAAAAAATCAAATATTTTATTTATCTTTTAGGCTCGGCAAAGACCCCCATCGCGCGGAACTTCCTGTAGCGAGCCTCGACAAGCTCAGCGGTCTCCAAGGCGTTCAATTCCTTGAGCTGGGCTGAAAGGGTGGCTTTAAGGTTCTTGTAGGCTGTCTGCGGCTCCCTGTGGGCGCCGCCAAGAGGCTCTTTCACTATCTTATCGATGACGCCCATTTTAAGCATCTCACCAGCGTCTATCTTCAATGCCTTTGCCGCAAGGTCTGCCTTGCTCCCGTCCTTCCAGAGTATCGCGGCGCAGCCCTCTGGTGAGATGACCGAATATGTTGAGTACTCCATCATGTTGACCCTGTCGGCAACACCTATGGCAAGCGCCCCACCGCTGCCGCCCTCGCCTATGACCGTTGCTATGACAGGCACCTTGAGCCTCGACATGACCATGAGGTTCGTGGCTATCGCCTCCGACTGCCCCCTCTCCTCGGCGCCTACCCCGGGGTACGCGCCAGGCGTGTCTATGAACGTAAAGACAGGTATGTAGGACCTTTCGGCAAGCTCGAAGAGGCGCAATGCCTTCCTGTATCCTTCCGGATGCGGCATGCCGAAGTTGCGATGGACCTTCTCCTTGGTATTCCTTCCCTTCTGCTGGCCGAGGACCATGACAGGGGTCCCTTCGAGCCTGGCGAGCCCGCCGACGATCGCCGGGTCGTCCTTGAAGGCCCTGTCTCCGTGGAGTTCCATAAACTCCTCAAATACGTTCTGGATATAGTCCAGCGTATACGGCCTGTCCGGGTGCCTCGCCACAAGGGTTATCTGCTGGGGCGTAAGCTTCCCGTATATTTCCTTTAATAGCCCCCTGGCCTTCTTTTCAAGCTTCGCGATCTCTTCGGAAGACCTCACGTTGCCCGTTGCCTCGTAGGCGCGAAGCTCCTCGATTTTTTTTTCTATTTCCTCTACCGGTTTCTCGAATTCGAGCCAGTGCCTGTACATGTCATGTCCCTTTAAAAGGAATTGCCCTACTATATAATTTCAACCTGAGCGCCGTCTATAAGTTCCTTTATCCTCGCCACAGCGCTTTCCTGAGGGCTCATCTTGAGCGATTCATTTACCCCTATTATCACACTGCCATTGTCAGGATAGACCAGGTGTACTATCACCGTCGAGGTTCCGGGGTGCTCCTGAATGACCTTCTTAAGTTCCATGAGCTTTTCCGCGGTAAGCCCGTCCACAGGGGCGTGGATATGGGTATTCCTCGACTTGAGCTGTTGCCCGCCGGCCTCTTCTATCGGGACCATGCCGGTAGCTATGAGCTTTACCTCGTCCTCTTCCTTGTCAAGCCTGCCTGACACTATGAGTGGAGAACCGCTTGAGATAACGTCCCGCACCTTTTTATAGAGGTCCGAGAATATGACCGCCTCGACAGAGCCCGTGAGGTCTTCAATCCTCGCGAAGGCCATGCGGTCGCCCTTCTTGGTGGTTATCTCCTTGAGCTCCGCTATGATGCCGCCTATCGTGACCTCGTCCTCGTTCTTCTTCTCGGACAATGAATCGATGGCCGTGGCATAGAGCGCAAGCTCGCGCTTGTAGCCGGAAAGGGGGTGGGCTGAAAAATAAAACCCCAGCGTCTCTTTCTCGTAGGCAAGGAGCTCCTTGTTCTCCCACTCGATCACCCTGGGGACGTTTATCGACGGCTTGACCGCCTCTCCGCCGCCGCCACCGCCGAAGGCGTCAAAGAGCGAGGACTGGCCAAGCTCCCTGTCCCTCTGCATGGACTGGGCGGCCTCCACTGTGGGGTCGAGCTCAGCCATGAGCTGCGCCCTTTTCTCCTTCGTGAAATCAAACGCCCCGCACCTTATGAGGCTCTCGATGACCTTCTTGTTCACCTTGCGTGAATCGACCCTTGAAAGGAAATCGAGCATGGAGGTGAACTTCCCGTCCTGCCTGACCCTGAGCATCTCGTCTATCGCCGCCTCTCCGACGTTTTTGACGGCGGCCAGGCCGAACCGGATGCGCTTTCCGGAGACGGTAAATTCCATCGAGCTTTCGTTCAGGTCAGGCGGGTCTACGCCTATTCCAAGCTCCTTGCACTCGTTTATGTATTTTACGACCTGGTCTGTGTTGCCCATGTCGGCGCCCAGAAGCGCGGCCATGAATTCTGCGGTGTAATGGGCCTTTAGATACGCGGTCTGAAAGGCTATGAGGGCGTATGCCGCGCTGTGGCTCTTGTTGAAGCCGTAGCCGGCGAACTTGGCCATGAGGTCGTAAATCTTCTCGGCCTTTTTCTGGTCGATGTTCTTCTTCTTGCTCCCTTCGAGGAACCTGGTCCTCTGTACGAGCATCTCCTCAGGGAGCTTTTTTCCCATCGCCTTCCTGAGGACGTCGGCGTCTCCGGGGGTGTACCCGGCGAGCACCTTGGCGATCTCCATGACCTGCTCCTGGTAGACCATGACGCCGTAGGTGTTCTCAAGGATGCCCTTTAGCTCTGGCACCTCGTAGGTGATGACGGTCTTCTTGTGCTTCCTGTTGATGAAGTCGTCGACCATGCCGCTCTGCAAAGGGCCTGGCCTGTAGAGCGCGACGGCGGCTATGAGGTCCTCGAAGGTCGTGGGCTTGAGTTTGCGCAGGAGCTCCTTCATCCCGGAGCTTTCAAGCTGGAATACGCCGTTCGATTCACCGCTCGCAATGAGGCTATACGTCTTTTCATCGGCGAGAGGCAACGCCTCGATATCAAGGTCAACGTCTCTGTTCGATCTTACGAACTTAACCGTCTTGTCGATGACGGTCAGGGTCTTGAGGCCCAGGAAGTCGAACTTCACGAGCCCGATCTTCTCGACGTCCTTCATCGTGTACTGGGTCGTGATCGAATCTTCCTTCTGCTGCTTATAAAGGGGCAGGTACTCTTCAAGCGGCCTGTTTGAGATGACCACGCCCGCCGCGTGCGTCGAGGCGTGGCGCGGGAGGCCTTCGAGGGCTACCGCCGTATCCAGGAGCTCCCGCACCTTCGGATCCTTGTCGTAAAGCTCCTTGAGCCGGGCCTCCTGCTCAATGGCCTCCTTTATGGTAATATTCAGGGTATTTGGGACGAGCTTGGCGATCTTATCGACGTCGCCGTAAGGCATATCGAGCGCCCTGCCCACGTCCCGTATGCAGGCCTTGGCCTTCATCTGGCCGAAGGTTATTATCTGGCTGACCTTGTCAGCCCCGTATTTCCGGGTTACGTACTTTATTACCTCGTCCCTCTTCTCGAAGCAGAAGTCGATGTCGATATCAGGCAGAGATATCCTGTCCGGGTTAAGGAACCTCTCGAAAAGGAGGTTGTACCTTATGGGGTCGATGTTGGTGATGCCGAGCGAATAGGCAACCAGGCTACCGGCGGCAGAGCCCCTGCCAGGGCCGACAGGGATATCTACGCTCCTGGCGTAGTCTATGAAGTCCGTGACTATGAGGAAGTAGCCGGGGAAGCCCATCCCCTTTATGACCTTCAGCTCCTTTTCAAGCCTGTCGTAGTACTGCCACTTGAGCGCCTCGACGTCTGCTCCTGCCTTGCGCATCGTCGCAAGCCTCTTCTCAAGCCCTTCCCGTGCCTTGGCGTCTATTATCGAATCGAGCGTTTCACCCTCCGGGACCGGGTATTCGGGCAGGAAGTTCTTGCCCAGGCTAAGCTCGAAGTTGCACCTCTCGGCTATCTCTATGGTGTTCGCTATCGCCTCAGGGGTGTCTTTGAAGGCCTCTACCATCTCTTCAGGGGACTTGACGTAGAACTCGTCCGTTGAAAAGCGCATGCGGTTGGCCGCGTTCACGGTCGTGCCGGTCTGTATGCAAAGGAGCACGTCGTGGACTCGCGAGTCCTCTTTCTTCAGGTAATGGCAGTCGTTCGTGGCGACAAGCGGGATGTCGAGCTTTTTGCCGAGTTGTACAAGCTCTTTATTGACGCGCTCCTGCTCCTCTATGCCGTTATGCTGTATCTCGAGATAGAAGCGCCTCCCGCCGAAGATCGCCTTGTACTCAGAAGCCGTATTCTCAGCAGCCTCCCTCTGGCCGATGCTTAAGTTATAGGCCACCTCGCCGTGCAGGCACGCGCTCAAGGCTATAAGCCCTTCGTTATATTCCTTCAGTATCTCCTTATCAACCCTCGGTTTATAGTAGAAGCCCTCTGTATAGGCCCGTGTCAGGAGCTTGCAGAGGTTCTGATATCCCTTGAGGTTTTTGACAAGCAGGACCAGGTGAAAGGCGTACTCGCCTTTGATCGCCGTCTTTTCGGTGCGCGCGCCCGGCGCGACATATAGCTCGCAGCCGATTATTGGCTTTACGCCCTTCTGCATGGCCTTCTGATAGAACTCGACAGCCCCGAAGAGGTTGCCGTGGTCTGTTACGGCGACAGCCGGCATCCTGTACTCTTTCGCGAGCGCTATCAGGGCCTCCGGCCTTATCGCGCCGTCAAGGAGGCTGTACTGGGAATGCAGGTGGAGGTGGACGAAATTCGAGTGGTGCATAGGGGGGAAAGGTTACCATATTCCAAGGGTTTTGTGTATTTTAAAATTGCTGTAGAGCTCTTGAACGACCGAAGACCCGAGCCCCCTGAAATACTCATTCCCGACTATCAGCGCAATTGCGCACCGGATAACTTCTGTTATGCTTTTCTTATAGGTTCTTTCAGAAAATATCCTTGCCACGGCTCTTTCGCAGACGGATTCCCGTTAAAAGCGCCTGCCTTCCACGAAAGGACATAATGAGGAAACTTCTCGTTACAGGCTCAAGCGGACTCATCGGTGGCGAGGTGGTCGAGCGCTTCTCTATTCTTGGGTGGAAGGTCGCCGGCATCGACAACAACATGAGGGCGCGTTTTTTCGGCAAACACGGGGATACGCGCTGGAACCAGCGAAGGCTTCAGGAAAAGCATAAGGACTTCGTCCATCTTGAGGTAGATATAAGGGACCGGGAGCGCGTTTTTGCCGAGGTCAAAGCCCTTAAACCCGACGCCATAGTACACGCCGCGGCACAGCCGAGCCATGACCTTGCGGCCTCCATGCCTTTTGAGGACTTCGACACCAACGCCGGAGGGACTATCAACCTCCTTGAAGCCGCGAGGCGGTACTGCCCTGAGGCCCCCTTCGTCCACCTTTCCACCAACAAGGTCTACGGAGACGCGCCTAACGAGCTGGCCTTGAAGGAGAGCGAGACAAGGTACGACTACGCCGATGATACATACGCGCGCGGCATCACGGAGGATATGAGGATAGACCGGTCCAAGCATTCTCTTTTCGGCGCGTCAAAGGTAGCCGCCGATGTGATGGCGCAGGAGTACGGCAGGTACTTCGGTATGCCGACGGCATGCCTCCGGGGCGGATGCCTTACCGGCCCAAACCATTCAGGGGTAGAGCTACACGGCTTTTTAAGCTATCTCATAAGGTGCAACCTTGATAGAAAGACCTACAAGGTATACGGCTACAAGGGAAAGCAGGTCAGGGACAACATACACTCATATGACGTCACAGGCTTCATCCAAAGGTTCATAGATTCACCGAGGCGGGCCGAGGTCTACAACCTGGGAGGCGGAAGGGGGAACTCCATTTCCATTATCGAGGCCTTCACGCTTATCGAATCGATATCAGGGATACCGATGAGTTGGGAGTATGTCGAGGCCAACCGGTCAGGCGACCACATCTGCTACATATCCGATATCTCAAAGGCGAGCTCGCATTATCCAGGCTGGGAAATAACGAAAGACCTTGCCGCTATCTTTACCGAGATATACGAGTCGTGGGCAAGGCGCGGGCGAAGGGCTTAAGAACGGAGCTTGCGTGATGTCGCGTATTTAAAAACAAGGAGCATGAAAAAGGTCAGGCTTAGCGAGGCCACTATCAACGGCGCCGTCGGGAGGTCATAGAGGTAAGACATCCCAAGACCGAATACGCTTGAGGCCGCGCCGATCAGCCAGCCTGAAAGAAGCGTTTTTTTGAGGTCTCTTGTAAATAGCTTCCCTATGAGGACCGGGATCACCAGGAAAGAGAAGACCTGGAGTATGCCGGCCATCTGGACAGATTTGACCAGTACAAAGGCGAAGCTTAAAAAGAAGATGAATTCCCAGAATATCCCGCCCTTATCTTCGAAAGAGAGCCCCAGGAACCTTTTCCTGAATATAAAATGGAATAGCCCTATCACCGAGTAGAGCGCAAAGGTCTTTAGAAGCTCGCCAGTGGTCACCCATAGTATGCTGCCGTTCATGATGGCCTTGAAATCCTCCAACCCGTGAGGCGTCATGTCGAGGACAAGTATGCTCGCTGAGAGCGAGAAGATATAAAGGACCCCTATGAAGGCCTCGATATTGACGAACCTCGAGATCAGTCTTGAAAAAGAGAGTATGAAGGCCCCCAGCACCGCGAAACCCACTGAAAAAAGGAGCCTCGTCCCTTCGTCATCCCCAAGAAAAAAAGAGAAGGCTATGCCGAGGCCTATGAACTGGGCAAGCGAAAGGTCGACGAAGATTATCCCCCTCTGGAGGATGTGCACACCGAAGTACGCGTGCGCCAATATGAGCAAGACGCACGCGAGGAATGGGTATAAAAGGATGCTGAGGGCTTCCATCTCTTCTCCTATTTAAGCGATTCCACGACCATGTCCATAAGCGTAAACCAGTCGCCTATGCCCTCCTGGCAGCCGATCTCGTGAGGTACCACTATCGCCTTAACGCCTGTCTTGGTTGACAGGAACACTACCTCTTTCTTGCCGTTATAAGAGGTAGTGAGGATGGCGTCAGGCCTGTCTTTCGCTATCATCTCAGCAAGCCTTGCCATGTGCCCCGAAGAAGGCGGGATCCCCGGCTTTGGCTCTATATAGCCTGTTATCCTGAAGCCCAGGTCGTTTGCAAGGTATTCGAAGTATTTGTGGAAGGAGATGAACCGCTTGCCGCTGAGCTTCCCCTCCCATTCTTTTTTTTTGGCTTCGAGCGTCCTGTTAAACGAGGCGAGGTTTGCCCTGTAGAAGCCGGCATTGCCGCTATCAAGCCTCGCAAGGGTATCGGTCAGGCCTTGAGCTACGCTGGCCATGTTTGATGGCGAAAGATGGTAGTGCGGATTGCCGAAGGGATGGACGTCCCCCATGCTCCTGTCGATGTCGGTATGGGGGCGCTCTATGGCGTTTATATACTTCGAGCAGTCGAGGTTCCCGTTTTCTCCGGCCTGTATCCTTGGGTTCCTTGAGGAATTGATTATCAGCGGCAGATATCCGACCTCAAGGTCAAGGCCGTTGTAGACCAGGATGTCGGCCCTGCTCGCGGCAAGCACCATGCTCGGCTTTGCCTCGACAAAATGCGCGTCCTGGTTAGGCTTGACCAGAACCGTGACGCTTACCTTGTCTTTTCCTATCTCTTTCGCCATGCCGCCTATCCAGGGAAGTGTCGCCACTATATTAACGCCTGCCCTGGCAGGGGCCGCTAACGCGAAGAGCATGATTATTGTAAAGAGTATCTTCTTAGACATCACAGCCTCCTTAGAAGGAATGGGCCGCGTGGGCCCCGTACATGAACTCGACCCCGAGCCATACCGAATGAGCTTCCTTATCGTTTAAATGGTCTGCCCTGTCGTAGTTATACTGAGCTCTGAAGCGTGAGAACTCGGTCGGCATCCATGTTACCAGGGGAGATATACGCCTCCGGTCGTCCCGGAAGGGGTCGCTAGCGCGCCCGCCTACGCTCTCGCCGCTACCCGTAGCATACTCATAGCGAAGCCCGGCGGCCCATCCCGGCTTGAAGCCGTATATCAATTGCGTGTAAAGGCCCCAGTCCTTGAGGGTCTCTTCCGAGAGGTCGATGATATCTGAAGGGTCTGAATCGTCATAGAATGACGCCGCCTTGTAGTCCCTCTTCATCACCTCTGTCTCCCATACGAGGAACGGCCAACCCCTCACGCCGCCCTCCGGACGCCACTTTACTACAAGGTCGGCCCCGTAGATAAGGGTCTCGCCTTGAGCGCCGGTTGCGTTAGGCCCGTAAAGCGCGGACAAGCCCATAGACGCCGTTACCTCATCCGACAGGTCAAGGGAGTTATCAAGGCGGAGCAGGTAGGCCAGGTCTTTAAGCGTCTTTACGCCGCGGTCCACAAAAGGCCTCCCGCCAATGGCGCGCTCGCCAAAAAATTCATCGCTTGCGAGAAAGCTCGCCATGGTCTCGCCGTTTGCGTTCTGGACGCCGAAATGAAGCTCTGAGAACCAGGGTAGCGGCATAAGCCATCCCAGCCTGAACCCCGGCCCCCTCATCCCGTCAGGGCCGAAGAGCCTGGTATTGATGACCGGCTGGTCCTGCCAGTGCCATTGGTGCGGGTGCCTCGGGTTAATGCGGCCGAACTCGGTAAAGAAATGGCCTGCCTCAAGCTGGAGGCCGTAAGGCAAGGAGATGGTGGTCATGAAGACCTCTTCAAGCTCGACCACCGTCTCTCCCTCAAGAGGGTCGAGAAAATAGATTATATGGGCCTCTCCCATGAGGTATGGATCTATAGCGCCTGAAAGAGAAAGCTCTATGTTCTGCACTGTAAAGCCCCTTTTTCGCGGGTCGTGGCCGCCGCCCTGGAGGGACTGCAACGACTCATCATCTTCAGTAGAGCCGCCGACCGCGATAAGAGCGTCCATGGAGAGGTCGATGAGACGGAGTTTCCCGCCTCCGCCACCGTTCTTCTCAGCCTTGAGCCTGTCTATAAGCTCCTGCTGTGATTTAAGGGTTTTCTCGATATCTTTCAGCCTTGATCCGAGATCATCAGCAAAAGCCGGGAAAGCGAAAAAAAATACAAAAAGAATAGAGAGCAGGTAACTCAACTTGAGCCTCCTTGAAAATAGAAGTCAGGCGCAGGAAATCGGAATAAAAGACCTGTGCGATGGCAGAGCGGCCTTTTTTCGCTAAAGTCTGCGGAAGATGGTTTTATCTGGCTGGGGTGTGAAGACGAGGCGGCGCCCTGACCTGTTTGCCTGCCTGAATGAACGCGGGTATATATACGGGAGATGAGACGAATAAAAAGAATACGAGGGATATTACAGGCGCCCATGAAGCACCGGCGGTCTTTACAGACTGATGGTGGGCCGCGACAACGCAGACAGCGCAGTCATCATGGAGATGCCCGTCCTCATGGTGATGGAAGCCAAGCCCGATGCCAACGACAAGAAAGAGGGCGGCTAAAAATATGACAAACTGTCTTCTCATTGGTATTAAAAAACTACTCTATCTTCCTAACGTATATCTCTTTTATTATCTCGGGGTCGAGCGCCAGCGTGGTCTCTCCGAGCTGAATGACAAAGGCCGGCCTCTTCTGGTGGACCCTGACGTTGCTCCCAGGCACAATGCCGAGCGAGCCGAGCTTGTCGAGCCTCATATGCGAGTTCGAGGCTATGAATATTATCCTGCCCGTCTCTCCCACTTCAAGCACGTTCAATTGCTGGACTATGGGCTTTAGCTCGTCCTTGGCCCTCTTGCAGCAAGCGCCTTTCGGGATGGGCAGTCCGTGCGGGCACGTGGGCGGATGTCCGAGGAGCGTGCATATGGAATCCGTTACCTCAGGAGAGAGCGTGTGCTCGAAAGAGCAGGCGTTCTTCTCGAGGTTCTCGTCGGTCATCGCGAGCACCTCTGTAAGGAGCCTTTCAGCCAGCCTGTGGCGGCGTATGGCCCCCTCGGCGAGCTTCTCGCCCTCAGAGGTAAGCGTGATGGAGTCACCGTAAATCGTCACAAGGCCGCCGCTGACCATCCTCTCAAGGGTGTTTAAATCGGCCTCTTCCGCGACCTCGTCTATCCCAAGGAGCTCTTTTATCGAACTGCTCCCCAACTCCCTCTGGGACCAGATAAACTCCATGACCTCGTCTACGGCCTTATCCTTCGTCATAAAAACCCCCTACCTTAACGTAACACCAAAGTATCTCAAGGCGAAGTTCACGACCGCGCCTACGAATATGGCGAACGGGAATATGAAAAGAGACATCCAGAACGCGGCCTTAAGGCCCCTCTCCTTCACTATCATCAGCAAATTCGCGATGCACGGCACGAAAAGCGTCATGGTGACGAGGCTTACGACGACCTGCACCGGGTCGAGCAGGCCGTCCATCTGAAGGGAAAGAAGGCCAGCCGCCCCGTAGTCCCGCCTTAAAAAGCCGACTATGAAGGCCTGTGTCGCTTCTGCCGGAAGGCCTAAAAGGGTCACTATGACCGGAGAGGCGGCCTTTTGGAGCGCGCCGATGGCATTGGCCTTGTCGAGCGTGAAAAGGACGAGGGTGCCTACTATAAAAAGAGGCACCGCCTCTTTAAGATACCACTCGACCCTCACAAGCGTCTTTAGCACCATGTTGGACAGCTGCGGCATCCTCATCGGCGGTATCTCGAGTATAAAATCGGACGACTGGCCGGGGAGCACCTTTGAGGCCAGGAGCCCGACCAGGAAAAGCACCATGAGCACTATGCCGGCCCAGAGGACCGTAGCGGCAAAGGATATAGACCCGAGCATGCCGAGTATGACGCCTATCTGCGCCGAACAGGGTACCCCCAGGGCAAGGAGCAGCGTGACTATCACCCTCTCCTTCCTCGATTCGAGTATCCTGGTCGTCATGGTGGCCATGGTGTCGCAGCCAAGTCCCAGCACCATCGGGAGGACGGCCTTGCCGTTCAGGCCCATCATCTTGAATACCCTGTCTACCATGACGGCAAGCCTCGGGAGATACCCCGAGTCCTCGAGGAAGCTGAAGAATATGAAGAAGAAGCTTACGATTGGAAGGATTATGGCGATGGCGTATGTGAAGGCCATCGTCACGATGCCGTACTCCCCGACGATGATATCGTACAAGAAGCTCCCCGGCGCGAAGGCGTAGCCGACCACACGTTCGGCCCAGGGGTTGAGGTACTCGCCGAAGACGACCGATTCAAGAAAGTTAACGCTTACGCCGGCGCCGAGGACGCCAACGAACTCGTACATGAAAAGGAGGACCGCTATGAGTATGGGTATGCCCCAGAGCGGGTGCATGGTAACAGAGCCCAGGAAAGTAGCTATCTTGCCCTTGCCGAGGGTCTCCTGGCTCACTACCTTTGACACCAGCGAATCGACAACCCTGAGCCTGGTACGGTTTATGATGTAGCCTACAGGCTCAGGGAACCTTGCCTGGACAGAGGCGCGCGCGTACTCTATTGTTTTAAGCCCTTCGGGGCTGAACGACCTGGAGAGCCACGGCTTAAGGGTCGTGTCGCCGGAGATGAGCATTATGGCTACCGACCTTGCAGAGATGCGGCAGCCCGGGATAAGGGGCTCGATCTTCCTTATCCCGTCTTCTATGGCCTCATGGTACCGGACGAGGGAGGCTGAAGGGATATCACGGTTATAAAAGGCTGCCTCGAGCTTGTCAAGGTTCCACCTCTGGGTGGCAATCGTTGGTATTACCTTGAGGCCCAGAACAGACGCGAGCCCCGCCATGTCGATCTTGATGCCCCTTTCCCCGGCCTCATCGTACATGTTGAGGGCGAGGGTCACCGGCAGCCCCATCTCTATAAGCTGGAGGGTAATAAGGAGGCTCCTTCTCAAGTTCTTGGAGTCCATGACCTGGAGCGCGCAGTCTACGTCCCCGGTCATGAGTATATCCCTTGTGACCCTCTCGTCCTCTGACATCGGCACGAGGCTGTTTACGCCGGGGCTGTCGATTATGCCGAGCCTTTTCTCGCCGAAGCGGGCCTGCCCGCGGGAGATCTCAACTGAGGTGCCGGGGTAATTGGAGACTGTGGCGTACCTGCCGGTGAGCGCGCCGAATATGACGCTTTTGCCCACGTTCGGGTTGCCCACGAGCACCAAAGACCCGCCTGCGGCGGCTTCGCTCTTATTTCCGTGTCCGTGCATGCCTTTAGATGATAATAACTTTCATTTTCAATGATAATCCAAAAATAATCAGCCGCAGTCAGGGCAGTAGCCGTAAAGCTCGAGCTTGTGGTTAATGACGGTAAACCCGAGCTTCTTGGCGGCTTCCATCTGCAGCTGTTCTATCTTCTGGTTGTGGAATTCGGCTATCTTCGAGCACTTTATGCAGATGATATGGTCGTGATGTCCGTCAGCAGGGAGGTTCTCGTACCTGGTCTGCCCGTCACCGAACTGCCTGGCTATCGCCAGGCCGCACTCGGTCAGGAGCTTCATGGTCCTGTAGACGGTGGCGTAGCCGATATTCGGGGTCTTTCTCCTCACCCTTTTGAGGAGCTCATCGAGGCTTATGTGTGTTGTGGTCCTGAAGAAGGTATCTGCGATGAAGTCGCGCTGAGAGGTCGATTTAAGCCCCTTCGCGTCGATGTAGGACTTGAGCGCGCCCATTTTGTTTACTGGCTGCATGGCCGGACCTTGCGTAAATGGACTTGGGTGTGCAAAAGAAATGGAGCGGGAGACGGGTCTCGAACCCGCGACCTCAACCTTGGCAAGGTTGCGCTCTACCAACTGAGCTACTCCCGCGGAGGTGTTTCTCTATTTTAAGTTATTTGATCGGGAGGACCTGAAAGGCATTAATAATGCCGTACGGGTTCCGATAACAAGGTTATAAATAACATAACCAAAAAAAAAGTCAAGGGCATTATTTCGCCTGCCCGCGTGATTTTACGGGCACTCCTGCAGCGGCTACTATGAACCCTGGGTTCTTGAGATTCTCTTTATTGTAAGTCAGTTCTCCAGAGTCAGGAAGAGTGACTACAGCCCCGGCTTCCGAGGCTATAGCGTGTCCCGCGGCTGTGTCCCATTCCCATGTCTCGCCGAACCTCGGATAGAGGTCGGCCGAGCCTTCAGCCACAAGGCAGAACTTAAGAGAGCTTCCTGCCTCAACACTGCTCGCCACACTGTAGCCCTTGAGGAACTCCTCAATTTCGGCTGAAGGATGGGACCTGCTTACCACCGCCCTTATCCCATGCCCTGGCGGAAGTTCGGATACGATTGGGCGCGCCTGTAGTCCATCCACTTCCTTGAAAGCCCCCGTACCCTTTCCCGCGTAGTACAATAGCCCCTTTGCTGGCGCGTATATTACGCCCAGTACAGGCAGGTCTCCCTCTATAAGGGCTATATTGACCGTGAACTCGCCATTCCTCTTTATGAACTCCTTTGTGCCGTCAAGCGGATCAACGAGCCAGAAGCGGGCGTAATCCTTCCTTACGCTGTAATCGACAAGGGCTCCCTCTTCGGATATGACCGGTATCTCCGGGGCCAGCTCTTTAAGCCCTTTCTCTATGACCCTGTGCGATCTCCTGTCGGCAAGCGTAAGGGGTGAACGGTCGTCCTTGTACTCGACAGATATCTCGCCGGAGTAGACCTCCATTATCTCTGCGCCTGCTTTTTTGGCTATCCCGATTATCTTCTCAATCATTTTTAATCCTTCCGTTTGAGCCTTTATTTTTCAGAAGCCCCCTGAAGAGCCCCTCATAGTCTGTTGCCACCTTATCCCAGCTGTAGCTCATTTTTATCCTCTCGCGCGCCATCTCCCCGTATCCCTGGAGCGCGCCGCTCTTATCGTTATAAAGGGCCCACGACATCTTATCAGCAAGGCTTTTTGCGTCTTTGCTGAAATAGAGGCCGCAATCGCCGAGAACGTCCCTGCTGAAGCTTACGTCTATCGCCAGGGTGAAACAGCCGTTCGCCATCGCCTGCAAAAGGGCCGGATTGGTGCCGCCGACCTCGTTGCCGTGGACATAGGCGAAGCAGTTGCACCATATCTCGTCAAGGAGCTCCTTTTCATAGATAGCGCCGGGAAGGATTATATTACTGTTCCCTTCGGCTTCACTTAATATCTTTCTCGCGTAATCGCCTGGGTACCTGCTTGCGCCCACTATGACGAGCTTCTTGTCTGTTCTGAGCCTTTTGTACGCCTGTATCGTAAGAAGCGGGTTGTTCTCAGGCTCAAAGCGCGTTACCTGCAGGAAGTACCCTCCCCTTTCAATACCGAACTGCCTTATCCTATCCGGCTCCCTGCTCTCGCCAGGATAAGCCCCGTAAGCTATAAAACAGCTCTCGGCGCCATAGGTCTTTCTATAATATTCCTGTATGCCCCTTGAATCGGCCACCACCCTGTCGGCGAATTTTGTCGAGAGCCACTCTGAGAACTTATAGTACCGTTTGGCGGCATTACCCCACTTGCCGCGCTTCCACTCAAGGCCGTCGGTATTGATCGCCGTCTTCCTGCGCATGAGCCTGGGAAGGATAAGCGTGGGGCTGTTGGCGGCGTTAAAGACCATCAGAACGTCGAAGGGGCGCACAAGCGCGTGGAGCATCGAAAGGGACGTATGCGAAAGTGTGTCGAGGCTCTTGTACTTAAGGTTGGGAAGATAGACAAGGCTCATACCAAGGTAGACTGGCGGTTGCTCTTTATAATATCCCTTGCGGCAGTATACCGTGACCTCGTGCCCCATCCGAACGAGCCTCTGGCCAAGCTCTTCGACGCAGGTCTCAAACCCGCCGTAATTCGCCGGCACGCCGCGCGTGCCTATCATGGCTATCTTCATCGAGGCCTGCTTCAATCGAGGATGCCCCTGTACGCCTCAGCCGTCCTCTCGCCTATACGAGCCCAGCTGAAGCCGTCGGTAGCCTTGCGCAGTCCTGCCGAGGCTACTCTTTTCAATGCGTCCTTATCTGATAAGGCTTCGATAACACGCCTTGCAAGGTCCTCAGGCTCTTCGCTTCTGAAGGTAAACCCGTCAACGCCATCATCTATTATTTCTGTCATGCCGGGCAGGTCTGAGGCGACTACAGCCTTGCCGTAGCTTAAGGCCATGAGGAGCACTCCGCTCTGATATATCTTCCTGTATGGAAGCACGACAATGTCGGCGGCGCTGAAGTAGTATGGGGCCATCTCATCAGGTATATACCTTATATGCGCGGCTACATTGTCCTTGAGGCCATGAGCCTCTATGGCCGAGCCGTAGACCGAGAAGTCGTCTTTCCAGACCTTGCCGGCTATGACGAGCTTTAATCCGGGAAAGCGCTTCACCACCTGAGGCAGGGCTGATATAAGGATATCCAGCCCCTTTACCTTTTTTATCTGCCCCCAGAAAAGAAGCACAGGCCCGGCAGCGTCAAGGCCGATCTTTTTGAAGGCCTCTTCCCTCGAAACTGGTTTCACAAAATCCATATAATTCCCATGCGGTATGACCTTGGCCCTGGAGAGCGCTGACGGGATAATGGCTGCAAGCGCTTCCAGGCTTATCCTGTTATGCACTATGAGCAGGTCCGCTCCGCCGAACACCCTTTTAGCCAAACGCTTTGAGGAGCCTTTTGAGAAGCTCTCAACGTCATGGACCGTAATAACGGTTTTAAGGCCGTAGAGCCTTGCGAGCGTTATCATTGCAAGCTCAAGGGCCGTGGTGTGAAAAAAATGGAAATGAGCTATCCGGCAGCCCCGTTTGCGGGCGTCACGGAGCGATAAGACGAACCCCCTTAAATATTTTAATCCCCTGCCGAGCTTTCCTCCGTTCCCCCAGATACCGCGGAATAAAAGCCTGGTCTCAAACGGACGCGCCCTGTCTATGACGGTCGAATCACAGGTATAGAGAACGGGCTTCACGCCGGCGGAGGCAAGCCCCTTACAAAGTCCGTAGTCGTAATAGTTCATCCCGCCGTGGCCGCCGACAGGCTCGATTATCGCTGAAATGAGAGGCGCCTCTGCCATCTAATATCCTGCTCTCGCGAGAGTATCCATGAATGCCGGAAGCACCGCCCGGTGCAGATCGAAGCGCTTGTATGTGGGGTTGGGCTTAAGGACGGCGCGGGCGTATGAAAGAAACTTGTCGTCGCTTTCAAGCTCGCAAAACCTGAGAAGCCCGTCGAGTGCCTCTTCTGGCCTGTTACAGAGGTCCTCGTACTTGAAGATGTGTATCGAATCGGGCGACCTCTCCTTCTCCTCAAGGCCGGCCCTCATCGTAACGACCCACTCGACCGCGGCCATCTGGGTGTGGTCATTTAAGGCAGAGATTTCATCAAAAGACTTCGAGAGGTCAGGGTCAGCGGCGACCAGTTCTTTTACCATAAGGTCCCACTTCCGGTTGTCCTTCCCCCACCAGTCGTGCAGTTCCGGCCCTGATTCCACGCCGTGCTTTTTAGACCAGTTCTCTATCGACGAGCAGGTATCCCATCCGTTCCTAATGAGGAATATGAATTTGGCGTCAGGGAAGATGGATTGTACAAACGGGACCCTGAAGACAAGCTCAGGGTACTTGTCAACCAGCCTCCGCGAGGCGGTCGCCGCCAGGTACGCGCCGAAGATCCTGTGCGCCGCCTTCTTTAAATCATGTGTAGCAACGGCGGCGTCGAGCCTGTAAGATGCCTTCATGCCGGTATAGTTGCCGATCACGTCCTCATAGGGATATAGCGTATGCCAGATGGCCTTGGGCTCGTTCAGGAAGCCTATATCCCTGTGCATTGAAAGAAGCGTTCCAAGTATGGTGCTGCCGCTCCTGCCGGAGCCGATTATGAATATCGGCTTTACTACCTTCCTCATCTGCGGGAGCTTCTTTTCCATGGCAAGGAGACTGAAGACCAGCGGGTTTATCCAGCGCCCCTTTGTGGTAAGCGGCCTCCCCTCGAAAAGGGCGTAGCTTACAAGCCTTGAGAACAGCTTTGCGGGCCTGGTCTTTATATAGAGAGGGGTAAGCTGAGCTATCATATGACTTTACCTTTCAGGGTTTCCTTGGCGCGCTCATGGTCGAGCGCGCCCTTTACTGCCCCGCAGAAAATAAGCGACAGTCCTGACGAGATAGGCGCAATCGCGGAGTTCGCGAGTATGGATGTAAAAAAAATGCCTGACGAGATCGTGAACGCGAGAAGCGGCATCGCCCAGCTTTCAGTGGTACGCCTGCACAGGCGGTACGCCCTCAGAAAATACGCCGAGATGAGCGTAAAAAAGAGCGTATATAATAGCACCCCGGGGAGTCCCATCTGGAAGGCAAGCGAGCCTATGTAGCTCTCCGAGACCTTTACATCGACCTTCCCGTAGAGCACCGCCATCTGACCTGAGGTGCCGAGACCGTTGCCAAGCGGCGAGTCAAAGAGCGCGCCTACACCCTTCTCGAGCCCGGCCATGTGGCGTATCGCCGACCCGCTCTGGGGGTCAAAGATGGCAAGCTCGGCGAGAAGGGCAAGGACAAGAGGCGCGGCTATCAAAAGCGCCACGACCGGCCTTCTCGCGAAGATAAGCACAAGGAGACCGCCTATCAGGATGACCTGCCCGCCCCTGCCGAGCGTCAGCGCAAGGGCTGAGCCAAGGAAGAAAAGGAGCACAAGGCGCACTGGGACAGCCACGCGTGAACGCCCTGCAATGGAGCGCATATATATCAGGGCGAGCACCGGCAAGGCCAGGAACCTTGAAAGCGAGGTGGCGTCACCTATTGGACCGACCATGCGCCTTACGGGGGTGTTTCCCAGGTATGTGAACCAGTTTAGCGGCAGGTCGTTTATGACTATCGAGCCGAACTGGCTGGTATCCATCTTCGATTCGAGGTAATCGACGGCCCCTATATACTTCCATGAGAGGCCGTCAAAGAGGAACCTTTCCACAAAACCGAACGCCGCCACAAAAAAAGCGACTGCGACGGTCGTCCGGAGCATCCATGTTATGTCGTCCCTTGAGAAGAGCGTGAGCCTTCCTATCAGGTAAAAAGATACTACCATGAGACCTTCCTTGAAAGAGGCTATCCTTGGCGCGACACCAGCCGGTGACTTCATGAAATAGATGGCATAGGCCGCTATAAAGGCCAGTGCGGCGATGTCTGCATAGCCCCATCTGACCTTTCTGGAGTTCTTTAAAAAAAGGACCGAGAGGAATATCGTCGCGTAGACTTCCTTTGTCGCCACGATGAGCTTTATGCCGGTGCTCCCGAGGGCATCGGAGAAAGGCATGGAGAAAAAAGGCTGCCACGGAAGGAGCAGCATGAGGAAGACCAGGGCCGCCCTGGGGTTGAACCATCCAAGCGAGGCGGCGAGGAACGCTGTGACAAGGAGGTGGACCACTACGAGTGTGCCAGCGCCGTCTATCCCGGCAAAGGCGCTACAAAGCGCCGGGGCGAGCCCGGCCGCGAGGAGAACGGATACGAAGATTACGTAATTGAGCCTTCTGATTAAAACTGCCGACTGGATGCCTGTGTACAAAATCCTACCTGCCAAACGAGATGACCGCTACGGAATAACCCGGAAGCTCGACGGTCTTGCCTTCAACGTTCTTTGTCTGAGGGGTCACGCTCTCAACCCTCAGGTCGCGCAGCTCTTTCGAAAAGGCATACGAATAACCGTTGCTCGCCATGATCGAATCGGCGCTTATATACTCCATGGAAAGGCCGGTTGACGCCCCAGGGACTTCGACAAAGGATGGCTCGGCGCCAGAGTTGACCGCGAATATCGAAACGCTGCCGTCGGCGGCGACAAAATATTGGCCGGAAAAATTCTCGGAGCCCGCGCCAGTGAATACGGCGGCCCTGGTCTCAACGCCTGACTTAAGCGCAAAGAGGGCCATCTTATAGGCGTAAAATGGGACCCTGCGCATAAAACCTTCCTCAACAGGCTGAATGAGCTCAAAGGGCGGCGCGTTCAGGTTCCAGTATGCCGCCATGTCGATATTATCCGTCCTCATGAGCTTTATGAACGTCCTGGACCACCATAACGCGTGGGCCATGCTATCCTCGATATCGAAACCGATGTAGAGAAGCCCCCACTCCGTGACCCATAACCTCTTGCCGGGGAAGATGCAGGCGAAGTTTGGCTTATTGCCGGGATCAGAGTCCTTGAGCATGAGAGAATAAGCCTGGTCAGGGTCTGGCTGGACCCCCCTGGAGATCATATCCTCCCTCGTGGCGCGGTCAGGGCCGAAGTATTTATGAGCCACTATGTTCTTGAAAAAATCCTGTTCCAGGAGAGCGCTGTTCCATGGGCTCACATACCTGTTCCTTGGGTCGGCCGTGACGCCGAACTGAGCGAGAGGGAAGACACTCAGTATCTGCTCGGCATGGGCCCTGGCAGCCGCGAGATATGCTTGAGCATCCTGGAACCTGTCCGAGTAGTCCGCGGCGTATGCCTCGTTGCCCATCTCCCAGAAATCGACTTGATACCCCTTTGCCTTGAAATATTCCGCGAGCCTGCCGGTCTTTTCAGGCGTGTCCTGATATATGTTCACTATGTAAGAGGCCTTTGCGCCGTATCTCGCCGACAGCTCGAAGAACTTATCTACCCCGTAGCCTGACCGTTCACGCGCAGCGTTTATCTTCGCGCCGGAATAGTTACCGGTCTCCCAATCGAAGTACATGGCGTGGGTTCCTGCCGGGAAACGCAGTACCGCCGGTGAATACCCGGCGACCTCGTTCTCTTCAGGAAGCCCTGTCCACTGGTCCTTATAAGTAAGTACAATAGAGGCCCCGCCCAGATCCCTTTTTATAAGCGCACCGGGCGTCTCAACCGGGGCAACGCTTATCGGCCCAACAGCTGAATCAGGGGCAGAGTAGACCAGGATCAGCAGAAGGGGCAGAAGCAGGAGGACGGCAAGGCCCCTCATCTTTCGCTCCCCTTCATCTTCCCCTCCCCATGAAATCCGGCATTCTAATGCTCATTTTAACGAACTCACGCTCTTTTTCGTTAAGTACCTTCTCGAACGGGCTCGCGAGCTTCTGGATAGTCATGGCGTTATTCATCTTCCATGGCTCTTCCGGCCTTACAATGCTCCCGTACGAACCGGCTGTATCCATCATCTCATCAGTATAGTCTATCCCTAAAAATGAGCATATCTCCCTGGCCACAACGGCCGGTTCTTCAACGATGGCGCTGTAGAGCACCAGAAGATGTCCAGGCTTACCCAGGAATCGCGAGGTTATCGATACGTCCATGTTCCATCTTTCAACGCACTGCCGGAGGGTGAAGCCCTTGCGGGCGCGCTTCCTGTTCCATCTGGAAGGGTTATCGTTAGACGCCTTGTAAAGCGAGGCGGCTACATCCCTGCCATCCCTGACTATATGGATAAAAGAGGCCCTTGGGACCCTCTGCCCTATCTCGTCTATGAAATGGAGATGCCTGGGGGTCTTCTCGACCCATACGTCTTTTCCAGCGTCGCGCGTGAGCCTGTCCATTACCTTTACGAACGGAAGCTCGTACCTTCTATCGAAAAGGCCGATATTCGCGATAGGGCGAAGCTCGGTGCGTCCAATCTCCTTCAGAAAGCCGTCAAGCACACCCCTCAGGTTGAGCGCAGGCCAGGTAATAAAACGCTTAAACCTGTTCCTGGGGTAGGCCATCGAGAAAAAATGCGTCTCAGGAAAAGAGAGCACCCTTGGATGGGACGCGAGCATGCCCTGGAGCAGTGTGGTTCCGCTCCTGGGACAGCCCACTATGAAGACCCTTTTCATATCGAGGCGCATCTGTGCGTTATCCGTTTCGCCTTATTAGATAGAGCTTCCGGCCTATGGCATGGGCCCTGTTGAGGTCTGCGAAGACGGCATAGTCCCTGCGCTCCCTCAGGAAATCGTCGGCCGCAGCGGTGACCTCCGGCCAGTCGGGGTGCCTGTAGTCGTCGATGACGATTATGCCGCCCGATACGACATGGTCTGCCGTGGCCTTAAGGTCAGAGAGGCATTCATTATATGTATGCCCGCCGTCTATATGGACGAACCTGAAGCGTTCTCCCGGAGAAAGAGAGAGCCTTGAGCTGTCGCCTTTTATTATCTCGATTGTCTCCGCGTCAAGCCCCGGGTTGACGGCAAGTATGTTGGCGAGGACCTTCTCCGGGGTCGGGCAATCGCCGTAGACCCCCTTGTCGCCACCCTCGAAGATATCGCATACAAAGAGCCTTTCGCCCTTTTCGAGGAAACCGGCGATAACAGCCGTAGAGCGGCCGTGAAAACACCCGATTTCAAGTATATCTCCATTTATTCCCATTGCACGCTGAAGGCCCAGGCAAAGTGAAAAATGAGAGCAATCGTCAAAAGTGAACCAGCCGGGCATTGAGCGTATCTTCGTGAAAGAGACGGCAGCAGGCGAATATACGGCCTTCTCCGGAAGCGGGAGGTCGTCTCTGCCCGACAACATCTTTTTCAGGTTCTTTAATACTGCTTTCATCATCCCCCCATTGGAAGAGTGGTTTTTCCTGAACGGCTCAACTCACTTAAGCGTTCTTTGTGGCTATTATCAACTGGTTCGGAGAAAGCCAGCCAGGCAATACCTTGTATATCATCGACGATCTAAGGCTTTTTATCTCATTGTAATGATAATAGCCGCTCTGTATGGCTGTAAGGCCGACAAGGGCAAGCAGACCGCGCACCTCCTTGGCCGAATAGAGGCGGATGTGCCCCCTGTGGCCGATCGTCCTGAGCTTATCCCACTCCTTTACCGCGTCTGTTATCCCCTCGCCGCTTAAGAATCTCCTGAATGTCCTAAGTGAGTACAGATTGTCGGTATAAAGAAGGAGCTTGCCGCCGGGGCTAAGCACCCTCGCAAGCTCAGAGAGGGCGCTGAGCGGGTCTATGTACATATGTTCGAGGACCTCGGAGAAGATTATAGTTTTGAAAGACGAGTCGGCGAATGGCAGCCGCTCCGCTTCAATGTCGCGCTTTACGACATCGAGGGAGAATCTATCCATGATCTGCCTGGCCCTTTCCGGGTGGGGGTCGACGCCAATGACGTCATATCCCGACAATTTCAAAAGGACGGTGAAATGGCATGGGACAGAACCGACCTCGAGCACCCTGCCGTCCTCGGCTGACCGGTCGACATCGTCGAGGCATATGCCGTACCTGTCACGATGAAGGGCGAAATAGTCCTTTTCCCAGGCCGAGACCTCCGCGCTGGAAGCGAGGAAATCCTCGATCTTCGAGCAGGCCTCCTTTTTGACCTTCTCTCTTCTTCCGCGGACGCTCAGCATATCCTTAACATGCGTATACCCAGGATCTTTGACACAGAGTTGACAAGAAAGAGGTTCATTACGACAAGGCTCCCGGATGTGGCAAGCGCTGCCCCTGTTGGGCCCCACACAGGGACAAGCGCGAGGTTAAGCGATATATTAGCCACGCCTCCGAAAAGAACATCCCTGCCCGTCCTGCTCTCGTTGCCGGTCATCATGAGCAGGGCCCCGACAGGGCCGATGACGACGTTGATAAACTGCCCGATGGACAAGATGGCGAGCTCTACGCCGCCCTTCGTGAAATCGGGGCCAAAAAGCCCCATCACCTCTTCAGAAAAGAAAGTAAAGGCCACAAGGGCCGGCAGCGCCAGGAAAGCCGAGAGCCTGGCAGCCCTCCATGCGGTAGAGGCGAGCGCATTGATATTACCACTGCTGTGAAGCTCAGCGAACCTGGGGGCCGCAACGCTGTTTATGGCTACCAGTATAAAAGATATAAGCATCGCCATGCGCTGGGCTGCGCCGAAGATACCGACATCCGCCTTTGAGCCCCATATGCCGAGGGCGAAGATAGAAGACCATTGCATGACCAGCCCGAGCAAGGCCACTCCGAAAAGGGGCAGGCTGCTTTTGAACAGCGTTAGCGTATCAAACCTGCCCTGGAGCCCCCTCAGCATAGGTGTTGAGGCCTTCCATAAAAAAATGGCGAGAGCGGCTGTCAGCGCCGTCGCTATTAAATAACTAAGAGCAGCGCCTCTGACGCCCCAGACCTTGACCAGCGGGTACAGAAGCGCCAGGGAGAAGCCTACCACGCCTATCCCCTGGATCATCACGGACAGGCTTACCCGTTTCAGGCCCTTGAGCATTTCCGCGAAAAGGTTGAGCAGCGCGAACGGAAGCACGGAGGCGGCCATAAGCCTTATGATCCCTGTAAGCGCTGGATTTGAAAAGACCTTTTCCGCAAGATACGGGGCGAGGAGGAACAAGAGAACGCTCGCCGCCGTTGAGGCGAGCAGGCAATGGATGACGGCCTTGCGGCAGATGCCTTTAACAGAGGCCCACTCCTCCCTGGCCGCCCCGGTTGCCACAAAGCGCAAAAGGGAGTTGTCGAGGCCGACCCTGGCAAGGACGGATGCCACGGTCGAGAGGGCCAGGGCAAGGAAATAAAGACCGGCGCCCTCGGCGCCGAGCATCCTTGAAAGGGTGACGTTGAACCCGAACGCGAGCGCCGCCCCTGCCACCTTGAGGACAAAGGCGACAGAGGCGCCGCTTACGAGCTCTTTCATATGGGAATCAAATTTTCTGAAGACAGAAAACATGGCGCGATCTACCTGACAGGATTGAAGTGGAGTGAAACGGCTATCGTTGTCTGATGCCGGTTATGATGTAGTCCTTGAACTCTACGGCAAAGGCAAGGAATATGGCGATAAAAAAGGCGGAGGCTGTCGAGAGGATCACTATCACGGCCTTCTGCGGCTTCGATTCTTTCTCCGGGGCCTTGGCCACATCAAGCACCTGGACCGTGGGGCTGTCCTGCGCCTCCTGGATCCTCGCCATCTCGTACTGTGTGTTGAGCACCTCGAAGACGGTCTGCTGGGCCTTGGCGTCCCTTATAAGCCTCGCGTACCTGACGCTCAGGTCAGGGAACTGCGCGGCAGGTATCAGCATATCGCCGCTTCGGCCGTGCTCAAGCTCGCCGAGTTTTTTTCTGAGCTCTTCTATCTCTACCTTAAGGACCTGCGCCTTCGGGTTCTCCGCCGTGGCATAGGAGAGCAGCATCTCAAGGGCGACCTCCCTGGCCATGAGCGTGCCTTTGAGGGTGCCGTATGAATCTATCATGGCCTTCGACTGGTCATCGAGCTTGAGGGCCTTGTTGGCCTTCTGGAACGCCGTTATCTCATCCTCGGCCGCGGTAAGCGAGGCATTGGTCTCATTGAGCCTTCCCTCGATAAACGCCCTCATACGGCCGCCTGAGGTCATCGTGGAGGCCATATTTATCCGATCAAGGGCCTCCACAAAGGCATTGGCCATCTCCGCAGCCCTCTGTGGGACCCTGTCCTCTACTGTTATGGAGATTATCTCCTCCTTCGACTTCTCGATAGTAACGCGCTTGCCCAGGGCCTTCCTCGTCTCCTCGATGGTATCGGTGTCATATACATCGCGAAGCTTGAATCTGTCTATAACGGCGTCCTTGACGGTGGCGCTTCCGAGTATGCCGACCCATACATCAGACGGCGAGCTTATGCCAAGGAACGCCCCGGCCAGGACGCCTACGCTCGAATCGCCGGGAATGCCAGAAAGGGCGCTTGCAGATTGAGGCGGGAGTATGGATGTCCTTGATGAATATGTCTTTGGGACGAGGAGGCTTATGATCACGGACAGGACAAAGGCGGCAAGCGTAACAAGTATTATCTGCCTGCGCCGCCTGTTGAGTATGTCGATAAAGATGCCTATATTGAGATCATGAGGCTGATGTTCCTGCGCGCTGCCCATCTATGCTGCTATTCCCCGGAGAAATTTAAAACAAACTCAAGGAGGTCTGTACATATTTAAAATGTGAATTATTTTATTTAAACGGGATGGGAAAGTCAATCGATTAGATGGCTGAAAACAAAGGAAAGCGACTATTCGCAGCCGGATTCCGCGTCAAGGGTCCCGGTATCGACGACCGGGTCGTACTGTTCACTTATAGCAGGGTCGAGTGATGACAACGATGAAGGGTCAGAAACTCCGGAAGAGGCGCCACCCCCGCCGCAGCCGGACGGGAGCAGGAGCGCTAAACTTAGGAAAAACACGGCAACCCACGCATTCTCTTGCGCGCCACATGCTGATTTCATACAAGAAAGTCTAACAACGCTCACGCGGGGCGCAATACGTCAACGGTATGAATTACCGGTATTTGGTATTAAGACAGACGATTGAATACAGGTGTATGAGGGAGAATATTGAAAATGAGGGTTTTAGATCGACTCAAAATGTTTTTTCAAGCCTGAGCCATGCCGCAGGGCCGCTTGAAGACCTGCCCGGATCTTTTATTTTTTCAAAACCGGCTGATACCAGGATATCGAGCGAGCCTGCCTTTTTTCTAAGGTCAGCTCCGGCCCAGTCCCGTCTTGCGCTGGAAGTATGTACGTCAATCCACTCCCTGTCTGCCTCGAAGCCAACAACAGAGTTGCCGGCGTGATACCGCACCTTGACGAAGATGTCCTGAGAATCACCGCCCATGTGGTGGCCGATAAACCTGCCTTCATGTGTATAGCCGGCAGTGTACAATGTATGCGTATACCACTTGAGGGTACTAAGCCCGTGCCTTGCGGTATTGGCCCATTCGACCCTTAGATCGACGTTATCTATCCTGAATGGCTCGTCTACCAGCGCGCCGTAGATACTCGCCCTGTTCGAAGGGGTTTTTGTCTGGCCGGAAGAGTCCTCAGCGCCCCATTCGGTATAGAGCTTTATCGCCCTGAAAGGGATAAGACGGCAATCTTCGTTAATGAAAAGATATGAGGCGTCAATAGAGGCGAGCTGGTTGCCGTTTATTGGAGAGTTCGTGTGCTCGGCGCTGTCAGAGGCGGTGAGAACCTTTATCCAGTCCGGGAACCCCTGCCCTCGCCGCCGAACATAAAGACCCTGCTCAAGGCAAACCTGAACCTCGGGGTCGGCTTGAAGTCCAGCCTCATGCCGAGCAGGTTGGCGTTTGGGAAATCCCTGTTTTCCTCAAGCCTTGCCAGGAAGAAGGTCGGCTTAAAGAGGCCAAGCGGGCTTAATATCCATGGGAGAGGCGCTGGATGGGTAGTAGTCGCCCTGACGAGGTCAAGGGGGGCGGCGTTGTTGGAGATCAACAGCGCGCCATGGGCCCCCGGCCCCCACCACATCGCTTCCCTCCCCGCTACAATCTCAACTGGGCCAAGCTCAAACTCAGCATACCCTTCTACCAATTCTCCGGTTGCAGTACCTTCACCTGCCCTTAGCTCCGGATTAAGATATAGGGAGATGCCTCCGACATTCCCCTCCAGCCTTGCTCCGAGCCTCGCGTTAAAGCCTGCGCCAGGCCCGTCACCATTATTATTAACGCCTGAGAACTCAGGAGCGTTCTCAGAATAGAGCGCCTTGGCGTACACGCTCGAATTAAAATGCCTGCCGGATTCCGTGTCGAATCGGTTTTCAAGCCTTTTCAAGAGCATGGGGACTGAAGATGATGGCGCGCTTCTGGTATGACGAGGAAGTCCGGTCCGGGCCTCTCTCAACAGCCTTCTCATCTCACGGCGGCTGATGGGCTTGGTCGACAGGATGGCGCTCGGCAGGAGGCCCTTAAGCTCAAGGTATTCGAGATCGTCGTACGCTTCGGTCCCGACAGGCAGACCTGCGTATGACGAGAGCGCGGAGAGGACAAACGCGGAAAGGAGAACCGAGCAGAAAAGAAAACACTTAAGCAACAACTGTCAAGACCTGCCTTTACACGCGGGATCCCTTTTTATAAAGTCTTTAAATTTGAATGTCAAAGGATAAAAGGAGATGTTGTTGAATCCTTAGACGCCTGTCCCCCTGAAAACCGTCGGGATGGTCTTGAATATTATCAATATATCCTGTCCGAGCGACCAGTTGTCGATATACTCAAGGTCGAGCCTCATCCATTCATCGAATTCTATATTGTTCCTGCCGTTTATCTGCCAGAAGCATGTTATTCCAGGCCTGACCGAAAGCCTGCGCCTTTGCCAGTCATCGTATCTGTCTACTTCCTCAGGCAGCGGCGGCCTTGGGCCTACCATCGACATATCACCCTTGAGGACGTTTATGAGCTGCGGCAGCTCATCGAGGCTGTACTTCCTCAGAAGCCTCCCGGCCCTTGTGACCCTCGGATCGTTCTTGAGCTTGAAGACCGGCCCGGAGACCTCGTTCATGTGCGCAAGCGCGGACTTTAACTCCTCGGCTTCCACGACCATGGTCCTGAACTTCAAGAGATTAAAACGCCTGCCGTTCATCCCGCACCTTACCTGCTTAAAAAAGACAGGGCCTGGCGAGGTGAGCTTTATCGCGACAATGGAAGCGAGGAAAAAAGGAGAGCTCAGGACGAGCATGAAAAATGAAAAGGCGATATCGAAGACCCTTTTCAGTACAAAGGCCTCTTCCAGCTTCGGATATGGGTTAAACGCCAGCAATGGCCACCCGTGGAGTTCCTCTATGGTGGTCTTCGCTATTTTATGGGGGTAGAAATCAGCGGCGACGCTGGCCTTGATGCCGACCCTTTCGCAGAAGAGCACCTGTTTTTCGATCCTCTCGATCCAGCTCCTCGGCACAACGAATACGACCTCGTCGACCTGGTTGGCGGTGACGATCTCCTCGAAGGCGCTCAATGGGCCTATCGCCCCCCGTGAGCAGAATGCCGGCCTGTCATCCTGGTCGACGAAGCCGAGAACCCTTATCCCCCATTCCTTGTGCTCCTCTACCGATTTAACGAAGGCCTCGGCCCTCTTTCCGGAGCCCACTATCAGGACGGACCTGTAGTTATATCCCTTTTTCCTGATGTAATGGGTCATAAGGAAAAAGACGGTCTTCAAAATCGACAGCGCGATAAAGTTGACCGCAACGAAAAAACCGATAAGGCCGCGGCTTACGGACGGGACCTTGAAGATAAAGATCGCCGCCATGAGGATCAAGCCGCCGGCAAAGACCGTCTTTACGACAGGCGTGAGGGCCTGGGCAAGGGTCTTGACCCTTATAGACCTGTAAGAGCCGTTGTAGACGAGCAGGAACCACCAGACCGGGATAACAACGTACATCAAAAAGAGGTACTCGGAGATGGGCTTGAGATGGACGGGAAGGAGGCGGTCCCTTAGCTCATACGCTATTAAAAAAGAGAGCGCCGTAAAAGCCAGGTCGCCAGAGAGCTGTATTCTTCTAATGAACTTGTTGTTTTGCCTGAGCATTCCTTAAGCCTGTCGATGAGCAACGAGTCGAGTTGATAAACGCTATCTGGATGGTTTCAGCGCAAAACAATAATAACAGCCAGTAAACAATGCTATGAAGCAGAAGATATTATATCCAATTTTTGTGATTAATACAATGGCGCCGCGGTTGCTTTGCGGCATTGTTTGTAAGTCAAAAGCACAGTGGAGCGCTTTTCTCTTTAAAGAAAGCTTCAGGAGAAACTATCATAAAATAATAATTCTATTTTTGCTTGTCAACGTTAATATTATACGATTCACTATTCGTGAGCGGCAAACAATTATCGCCCTTCCTTGACCATCATCGCGCAAGACTTTCTTTAGCATGGTATTTTAATCGAAAAAACCGTAAAATAATAAACGGTCATGGATGTAAAAGACGCTTACAAAAAGATAGCGGCTCTGAGGACCAACCTCGGGAAGGTAATAAGGGGCAAGGCCGATATAATCGACCTTGCAATCACCGCTTTGCTGGCCAAAGGCCATCTGCTCATCGAGGACGTCCCGGGCGTCGGCAAGACCACACTCGCGCACAGCCTGGCCAGGAGCATAAACTGCTCTTTCCAGAGGATACAGTTCACAAGCGACCTGCTGCCTTCTGACGTCATCGGCACGACAGTCTACAACCAGGCGGGGCACAGCTTCGAGTTCAGGCAGGGGCCGATATTCGCGAACATAGTCCTTGCCGACGAGATAAACAGGGCAACCCCCAAGACCCAGAGCGCGCTCCTTGAGGCGATGAACGACAGGCAGGTCTCTGTCGACAAGACCACCTGGCCTCTGCCAGCCCCGTTTATGCTCCTTGCCACCCAGAACCCGCTTGAGTTCTCCGGCACATTCCCTCTGCCGGAATCCCAGCTCGACAGGTTCATGATGTGCATAAAGATTGGCTACCCCGACGAGGAGTACGAAAGGATCGTGATAAGGTCGTCCGGGGCCAATGATATGGGCTCCCTTGTCCCTGTTCTCACTACGGTCGATGTGGAAGGGCTTCAGCGTCTCGCCTCTCAAGTCCGCATGGACGAGGACCTGGTGACCTATATACTTTCGATAGCCAATGCCACGAGAAAGCATAAAGCCATAAGGCTCGGCGTGAGCCCAAGGGCGACCATGGCGATGTACAGGGCCGCTCAGGCGAAGGCGCTTGTCTCAGGCAGGGATTACTGCATACCAGATGACATAAAGGGCTTAAGCCCGCATCTGTTTGCCCACAGGATAATAACCGCCGAGCGCGGTCTCGAGGCCGGGGTAGATGCCGGACTTTCCCTTACCGAAGAAATACTCGGGACCTTGAGGGCACCCATCTAAAGATGAGCTTCACCGCCATAAGAGCTCCGCTGCCCTGGCTGGCCATGGCAGCCGGAAGGCTCCTTGCCGGGCGCAGGGGAGGCAGGCATTTATTCAGGCTGCCGAGGTCCCTTTCGATCACGAGGGACGGCAAGTGGTTCATCGGCATACTCCTCCTCATCGGCGTAGCTGCGATAAATACCGGCAATAACCTCCTCTACCTCATCGTGGCCACCCTCCTCTCCCTCATCATCGTATCCGGCGTAATGTCAGAGGCAACTCTCCGGGGGCTAAGGGCCGCGAGGGTCATGCCGCAGCTCGCTTTCAAGGGCGCCCCTGCCCCGGCACGGCTCAGTATTACGAACACGAAAAAGCTCCTCCCCTCGTTTTCCTTCAAGGTAACGGAAGCCGGCCAAGAGGCACTTCCAGCCTACTTTTTAAAGCTCCGGGCAGGCGAGACCGCGCACAAACATATCGAATACACCTTTCAAAGAAGAGGTATCGCGAGGCTGGAGCGCTTGAGGATAACTACAAGGTTCCCCTTCGGACTCTTCCTCAAAGGCCGGGATGAGCATATAGGGGACGAGCTATTGGTATTACCTTCGATAGACCCGAAGCTCGCGATGAAGGCTGAAGTGGCCCTGTCTCAGGGTTTGGCAGGGTCCCCAAAAAAAGGGCATGGCACTGAATTCCACGGCCTGAGGGATTATACCCTTGAGGACGACGCGCGCCATATACACTGGCGCTCAGCCGCCAGAGGAGAGCGCCTCCTTCTTAAGGAATTCGAATCCGAGTCAGATCGTAAAATAACGATTGAGTTCGACAACTACCAGGGAGGAAACGAAGAGTTCGAGCTTCTCGTTGACAGGGCGGCGGCTACCGCGGCGCTCTATTTGGAAAAGGGCTGGTCCGTGGGCCTCAAGACCCTCTCCGGGCGCCTCATTCCGGCCATTGGCCGGGAGCAGCTCCTTCTCATACTGAGGGAGCTTGCGGTAGTATGCCCGGCTCCAGGAAGCGGCCCCCCTTCGGTCCGCGTACAGGGGCTCTGATGACCTTTCACATACTCTCCGTCACTTACATAATCACGTTCCTTGGGCTTTGGGCCGTAAGCCTGGTCGAGGCTATAGGTCCCGTATTCCCGGCCTTCTCCGGCGCGCTCGCCATCCTGAGCCTCTTTTACAATCTCAAAACAAGGAAGAATCTACCGGCTGGCGCGTGGAACGTTGCCGCCATGATCGTTTTTTTTCTCTTCATAGCGGACTTTCTCGCAGTCTCAAGGGAGCTTATAGTTTCAGGCACGCGTTTCCTGACTATATTGCTCGTCATGAAGCTGTTTGACCTTAAGGTAACGCGAGACTACCTCATAGTATTCGGCCTCGCCTTCTTCCAGGTGCTCGCCGCCGCCTCTTCGAGCACAAGCCCGGTATTCTTCCTTATACTTTCCCTTTACGTCGTCTTCTCCATCTGGGCGATGATAGTCTTCAACATGAAAAAAGATATCCAGGAGGCTCAAGGCAAAGAGAGCGCGGTAACGGGCGTTTTCGGGCTTCCTTTCTTCTTATCCGTCGTAGCGCTCTCGGCGGCTTGCCTTCTGATGACTATCGTCATCTTCTTTACGATCCCCAGGATGGGCGTCGGCATATTCGAACGGAAGACGGCCAACACCTTACGGGTGTCCGGCTTCTCAGAAAAGATGGACCTTGGCGCGATAGGCCCGGTGAAGCTCGATTCTACGGTCGTAATGCGCGTTGAGACACCCGCTGGCAAGCCTTCGGCGCAGCTCTATTTCCGGGGCGCAACGCTTGATATCTATGACGGCGCAGGCTGGACGCGGCATGAGGGGACAAAGCCGGGCCTCAAGACAGGGGCCGGGGTCTTCCACATCTCGGCGCCGGGAAAATACACGGTCGAACAGAAGATACTCCTTGAGCCTCTCGACATCGAGGTCATCTTCGCGGCTTCAAGCGCCTTCAAGCTGACAGGCCGCTTCCATAATCTCTGGGTCGACCCGGCAGGCACGATGAGACTGCCCTCTCCACCTTTCTCAAGGATAGAGTACAGGGCGTGGTCAGACGTATCCGGCATAAGGGATGAAGGAGAACCGGATGGACATTATCTTGACGCCTCCTATCTCGATACAAACCCGGAGGCCGCCAGGATAAGGACGCTTGCCGCCTCGATAATAAAACACGGGGCCACCGACCTTGAGAAGGCGCGCGCCATAGAAGATCATCTGCGCTCCAATTACAGATACACGCTTTCTCCCGCCTACCGTCAGGGACGCGGCCCGCTCGAGGATTTTCTATTCTACGCCAAAGAGGGCTACTGCGAGCACTATTCTACCGCGATGGTGATGATGCTCCGCTCTATCGGGGTCCCGGCCCGCATAGTGACCGGCTTTCTCGAAGGCGAATGGAACGAGCTCGGCGGATATTTCATAGTGCGCCAGCAGGACGCGCACAGCTGGGTGGAGGCCTACGTCACCGGGCTGGGCTGGATGAGGTTCGACCCCACACCTCCTTCTACCCTGGCTTACAGGCCGTCTGTAGTAACTCTCTACATGGACCTCCTTCGCCTCAGATGGAACAGGTACATAATCCAGTACTCCTTTTCAGACCAGATGAGGATCGCCTGGTCGGTAGAGAAGAACACGGCAAGCTTGCTCGATTTTTTAAAGGGGGCAGCAGACGCGAGAAATAAAACAGGTTTAAATGGCGCGCTCCCTGTCCTCGTAGCCGGCGCGGCCTTTATCGGGCTTTGCGTACTCGCCTTGAGGCTCATGCGCCGCAAAGAGAACCGTTCCAGGACCCCGGCGTTCTATCGCGAGATGCTTGAGATTTTAGCAAAAAGGGGGATAGTAAAGAGGGAGGAAGAGACGGCTCTCGAGTTCGCGGCCCGCATTAACGACCCGGATGTGACGGCTATAACCGAGACATATCATCTGGAACGGTATGGCAACGTGAAGACGGATGGGGATACGCTTGTTATGGTAAAAGAATCGCTTGAAAAGGTCAGGACTGTGCGGGGCCTCCGTTAGAGCGCGGGCCGTCCCCGGAGATGCTCGAGCTTATCGCGTCCAAGAGCTTTTTCATCTCGATCGGCTTGGCCACATAGCCGTCAAAGCCCTTGCTCAGAAGCTTGTCCTCCTCGCCCCTCTGAGCCGAGGCGGTGAGCGCGAGCACCGGTATAGAGCTGTTCCTCTCGTCTGACTTGATGATCCTGGTAGCTGTCACGCCGTCCATCCCGGGCAGGTGCAGGTCCATGAGTATCACGTCAGGTCGGTCGGTGGTCAGCACCTTAAGGGCCTCGGTGCCGGTCTCCGCCTCGATTATCTCGTACCCGTGGAGGGTAAGTATCTCCTTTACGAGGACCTTGTTCATGTGATTGTCCTCGACAAGCAGGATGATCTTTTTCTTGCCTTCATGCATGGAAACCACCCCTCTACCCCGCCCTGCGCTGGACCCTGTCCAGCACGCCAAGAAGCATCTCCCTGTTGACAGGCTTCTCCATATACTCCACCGCGCCTAATGAAAGGCCAAGCTCCCTGTCGTCTACGGATGAGATTATTATAACAGGTATTCCGGCTGTGTCAGGGCTGTTTTTTAGCTCTCTCAGCACCTCCCACCCGTCCTTGTTCGGCAGGGTTATACCCATGATTATGGAAAAAGGCCTGTGCTCCTGGGCCTTTCTAAGGAGGTCCACACCGTCAGTTGCCGTGAGTACCTCATATGGTTCCCCGGACAGGTAGACCTCAAGGAGGTGGTTTATGTCAGGGCTCTCGCTGGCAATAAGGAGCATGGGGTTGGTCTCAAGGCCTTCCGGAGGTAATATCTTGGCGGTCAGCACCGGCACCTCGATCTCATCGGTCCCCCGTGGGAGCTTCACATAAAAGGTCGAACCTGCGCCTGGCGAGCTTTCCACCCAGATAGAGCCGTTATGCAGCTCCACCAGCCTTTTCGTAAGAACGAGGCCCAGCCCGGTGCCGCCGTATTCCCTCGAAGTGGAAGAGTCTATCTGCTCGAACTCCCTGAAGAGCTTGTCCTTGTCCTCTCCCTTGATGCCGATACCTGTATCGCTGATCATGAAGGTAATAAAGCGGACGATGCGCATCCCCGACGGCTCTTCGCTGATCTTCCAATCGACCTTGATGCTGCCGCCCTGGACGTTGAATTTGACCGCGTTGGAAAGAAGGTTCATGATTATCTGCTTGAACTTGGCCTTGTCAGCGACCAGCATGGGGGAAGCCGGGACGGCCTTTGAATCGATAGCGATGTTCCTCTCATGCGCGAGCGGCCTGATGATGCCAAGCACCTCTCCCAACACCTCCATTACCGAGAAGCTCTCGGGGGCAAGCTCCATCCTGCCGGCCTCCATCTTGGAGAGGTCAAGTATGTTGTTGATGAGGTGCAGAAGGTGGCTGCCGCTGGAATGGACGTACTCGACATACTGCATCTGCCTTTCGTTGAGGTCGCCGAAGGCCTTCTCCTGCAGTAGCTCCGAAAAGCCTATTATTGAGTTGAGCGGCGTCCTAAGCTCATGCGAGACGTTCGCGAGGAACTGGCTCTTCATCTTGTTCGCTTCGATAAGCTCCATATTGGCGAACTCAAGGGAGAGCTTGCTGCTCGAGAGCTCATCGTTGGCGAGTTTCAGCGCTTCTGTCCTCTCCTCGACCTTATGCTCGAGTGTGGCGTAGTAATGCTGCAGGCTGCCGGCCATCCTGTTGAACTCGGTCGCGAGGTTTCCGATCTCGTCGTCTGTCACCACAGGGACCCTTTCAGCAAGGTTTCCCTGTCCTATCTTGCGGGCCGATTCCTCAAGGGCGACTATAGGCTTCACTATGGCGCGGGTCAGGATGAGCCAGAGCCCGCCAGCGAACACTATGGCAAGGAGGGTGAACGCGAAGGTCACCTTTATTATGTCCTTCGCGAAAAAGCCGCTCTCCCTGTATGAGGCGTATGCCGTGTCCTTTTCCTTCTTTATGAGGGCCTTAAGCGAGTTCACGCTCGCGGTGAAGCTCTTGTTGCCGGTCGATCTGATGAGGCCCAGGGCCGAATCCCTGTCGCCCTCCTTCGAAAACTCCTGTACCATGTCATGTATGACCCAGTACTTCGCGAGGTTATCGTTAAGCTCGGAGAAGAGCTTGTCCTGGCCTGAAGCTATGCCCATCTCCATGTAATCGGCGAGAAGATAGTCTATCTTCCTTCTGTGATCGGCTATCGAGCCATCGAGGTAGGCCTTGGATGAGGCGTCGGTAATGATCGTATGGAGGAACATCTCCTGTCTGGCGGTGAGAAACTCGTTCTCGACGGAAGAAAGTGTCTCTGCGCGTTTGAAGGAATCGACATAGAGGCTCTCCGTCACGTGCGCGAGCTGGCTGGCGTTGTAAAGTCCGACCATGCCGCCTATACCCATCATGAAAAGCAGGAAGAGGAAGACGACGGCGAGCTTGTTGGATATGGAAAGGCTGTTGAAAAGCTTCTTCATGATGGCCCGCCGGCGCATTGTCCGGACTCTGTCAAGTCCTCATAGATGAGCGCGAGGTTAGAGATCTCGCCGCCGGCGTCATACAGCGGGAAGCTCCTTATGCGAAGCTTCCTTGACATGGCGTTCAAGCCCAGGGCCCTGGCAGAAAGCAGACTGTAATTGATTATGAACTCGGTAGTATAGCCTTCATATGACTTTGTTATGGAAGTCACGATCCCAAGCGACTTCAAGGCATCATCTTCGAGCACAGAGTACTTCAGGTGGTCGAACCCGGGGTCCGCTCCAAGCATCTGCCTGGCCTGGCTGTTCATCGTCACGCACCAGCCTTCTCTATCGAAGACAGCAAGCCCGCAAGGCATCTGGTTTAAGAGCCTTTCCAGGAATTTTTTCGACGACAGCTCTTTCTGGAAAAGGGCGCAATGGCCTGAGGCGACAGCAATGGATGAGGCGGCCGACTCAAGGAACGGGATCTCTTCTGCGCAATAACGGCCCCTGTCGCTATAGATGACGAGGATTAGCCCTGAGGCCTCTTTGCCATAGATGATGGGGACGGATACAAGAAGCTCCGCCCCGTACTCCTCAAGCGCCCTGGCGAGCCCTGCATCCTGGACAGAGCGCGCCTCCAGGACGGACGCTCTTTTCCCCTGCCCTTCGGGAGGCAGCGAGACCGTCTCCGGCAACCTCGCGAAGCTCTCATTCAGGTTCCGGGAGGCCTTGAGCCTTAACGCGCCGCCTTCGGCCATGTATATGGAAGCGGCAGAGGCTCGTGTCCTTCCGATAATCTCGCCAAGGGCCGCGCTGAAGACGTCGAATTGCGCGAGCGTTTGCGCCGCGGACGACATTATGGAGCCAAGGCTTAAAAGCTCTGCCGACCTCTCCGCTACGGATGACTTCAAATCGTCGCGCGCGGCGTCCTTACCCTTCGACTCATCGTCCATGCGGAGCACCATGCCGTTAAGCGTCACTCCAAGCCGCCCCATTTCGCTGCCATCGTCCTCGACGAACCTCGCGCCGTATTCACCCGCCTGTATGCGGCTAGCGACCCTGGCCGCCCTTCTGATGGGACGGAATACCTTCCTGTAAAGGAGGAAGCTCCCGGTGAACATGAGGAGCGCGAACCATGCGACACTCCTTATCGCCAACGACTTGAACTCTTGAAAGACGACCTGCCTTCTCTCGGAGATATAGGTGCGGAGAGTCTCGGTCCTGTCAGTCATGAGGACGGTATTCGTGTCAACCGAGTTATGCAGGAGTATCATCTCGTCCTGCGACAGCGCATTGTTCATCCTCCGGAGGTCGGCCCTTATGGATGACAGGTCTTTGGTTATCGAGCGGACATAATCGGAGAGAACACCGTCGTCCTTCCAGACCTGCTTGTATTTCGGTTCCTCCCTGAGGTTGTCCAGGTTCCTGTTGATATCATCAACGCTGCTCATGATGATATCGATGGTGCCGTACTCCGGCTTCCACGCCACTACGAACAGGTCAAGGAGGTACTCGAGCTTCGACATCGAGACCCTGGCGGAGCTGATATGCGCGTTCAGGTCGTCATAGAGCTCCACCTGGCGGGATTTCACGAGGAAAGACTCGTACTCTGCAAAGGCTATAGCGAATATGATCGAGAGCGAGATGATGAACTTGTGGTATATGGAGAGGTGCCTGAAAGGTGACTTCATAAACTCCCGCCGTCACAAGTATCGGCCTGAGGTAGACCGGCCGCTACTTTAAGAGCCTCTGGACGTTCTTCTGGAAATCCTTGAGCTTGATGGGCTTGGGAAGGCAATAGTCCGCCCCGCACTGGATAATACGTTCGATGTCCTCCTTGCCGTAGGCGGTAACGGCAAGTATCTTTATCTGGCTTGTGCTGCTGTCATGCTTTATGCGCCTGCAGACCTCGAACCCGTCTATCTTCGGCATCCGTATGTCAAGGACAAGGAGTTCGGGCTTGAAGTCCCCAACCTTTATGAGGGCCTCATAGCCGTCACCTGCCGTCTCTACAAGGAAGCCGTTGCCCATGGCCTCGAGCGCGCCCTTGATGAACTCCCTGATATCCTGCTCGTCGTCGATGATAAGGACCTTTTTTCTGTCCGGGAATATCTCCTCTTTTATCTCGAGCTTGTACCGCTCAAGGAACCTGATGAAGTCCTCCCTGTTTACGCGGAAATGACCTCCCGGGGTCCTGAACGCAAGAAGCTTTCCTGAGGCTATCCACTTCTTTACCGCGTTTATGGTAACGTGACAGTAAGAAGCGACCGCGCCTGTAGTGTACGGTTTTTTGACGTCGTTCATCAAGGCCATCTCTGTTTTTTTTGCGCTGACACTGTTAAAATGCCGGGCTGGGTAGACCCGGGCCTGAGCTTTTTTTAATATTCTGCTATATATTTAGGTCCCTGGAGGCTTGAGCTAAGCGTGCAAAGCTTCAAAAAATGCCATGGTTACATTTTTGATAAATTTTAACTTTAATAAAAATCAAGGTCAAGACCTTTTTGCATGGCGACCTGACTATTTACAAAGGACCGGTGAACCCATATGGCTTCAAAGCTCAGGGTTACTCGACGCTCCTCCAGTCCGGCCCGGTCTCTATATTGACCTTTACAGGGACCTTGAGCGCGACCACGCCTTCCATTTCAGCCCTTACAAGCTCTTTGGCATCATCGACCTCTTCAGAGGGTGATTCGAATATCAGCTCGTCGTGAATCTGCAGGAGCATCCTTGTCCTCATCCGCCTATCCTTCAAGGCAGCCGAGATACTTATCATCGCGGCCTTAATCATGTCCGCCGCCGAACCCTGGATGGGGGTGTTTATCGCAAGCCTGTTGCCGAGCCTCACGGTCGATTCCACCGGGCTTTTAAGCTCCGGGATGAACCTGCGCCTGCCGAATACCGTCCTTGTGTACCCCCTTTCGGCGGCCTCAGCCACGGTCCTGTCGATAAAATCCTTTACTAGCCTGTAGCGGTCAAAGTACCTGTTGATGTAATCTGTGGCTTCCTTCATCGAGATGCCGAGCTCGGTAGAGAGGCCGAAAGGGCCCATGCCGTAGATGATGCCGAAGTTTATGGCCTTGGCCCTCCTCCTCATCTCCGTGGTGATAAGGCCCGGCATGAGGCCGAATACCTCGCTCGCGGTCCTTGTATGCACGTCCTCGTCCTTCATGAAGGCATCAATGAGCAACGGGTCTTCAGAAAGGTGCGCGACTATACGAAGCTCTATCTGCGAGTAGTCGGCGCAGACGAAAGAGTAGCCTGCCTCGGCGACAAAGGCCTCCCTGATCCTGCCGGCCATCTCGCCCCTTATAGGGATATTCTGCATATTCGGCCTGGAGCTTGAAAGGCGCCCGGTAGCGGTGACAGTCTGGTTGAACGAGGTATGGACCCTTCCGGTCGCGGGGTTTACAAGGGCGCTTAACGCGTCAACGTAGGTAGATTTCAACTTTGAAAGCTGCCTGAAGCCTATGATGAGCCGGGGCGCCTCATGAACGGAAGCGAGCTGAGTCAAAACCTCCTCGTCCGTAGAGTACCCTTTCTTCGTCTTTTTTACGGGCTTGAGCTTGAGCCTGTCGAAAAGCAGGTCCGCGAGCTGCTTTGGCGAATTTATGTTGAACTCCATGCCAGCCGCGGCGTAGATCCGCTTTTCAAGGCTTGATAGCTCGATCTCTATCTCTTTCGCGATGAGCAGAAGCTTCTCTCTGTCGACTTTTATGCCCAACGCCTCCATTTCAGATAATACCCTGGCAAGCGGAAGCTCCATGTCAATGTAAAGGTCCCAGAGGCCATTGCCTTGAAGCTCAGCCTTAAGTAATTCGGCGATCTTAAGTATATTACACGCCTTTTTACATTCGGCCCTTGATTCTATCGCGATATCCACACCGCCCCTCAACTCTTCAGGCGACAGCCCCAGCAGCTCATAGCCGAGCGCGCTTATCGAGTGGTCCGGCTTCGAAGGGTTCACAAGGTAAGAGGCCAGAGAGGTGTCCATATCTATGCCCCTCACCTCTATGCCCATCTTATTGAAATACAGATAGAGGGCCTTTGAACTGTCTGTGTGCTTTATTATCCCGGGGTCTTCGATAAGAGGCTTAAGGGCCTCAAGAAGCTCATCTTCCGTAAGACCGCCCAATACGACAGGCACATACCTGGCCGTCTTATCGTTGAGTCCGAAGGCGACCCCCTTGAGCTTCCCCCCAAACCCTTCCTCGGTTAGCGACAGCGTGACCGAGAGAGTTTTAAGGGCCGCTGTCTCCATCACAAGCCCGGCAAGGGCCTCTTTGCCTGCTATGGCAACGAGATCGAGCCCCTCTTCCTCGACCTTGGGGGCCCGAGGGAGTATCTCATGCAAGACCTTCCTGAACTCAAGCTCATTTAATAGTGGTTCGAGGGCGGCATAATCCGGCCCAGAGTACTTGATCTCTTCGAGGGCGCATTCGATGGGGACGTCCATATTCAGGGTAACGAGCTGGAGAGAAAGAAGCGCCTGGTCTTTGCTTGCCTTAAGACTTTCCTTTAACTTAGGCTTGGAAATGCTCTCTATATTGTCAAAAACTCCTTCAACAGAACCATACTCAGCCAGTAATTTGGCGGCTGTCTTGAAGCCTACCCCAGGGACCCCTGGCACGCTGTCCGATGTATCGCCGGAAAGGGCAAGCAGGTCCTTTATGCGTTGAGGCTCTACCCCGAACTTCTCCTTCACCTCATCTGGGCCGTACTCTTTTTCGGTTAGATAATCGAGTATAACGGTATTCTCGTCAACGAGCTGGTACATGTCCTTGTCGCCGGTTATGATGGCGAGCTTAATTCCCATGGCCTCGAACTTCTTTACAAGAGTGGCTATGACGTCGTCGGCCTCAAAACCGGCCATCTCAAGGGTTGGCACGTTAAAAGCCTTCGCTATGCGCTTAACGTAGGGCACCTGGACGCTTAAAGTGTCGGGCATGGGCGGCCTATCGGCCTTGTAGCCTGGCATAAGCGCGTGCCTGAAAGAAGGCCCTTTGACGTCGAAGGCTATCACTGCGTACTCGGGCTTAAAGTCGTTAAGTATCTTCCTTAAGGACTGCATGAAGCCGTATACCGCGTTCGTGGGCAGGCCTTTCGAGGTGGAAAAGGTGGCCGGTATCGCGTGGAAGGCCCTGTACATCACAGAGCTTCCGTCTATTATGAAAAGCCTTTGCCTGATATCGTTTTTCATGCCTGTTTGACAGCCCCAAAGGCAGCATATATACTGCGAGACATGATAAGGGCCCTTCTTTTACTTGTTTTTCTGCTCCTGCCAGCCGACCTTCCGGCCCAGGGTGACGCCGTAACAACGGCTATTAACATTGTAGAGAATTTCAATAAAGAAGCAACTATATTAATGAATAGCTCTGGCTTTACAGGGCCATCCCAGGCGGCAGTGCAGAAGGCCGCCGCGGTGCTTAAGGAGATCAGGATAACCGAGCCGCCTGGCCCTAAGCGGCATGCGAGCGTCTTTGAGGCCGTAAGCTCATATACCGGCAATGTGCTTGAGTCGATCGAAGTACTTAAGAACAAAACAGCCGGGCGCAAAAAAGATCTGCTTGCCGATAAGATAAAGAGGCTCGAAAAGCTGAGAACAGACGACCTTGCGCGCCTTAGCGCCGCGTTATATGCCGAGGCACCGATGGAGAAAAAGCCAAAAGAGGTCCCCTCCATCGATCTCTCCCCTTTTGACGAAGAGCCTGCCCAGCCAGACGGCCCTCCGGGGATACTCTACAGATAATCCAAACTAAAAGACCCGCCATAAAAGGCGGGTCTTTTTTTGAGTTTAGAAGAGAGAACTTTTACTCAGCGCCTGCGAGAGGGCTGACGGCTGAAGCCTCCCGCCCTTTTGGGGCGGAGATGCAGGATTTCAGTCTGCCTGTCAGAAGGAGCGGCAGCAGACGTATGCGCGGCTTCACGCTTAAAGTCCGCCACCTCCTCTACCGTGATCTTGCGCCCAAGCAGACGCTGGATGCCGTGAAGCAAGGGCTGATCCTCGGAGCTCACAAGGGAGAGCGCCATCCCGTCCGCCCCGGCCCGCCCGGTGCGGCCTATGCGGTGGACGTAATCCTCAGGCACGTGCGGGAGATCGAAGTTGACTACATGAGGAAGGCTGTCGATATCAAGGCCACGGGCGGCGATATCCGTAGCCACAAGTGTCCTGACCGAACCTTTCTTGAAGTCAGCCAGCGCGCGCGTGCGCGCGGCCTGGCTCTTGTTCCCATGTATGGCTGTCGCGTTGATGCCGTCGCTCAACAGCTGTGTCGCAAGCCTGTTCGCGCCGTGCTTGGTACGGGTAAAGACCAGCACCTGGCGCCAATCCCCTTCCTTTATAAGGTGCGTAAGGAGCTCCCTCTTGCGTGAATGGCCTACAGGATGGACTACCTGCCTGACAGTCTCAGCCGTTGTGTTCCTGCGCGCGACCTCTACCATCTCCGGGTTATTCAAGAGCCCCTCGGCAAGATCCCTGACCTCGTCAGAGTACGTAGCGGAGAAGAGCAGGTTCTGCCGCTTCAGAGGAAGGAGCTTTATTATCCTTTTTATGTCGTGGATAAAGCCCATGTCCAGCATGCGGTCCGCCTCGTCAAGGACGAGTATCTCGATCTTTGAAAGGTTGACAGTCCTTTGCCCGGCATGGTCAAGAAGGCGCCCCGGGGTAGCGACCAGTATATCGACCCCGCGCCGGAGCTGGTCTGCCTGCGGCTGAAAGCCTACTCCGCCAAAAACGACAGCCGAGTGAAGGCGAAGGTCCCTGCCGTAGGTCTTGACACTGTCGGCAACCTGGGCTGCAAGCTCGCGCGTCGGGGTAAGGACAAGCGCCCTGGGCGTCCGGCCCCTCGTCCCCTCCTGTTGTCCGCTCAGTATCTGCAGCATCGGCAGGGTGAAGGCGGCTGTCTTGCCTGTGCCGGTCTGCGCGCCGGCCAGCACATCCCTGCCTTCGAGTATAATGGGAATAGTCCTGGCCTGTACAGGCGTCGGAACGGTGTAGCCCTGAGCCGCAACGGCACTGAGCAGTTCGGCCTTGAGGCCGAGAGAATCAAAAGACATAAAAATACTCCTGAATCAGCCTACCCAGGTATGGGTCGGTCTAGGCGAGATCGTTTAAGTTATTCTGGGTGAGGTTGAAAAGGGATGCCAACCAAGACACAGCTGACACCGACCGAATGGCGTCAAGGTTAATGAGCAATAATAGCTACAGGAAGGAACAATGTCAAGTGTAAAATCAACATATCATTAAATCACGCCAGGCCCACCCTCTTCATTTCCTGTCCTTGTTGTTATGGTTTTTATCATAAAAATCAGGATAGAGCTTTTTAACGCAGTCGTCGCAAAGGCTGTGGCTGAACTCCGCCTCCGAATGCCTTTCTATATACATCTCGATCGCCTCCCAATAGCCTTCGTCGTCCCTTATCTTCTTGCATGAAGCGCATATCGGCAGAAGCCCGCTCAACTGCTTTACCTTTTTAAGAGCCTCACGAAGCTCCTCTTCAGTTTTTTTCCGGTTGGTAATATCCTGGACAAACCCCGTCATGCTCGCCGTGCCGCCGGGGGCGTAAGTAGCTGAAGTACCTTCACAGGACAGATACCGAATCGAGCCGTCCTGTAATCTCAGCCTGTACTCGAACAAAGGGATATTACCGGCGCTCGCCCCTTTCTGTATCCTGTCTTTTACCATCTGCGCGTCATCCGGATGGACACCCCGGAGCAACAGTAGCAGGCTTGGGTTCGGTGCGTTCACAGGGTCTGCCTGGTAGATGCTGTAGACCTCTGGCGAACAGTGCATCGAGCCGGTAGCCATGTCGAGGTCCCAGCTCCCGACCTTTGCCAGCCGCTCGGAAAGCAACAGTATCAAGTGGCTCCGGCGTAGCGCCACCGCGACCTCGTTGAAACGCATGACGACCTCGTTCAATTCGTCCCTGCTCTCAAGCGTTATTATCTCAGGCAATCCGGTGCGGCTCATCTGCCTTGTGGAGACACCCAGCCTGGAGACAGTGCGTATAACCGACAGATAGAACCCGGCAAGAAGGTACAGGACCGCGGCAAGCACTGTTATGGTCGCGCTCCACGCGAAAAAACTCTGGCGCTCGAGTGATTTCATTCGGGCCGCTAACAGTCTCAAGAGCTCGCCCTTTGATGCGTCATAGCTTTTATAGACAGGCAGGAGTATCTCGCTGGTCGAGGCGTCAAAAAAAACCAGAGGCGTGATCCCATGGTTTTTCTCGTGGACGATCCCGTCAACGAGTTTGAGATATTCTTCTGACCTGGATTTTATCAGCCCCAGGTCAGATTTTATGACCGCCAAAGCGGCATCTGCCTTGAACTCCGGCAGTGTCTCCGCTATCGCAAGCTCTCCTTCAAGGGACTCGAGCCTGCTCTTTGCCGCCCCGATCCCGTACATGAGCTCTTCATTATCGACGCCAGGGCTCTTGCCAAGCGCGTAAGAGCCAAGAGCCCTTAATCTCCCGACATGGTCGGTCGTCCGTGGAAGCTCTCTTATCATAAGGTTGACCAGGAAATAACTATCGGGGTCCGGGTCGAGAATGAGCTTATTATCATAGGCCGTCATCTCTATCATGAGGGTCAGATTGTCCGCGACGACGTTATGCGCCCTGTATGTCTCGGAAGCGGTAAGCGGCCCGGCCTGCTTAACGGCCCGCCAACTCTCCCTTACCGCCTTCCATTGTTTTTTACTACCTTCTTCAAGCGTCCCGGCAAGGGGGTCGAACCTGTTCATACCATCGTCGATATCGGAGCCTTTCTCTGAAAGCCTCCTTGCGACCGGCGCCCTTTCCCCGGCCAGATAGAGCATCGAGAGGCCCCTGTGTGTCTGAGCGTCCTCGAGGAGGTGCCTTAAAAAATCGACGTACTGCACCCCATGGACTTCCTTTTGGGTAAAGTCTTCCCAGTAGTGTATGTTGTTTTGTATCAACAGATACATCGAAACAGCGATAGGTATGGAGAAAAAAGCGCTTATCAGGAGAAATTTATGGAGGTACTTAAGGCGATTTACAAGATAAATGGCTGGCGCGAAAAAACGGTCTATATTTTTTTTCATATTGCTCCTGTCCATTTTTATCGCCAAAGCCCCCTCTCATATTCGATTTTAACGTATTTCAGTTAATTATGCTTGGAATAGACCAGCTTGCCAAAAATCGAGGTTTTAGAGGCCACAGGAGATCCAGGAAGCCGTATTCCAGGAAGAACTTTACGCACCACCGCAGAGGATCAAAGGATGCGCACTTGAAAATCGCGCGGGATTTGTTACAATTTACTTTGATGCCCGCGGTCTTTGCACCATGGTGCGGCACTTATGGAAAGAAGGTGATGTAGAAAGAATAATACCAGTCTCCAGTGATGTCGCGGTAGTCCTGCCGTATTGTGCCGGCTGTTGCCTTGATCTGTAAAAAGTCGCAACAATAAAAGAGGTGGGGCTTTGATGAGCATCAGAGTGATGGTCGCATTCAGCAACAACCTTTTCTCTGAAGGTGTGACCAGGCTGTTGGATGACGTGGAGGATTTTGAGACCGACTACATCTTTGCCGGGACCGAACTTACCCCTGAGGACATCGCATCGGCCGATGTCATACTGACCGATTTCCCTACACTGTACGGCGCATTCCAGACCCTCGACCCTTCAAGACAGAACGGGTTCATCTTACTCGATACCGACTGCGGTAAAGACAACATCATCTCAGCCATAGTGACAAATGGCCTGAAAGGCGTCCTCCTTTCACAGGCAACGCTTCCGGTCCTTAAAAAGGCCATTCGATCGGTTGCCGCTGGCGACGTATGGATGGACAAGGCCACGGTAAATGACCTCCTCTGGAGCGTGAACAAGCTCAAAAAGGACAAGGGCGTTCTATCTCCCAAGGAAAAAGAGATAGTGGCCCTTACAGGAAGGGGCCTTCGGAACAGGGAGATAGCCGAGAAGCTCAGGATAAGCGAGCATACGGTAAAGACGCATCTCCACAGGATATTCAAAAAGCTGGAAATAACCACAAGGTCCCAGCTTATAACCTATTCGATCAGGAATACGACGGTAAAAGAGGCGCTCTACAGGAAAAGATGACCTTGTCGCGCCCTTCGGAAGAAAGAGAAGTCCCAAGATGTCCAGGCTTAAGTTCTTAAACATCCTCCTCGCCGTGGCGGTCTTTCCGGTCCTTGGACTGCTGGCAAGGGATTATCTTGTCCTCATGTACCCGCCTGAGACAAAGCCGAAAGCCGCGCCGGAACAGACGCTTGGGCCCAATGAGCCGGCCTTCGAGGAATATTCGGCCATTGTCGAAAAAGGCGTCTTCCCGGGAACAGCGAAAAAACTTACGAAGATCGACCTCCTGGAAGCCTCCGTCGCCTCCGCCCAGGGCCTTTCAGACCTGAAGCTCCTTGGAACATACTCCGGGCGACGCTCCTTCGCCGTATTCGAGAAGGCTGGCGGGGGGCAGGAGGTCTTCAAGGCCGGTGACACCGTCTTTGGCTCCGGTGTGCTCACTGAAATAGGCCGGGACAAGGCCGTCATCTCTACCGGCGCAAGCGAGGTCACATTCACGGTCTTCGAGGAGGCCATACCTCCGGGCCTCACGATGATGGGCCGGGAGAGCGCGGAGAAAAGAGAGAGCGCCTCCAGGACATACACGAAACAGCTCTCGGAGAGCTCGTGGGTCCTTGACCAGAAGGCGGTCGAGAACGCGGTTAGCGACATGGGCCGGGTACTCTCGGACGCGAGGCTTACCCCCAACGTATCAAACGGGGCCGTCCAGGGCTTTCTCTTGACCGAAATAAAGCCCAAAGGCGTATTCGACGCCATAGGACTTAAGAACGGCGACGTCCTCACCAGCATAAACGGCTACAGGATAGACTCCCCGGAAAAGGCGGTACAGGTACTGGCTGCCTTAAAGGGGCAAGAGGCGATAGACCTCGACATCATCAGGCAGGGAAAGCCGAAAAGCTTTCATTATTCGATAAGGTAAGATGCATAGTCCGCACCGAAAATTGTGTGTTATAATTATAGCGTTTCGTCCTGTTGAGCGCCCGTTCACAGCCGTATTAGCCGCTTACGAATTCTTCCCCAACCCATGCCGCAAAAGAGCGCATCCGGACCCCGCGATGAGGTATATGAAATTCGACAAAATAACGGCTCATCTATTCCTTATCATCTTGACGGTCATGCTCGTATGCGAGCCCGCCTACTCGCAGAAATCAGAAGGGCAGAAAAAGGGCAGGGCCGCGGACATCACCCTGAACTTCGTCGACGTAGAGATATCCTCCCTCGTCAAGATAATGAGCGAGATAACCGGGAGGAACTTCATCTACGACGAAACGTTCCGGGGGAAGGTCACAATAATAGCCCCCGGGAAGCTTACGAGCGACGAAGCGTTGAACCTCTTTATCTCGGCGCTTGAGCTAAAGAACTTTACCGTCATACCCACCGACGGCTACTACAAGATAATCCAGTCATCCGCCGCCAAGCAGAGCGGCACCAGGGTCGTGCGCGACCCTGGCTCGGTCAGGCCTGACGAGTACATAGTAAGGCTCATACCGCTTAACACCATCTCGGTGCAGGACGCCTTCTCGGCGGTCCAGCCGCTCGTGTCGAAGAACGGGCAGATATCTGTCTTCGGCACAAGAAACGCCCTCCTGCTGGTCGACACAGCACAGAACATAGAGAAGATACTCGCGATACTCAAGTCGATAGACGAGCCGTCGGTTGTGAAAGCGCCGGAGGTCATATACCTCAAGTACGCTCAAGCCGACGCCGTAGCCGGGATACTCCGGAGGGAAGAACAGAGGAGGACTGGCATAAGGCGCGGAGATAACCTGGAGAGCACCATTACGCCAGATGAGCGGCTGAACGCAATAATACTCTCTGATTCGGTCTCCGACCGGGAGTTCTTCAGGGACTTCATCAACCTGCTTGACGTGCCGCCCCCTGAGGCCAGCAGCCGCATAAACGTATATTATCTGGAAAACGCGGACGCGGAGGACCTGGCCAAGGTCATCGACGCCCTTATAAGGCCTGGCGCGGCCCAGGCAGCGCAGCCCCAGCCAGGAGGGGCGCCCCAGATAACGCAGGAGATAACCGGAAGGATAAGCGTAACGCCGAGCAAGGCGACCAATTCGCTTATCATCATGGCCTCCCCTGCCGACTACCAGAACCTCGTGCAGGTCATCGAAAAACTTGACCGCAGGCCGAAACAGGTCTTCGTCGAGGCCATGATAACCGAGGTGACCGTTGACAAGGCCATAGAGCTCGGCACCAAGTTCAGGCTCTCCGCAGAAAAGGAGAACGCGCCTGTCGCCATAGGCGGCGTCGGCTCAATAGACGCCTCCTCGATACAGACCATCCTGAACGGGCTGGCAGGGCTTACCATAGGCGGCCTCGGGAACCTGCTTACGATACCGGTTACCAGGGCAGACGGGACAAGCTTCAACCTTACGGCGCCGGGGTTCGCCGTGCTCTTCTCGCTCTCGGAGTTCAAGGACATCATAAACGTCCTCTCCACGCCGCACATACTAACAAGCGACAACTCCGAGGCTGAGATAATGGTGGGCGAGAACGTCCCTTTCCTAGCAAGCCTCGAACGGCAGGCCGGCACCGCGGGGCAGCCGCTGCTGCAGTCCATCGAACGGCGCGACGTAGGCATACGGCTCAAGATACGACCCAAGATAAGCGAAGGTGACTTCGTCAAGCTCGACATCTACCAGGAGATATCGGCTGTATCGCCTTCAAGGACAGGCGGCGCAGCCGACATAATCACCACAAAGAGGTCGGCTCAGACCAGCGTCGTGGTCAAGAACAACCAGACGGTCGTCATAGGCGGCCTCATCCAGAACAGGAATACCAGCAACACTACCAAGGTCCCGTTGCTTGGCGATATACCGCTATTCGGGTGGCTCTTCAAGTCGACCACCGACCAGCGGCAGAAGACCAACCTGCTTGTCTTCATAACACCTTACATCATAGAGGACTTCAAGGGGCTCGAAGACTTAAGGGACAGGAAACAGCGGGAGTTCGACAAGAACGGCGCGCTCAAGGGCCGGTTGGACAAGAACGGCTCGATCGAACAGGAGGAGACGGTGAACGTAGATGGATAGCGATCTTTTCGAGGCCATGCCAAAAGGCGGTTTTCACCGCATAAAAGAGATCAGGGATGAGTATGTAGACACCTCTATTCTTGAAAAAGTGACGTTGAGCTACGTAAAGAAGAACCTGGTCATGCCGCTCAAGGTGAAGGAGGGGCATCTGCTTGTGGCGCTCGCAGGGCCCAGGGGGATATTCACGGTAAACGAGCTTGAAAGGATAACGGGTTTTCCGGTCAAGCCGGTATTCGCGGAAGAAAAACAGATAACCGACGCGATAAACAGGTTTTTCGACAGGCTTTCAGGTTCGGCCCAGGAGGTGATAGACGGCCTCGGCAGCGTTAGCCTTGATTCGATCTCCACCGCGTGGGAAGAGCCGAAAGACCTCGTCGACCTCGCCGAAGAGGCCCCGATAATAAAGATCCTCAACTCGCTCCTCTTCAAGGCCGTCAAGGACAGGGCAAGCGACATCCACATCGAGCCCTATGAAAGAGAGGTCGAGGTCAGGTTCAGAATAGACGGAGTCCTCTATCCGGTCCTCACCCCTCCCAAAACGATACAGGAAGCACTCGCCAGCAGAGTGAAGATCATGGCCGGCCTGGATATCGCAGAGAAGAGGCTGCCGCAGGACGGCAAGATCAGGCTTCTCGTGGCCGGCAAGGACGTATACGTAAGGGTCTCGGTCATCCCAACCTCGTACGGAGAAAGGATCGTCCTTAGGATCCTCGACAGAAAGGCGGAGATAATAAGGCTTGAGAGGCTTGGTCTCACGCCAGCGCAGGTCTCTTCTTTAGAGGCGCTCCTTGCGCGCAACAGCGGCATCATCCTCGTGACAGGCCCCACCGGCTCCGGCAAGACGACCACCCTTTATTCCGCCATAAGCAGCATCAACAGCACCACGAGGAATATCATAACCATAGAGGACCCGGTCGAGTACCAGCTCAAGGGCATCGGACAGATACATGTGAACCCGAAGATCGGCCTCACCTTCGCCCACGGCCTGCGCTCGATATTGAGACAGGACCCGGACGTGATAATGGTCGGAGAGATACGCGACAGGGAGACCGCCGAGATAGCGATACAGGCGTCTCTTACCGGCCACCTCGTGCTCTCTACGCTGCACACAAACGACACCGCGAGCGCGGTCACAAGGCTCGTGGACATGGGGATAGAGCCGTTCCTCGCGGCCTCATCCATTTCAGGCATACTCGCGCAGAGGCTGGTAAGGCTCCTGTGCCCGGAGTGCAAGAAGAGCTACGCCGCTACCCCGGAGGAGTCAAGGCTCTTCGCTTCACCGCCGCAAGAGCTATATGCGGCCGCCGGGTGCGAAAGGTGCTCTGGCACAGGCTACTTCGGCAGGGCCGGGATATTCGAATTCCTGGTCCCGGGCCCTGAGATGAGGCCGATGATACTCAAGAACCAGGACGCTGACACCATGAAGAGGCACGCCGTCTCGAAAGGCATGAAGACGATGATGGAGGACGGCCTTACCAAGGCAGCCATGGGGCTTACGAGCCTCGCGGAGGTGCTGAGGGTAACGAGGGACGACGGGGATTAAGAGCCGATGCCGACTTTCAGCTACAGGGCGTATAACAGGGGCGGCTCGCCGGTTGCCGGCACCATAAACGCCGCCGGCCCGAGAGAGGCTGTCCAGGAGCTTAAAAATACCGGCCTTTACCCGACAGAGGTAAAACAGGCCAGGGCAGAAGGAAGTTGGGGCCATCGTGTGAAGGCAACAGAGCTGGCGGCCTTCACCAGGCAGCTGGCAACACTGCTTGCCTCCGGAACAAACCTTTCAGAATCTCTTTCCGTTCTCGCTGATACAGCCTCCACCCAGAAATTACGCGCCGTGATACAGAGCCTTAAGGAATCGATATCCGGCGGAAGCTCATTCGCCAAGGCGCTCGAGGAGCACCCGGATATCTTTACACCTCTTTTCAGGGGGCTCATCGTATCGGCTGAAGCGAGCGGCTCGCTCGACACAGTGCTCCCGAGGCTTGCCGATTACCTGGAGAAGAGAGCCAGGATAGCCGCGGAGGTAAAGGCCGCCCTCACCTACCCCGCGCTCATGACCATTGTCGGCATAACCGTCCTCGGCTTCCTCTTTATATTCGTCATACCTAAAATAGCCCGGATATTCGAGGAAACAGGGACCCCGCTTCCCTTCATAACCGTTGTACTCCTGTGGACGACCGGCATGGCCGCGAAGTACTGGCATATCCTCCTGGCCGGAACGGCCGGAGCCGTGTGGATAGCGGCCCGGGAACTAAAGCGGGGTCGCGGCATGGAGTATATTGACCGCCTTGCGTTGAAACTTCCATGGTTCGGCCCTATCGTGATGAGCTTCCAGGTAGCGACCATGACGCGCACCCTCGGGAGCCTTTTAAAGGGCGGCGTGCAGCTATTGACGGCGCTGGAGCTGACCAAAGAGGTCACCGGCAGCCTTGTCTTCAAAAACATGCTCTCGTCTGCCGTACAGGACTGCGCAGGAGGGACGCCGTTATCGATGAGCCTCAGGAACTCAAGCGTACTTCCACCATTCGCGGTGCACATGATAAGCGTCGGGGAAAGAAGCGGCGCGCTCGACGAGATGCTGCTTAAGGCCGCCGACTCGTATGATTCCGAGTTTGAAAACGGCATCAAAAAGAGCCTTAACCTCCTGGAGCCATCCCTGATCCTTATCATGGGCGTGGTCGTAGGCTTCATAGTGCTTGCCATGCTCCTGCCTATCTTCGAGCTCAACCAGGTCATCCGCTGACCTGTCACAACGGTATTAATCCCACTCACACAACCAAACACCTATTCCGCTGGTAGTAATCCTTTTAATACCCTTTTTTATTCTTTCGATGGATTGTATTGCCGAAAGCGTCGGCTATCCTTATTTTTGTAGGGCGCATTGGAAAAACAATTGACATCGGCAAGTCAATAAATTTATCAGGCAAGCGCGAATGATCAGAATATGCCCGGAATGCAGCAAGGCCTTTTACGTACAGATAGGAACAGAGCGGGCGCGCTGTCCGCACTGCGGGGTATTCTTCACCGAGCGCAGGCGCTCGAGGCGCGCAAAAATGGAGTTTGTAATGAAGTTGTCGGTAAGCGGCACGATCTTCACGGCCAGGACGACTGATCTCACTTACGATGGGGCGGGGATATTATTAAAAGGAACTACGATCGAAAAAGACACGCTTCTGGACGTAAACATCGAGGAGCTGATGATGGGTTGGCAAGCCAGGACCGTCTGGGCAAGACGGGTTTCCGGGTCGGTCGTCTCAGCGGGGCTTAAGCTCCTCTAAAGAGCGGGGGCCGCGCCCCCTATTGGAGGTCTTCTTGAAATGACAGAGCAAATGAAAAAAATCTTTTTTCTACCGGCGCTTTTCATACTGCTGACGGCGTTTTTCATGGCTTCTACCCCAACAGGGGCTGTGGCCGCTGAAAAGAAAGCCCAGTCTTCGAAGAAGGCCGCAAGCCAGGAGAAGCAGGAACAGGATAAAGGGACAGCGCAGGACCCGGATTATCTCATCGGCATAGAGGATGTCCTTGAGATATCGGTATGGAAGAACCCGGAGATCTCCAAGACAGTACAGGTGCGGCCGGACGGGATGATCACGCTTCCGCTCATCGGCGACGTAAAGGCATCCGGGCTTACGCCGATACAGCTGCGGGAGGAGATAAACAACCGGCTCAAGGCCTACCAGGAGACCGCCATCACGTCGGTTATCGTCCAGGACGTCAGGAGCTACAAGATATTCGTGCTCGGCGAGGTCTTGAACCCTGGCACTTACATGGTATCGAGAAGGACGACGCTGCTGCAGGCCATAGCGATGGCCGGCGGCTTAAGCCAATTCGCATCCAATAGCATAGTCCTCGTCAGGGAAAACCTGGGCGAGGAGACCGAGAAGATCAAGATTCGCTTCAGCGATATAGTTGACGAAGACGAAAAGAGGGACAAAAACGTCGTACTAAAGCCCGGAGACACCCTCTTTGTGCGCTAGACCAAGGATAGTCGCTCTGCTGGCAGCGGTCCTGCTCGCGATACCAGGCGCCGCGTACGCACAGTCAAACACGGTCGTACCTTCCGTGACGCTTGACCTGAGGTACGACTCTAACGCCAGGCTGGCAGAGTCAGGCACATCTGACAGAAGCGACTTCGTAGCGTCGGTCATACCCAGGTTCGAGTTCGCGAGGGACAGGGCCCGCTACGATATTAGAGGCTACTACAGCCTGGTTGCCGATTACCATACCAACAACAGCGAACTTAACAACATCGCGCACAGCGCCGGGATCGCTTTTGACACAAGCCTTACGAGCAGATGGAAATTCGGGGCTGGAGACAACTTCAACTACACGCAGGATTCCTTGAGGGCGTTAGGTTTCGAACAGGGCGTGCTCCTGACAAGGACGAACATGCTTACGAACAACGCCTTTGTGAATATAGGAAGGCAGACCACCAGGAATACAGAGGTATTGCTGACACTAAGGGACTATGTTCAGAGATTCGACGACCCGGCCTTTGTGGACAGCCGTTCTGACTCGGCAACACTCACCGGGAAATACGCTTACAGCCGGAGCGGGACGGCAAGGTTTTCTTACTCTTACACAAACTACGATTTCGAATCTGACGGAAGCAACGTTGTGCAGACACACGGGGTAAGCGCTGGAATCGCGGAAGCGGTTTCAGCAACACTCAACCTGGACCTCGGCGGCGGGGTCTCCTACGCGAAAGGGCTCGACGGAAGCGACGAGCTTTTCGTCACGGCTAACGCGGGGATAAAGAAAACCCTCAAGGACTCGGTGATGTCGCTTGCGTACGAAAGAGACCTGACAAACCCCACCGGCCTCACCGACAGGCTGATAACAAGCGACGCTGTGACCTTTATCTGGGACTTTACCCTCGCCAGGAACGTATTCGCCTCGCTTTACACCGGGGTTGCGAAGCGCCAGTCGGAGCCCGAAGGCGCGGTTGACCTGAACTCGTATATCGCCGAGGTCTCAGGGAACTGGCAGCCGTACAAGTGGCTGATATTGGGCACAGGCATCTCCCAATACCAGCAATGGCCTGGCGACGACCTCGGGACCGGGCTTACACGGAGTAAAATATTCGTCAACTTAACGCTAACAGGCGGAGAGTGGAGGTTCTGAACGACATGGAAGAGCCCAAAAAAACCATATTTGACCAGCTGTCGGTATTCATCTACAGAAAGTGGCTTTTCCTGGCACCGCTCGCGGCCGGGACCGTCGTGGGGTTGATGCTCAGCTTCGAGATACCTGAGAAGTACAGCTCGAGCACCCTGATAGTCGTCGAGGAGCAGCAGATCCCGGAGGAATACGTCACGCCAACGGACAGGACGCCATTCAGCCAGCGCCTTAACGTCATAAGCCAGCAGATACTCAGCAGGACGAAGCTCGACCAGATAATAAAGGAATACAAGCTCTACGAAGACCAGGGGCCGAGCAGGCTTGACAGGGCGCTGGCCTACATCACCGGGAACGATATCGACTACAGCACCCCGGAAGACACGATAGAGCAGATGCGCCAAGACATCCAGTTCACGGTAATAGGCGAGGCCGGCGGCAAGAAGGGGCAGGGCTCAGGCGGCAACGCCTTCAGCATAACGTACCTGGGGAGCGACCCGCAGACGACCATGGAGGTCACGAACACGCTCGCCTCTCTTTTCATAGAGGAGAACCTGAGGGTAAGGGAGCAGTACGCCGAAGGCACGTCGGAGTTCATCACGAGCGAGCTTGACAGCGCTCAAGAGGCGCTCGAAAAGCAGGAGCAGAGCATAAAGGAGTTCAAGCAGGCGCATATGGGCGCGCTCCCGGAGCAGCTTGAGGCGAACCTGCGCACGCTCGACAGGCTGCAGCTTGAGCTTCAGAACGTGACGACGAACCTGAAACTTAACGAGGACAGGAGAAACGTCCTTGAAGAGCAGCTAAGCTATGGCCCCATCCCAGCCTCTTCCTCATCGATGAGAGGCGGACTTGCAACCGAGCTGGAGAGCGCGAAGGGGGAGCTCGCAATGCTCCTTTCCATGTTCAAGGAGACGTATCCTGACGTCATAATCCTTAAGAAGAGGATAAAAGACCTTGAGGCGCGGCTCGATGAAAATGCTGGCGGCTCGGATAAAGAACGCAGGAAAAACTCTCTGGACGTGATGAACCCGGCCTACGCCGAGCTCATGTCGGTAAAGTCCCAGATATCGACGCTCAGGCAGCGTGACAACGAGATACTGCGTAATATGGCCGACTACCAGAGGAAAGTTGAACTTACTCCCAATGTAGAGCAGCAGCAGTCCGACCTTATGAGAGACTACCAGATATCGCTTGATAACTACCAGGGGCTGCTGGGCAAAAAGATGAACGCAAGGCTCGCCGAGAACCTTGAGAAGAGGCAGAAGGGCGCGAGGTTCAGGGTCGTTGACCCGGCGAACCTGCCGGACAGCCCGGATTATCCGAACAAGCCGCTCGTGAGCGCGTTAGGACTGCTTGGCGGCGGAGCCTTCGGCACAGGCCTCGTATTTCTCTTCGAGTTCCTAAACCCGGCGTTCAGGAAGCCTGAAGACTTCGAAGGGACCATCGATATACCGGTGCTTTCCAGCATCCCTCTTTTCCTGCCGGACGCTGGCAAGACAAAGCCTGAGCTCAAGGTCGTAAAAGGAAGGACCGCAAGTGCTTAACTTCGACTGGTTCAAAAAGATGATCAACGGCGAAAAAATGCCCCAGAGCAATGAACAAGCGCCTGAGGCAAGGCCGCGGCCGGTAGCCGTCACATCGCTTTTCGGCACGCAGGTATGGGCTGTGGGCGGCGGCAAGGGCGGCGTGGGCAAGAGCCTTTTCGCTTCCAATATGGCGATCGCCCTGTCGAAGCAGGGCAAAAAGGTACTGCTTCTGGACGCGGACCTGGGCGCCGCCAACCTTCACACATTTTTAGGTGTCGAAGGGGGCAAGGGATCTCTTTCCAGCTTCCTCAAAAACGAGATATCCGACCTCGGATCTCTCGTATCCAGGACGCCTTTCCCCAACCTGGACCTCATAAGCGGCGCGAAGGACTCTCTCGACGTGGCTGATGTCAAATCGACCCAGGTCGCGAGGCTCAGGCAGGCTCTCAAGAAGGTGGAATACGATTTCGCCATCCTTGATATCGGACCGGGGACCTCCGCGAACATCCTCGACATGTTCCTGATGTCAAACCAGGGGATAATAATAGCCACACCGGAGCCGACGACCATAGAGAACAACTACAGGTTCCTGAAGTGCCTCTTCCTCCGGAAGATAAAGACGATAGCCGATTCACAGCCTGACGAGGTCTTGAAGGGGCTGCTTCAGAAGATCTTCAGCGACAAGTGGTCGCAGCGCGTGAAGACGGTATCAGACATAACAGAGCAGCTGATAATGGCCGACTTCAACCAGGGCAGGATGCTCAGGGAGGACCTCAGGAACACAAGCATATCCATGATAATGAACCAGGCCAAGAACGGAGGCGACAGCGAGATCGGCGCCTCGATAGAAAAGGCCTGCTCGGATTATTTCGGCGTCCGCATCGATTACATTGGCGCACTCGGCTACGAAGAATGCGTTGGAGAGTCGGTCAGGAGCAGACGCCCGCTCATGGTGCACTTCCATAACTCAGCCGCCGCCAGGTCGTTGGAAGCCTGCCTCGCGCGGCTTCTGGATAAGAGCAGGGTATCACAGCAGATAACCTTCCAAATCTAAGGGTGCTCCATGAGGCATAAGGAAGAGAAGACACATTACGAGCTACTGGAAATACCGGCTACTGCCTCTGGAGAGCTGATCGAGGAGGCTTACAGGAAGGCCAAGGGCCTTTACAGTGGCGACTCGATGGCACTTTACTCGCTCTACTCGCAGGAGGAGCGCGAGGAGAAGCTCCGGCAGCTTGATGACATATATGAGACCCTCATGGACCCCGTCAAAAGGAAGGCCTATGACGAGTTCATCGGCGGCATGGTCACCTCCCCTCCCCCGTCAGCTGAATGGAGCGTTGAGATGGCCTCATCGAAAGACATCTACGACGAATACAACGAGGCAGGCGCGTTCAGCGACAAGCTAAGCCTTAAGCAGCCGCTTGCCGTGGTAGAAAGCAAGGAACCGATGGTCGCCGAGAGGTACAGGATACTGTACACGAGGCTTGAACAGCTGAGCCTCAAGAATTCATATAAGACGATAGCCATAACCAGCGCCATCAAGGGAGAGGGAAAGACGACAACGGCCATCAACCTCGCGTACCTGATGGCGACGGAATTCGGGAAGAAGGTCCTGCTGATGGAGAACGACCTCAGGTGCCCCGCCATATCGTCGGGCTACCTGAACATGGGGCGGCTGAACGGCCTCATAGACGTCATAAATGGGGACGCGGACCTACGGTCAGCCATTAACAGGCTTGACGACACGAACCTCTATTTCCTGCCGGCGAGGGCAAGCGCGAAGAACTCATCGGTCCTGCTCGATTCCCAGAGCATGAGGAGCGTGCTGGACAACGTAAAGGCGCACTTCGACTACATAATAATAGACGCTCCGCCGATACTCCCGCTCGTTGACATGAACATCCTGTCACGCATGGTAGACGGGCTTCTGCTTGTGGTCAGGGCTGGCAGCACACCGAAAGACCTCGTAAAAAAAGCGGTAGGCGCCTTGCCTCTTAAAAACCTTGTCGGAGTGGTGCTGAACGGAGCGGATGACGTTCACATGAAAAAATACTACTACTGACCTTCCCAAGCCTGTCTGCAAGCCGTTTACGGGGACCTGGGAACTTCATCAAAGACCGGCTGTTCGCCGGAAGGAGCGAATACCATCTTCATAAGAGCTCGCTCAAGCTGATCAATCAGGCGTGGAACCCGTGGAAACATTATCCTCCATGCCATCCCGCGACATAAAGGCCTCAAACAGGCCGGACAAAGGCCGTTCCGCGTTTACGGAATGGACAGGGGTAGTGTTTTTCCGATGAACGGAGGAAAACAATGCTGAGCTGGTATCTGGTCTATACTAAACCGAAATACGAGGACAACGTCGATACACTGCTTACGAATGCAGGGTTCGAGGTGCTTAACCCCAAGATAGTGGAGCGCAGATATCAAAGGAACAAGGCCGCGGAGGTCATCTCGCCACTGTTCCCCTGCTATATATTCGCCAGGTTCGACAAGATGCGCGAGTACCACCTTGTTAAATACACAAGGGGCGTCAAATGGGTCTTGAGGAACGAGAACGGCCCGGCAGAGATAAACGATGACGTAGTCAAATCGATAAGAGGCAGGATAGAGGACGGCGTTATTACGATCAGAAAGGTTTTTTCCCCCGGCCAGGAGCTAGTGGTCAATGGGGGCCCCTTCGAGGGACTTCCAGCGATATTCGAACGCGAGATGACAGGCATGGAACGTGTAAGCATTCTGCTGAAATCGATAAATGTCAGGGTCGTGATCGACAGGTGCATGATAACAGCCTGCTGAGAGTAGTCATACGTATCAACCTTTAACCGAGATGAAAAATTTAAAAGGGGGGGCAACCGGCGCCTCAACGGCGGTAGCCTGCCCGGGTACCCAAAATGAAAAAACTCCTGAAGAGTACTGAACGATACATAAGAAGCAATATCTTCCACTTCAAATGCTCGGACTTTCTGAGGGAGCCGGATTCCGGGCTGTACGTAGAGGATTACTTTAACGAGATGGTCTACCTTGAGCGCAGGAGGGCAGAGCGTTCCGGCAGACCATTCCTCATGATGCTCGTCGACCTTGAAAACATCCTTGGAAGACCGGATTCGCCCCAGACTGTCGCCATCGTCTCGCGCAAGGTAAGCGATATAACACGGGAGACAGACATAAAGGGATGGTACAGGCACAACCATGTGGTAGGCGTCATATTCTCCGAGACCGGCGCCTCCGGCATAGAGCCCTTAAGGGAAAAGGTAACACGGTGCCTCCTCGCGGAAGACGCTCTCGGGAACGTGGCAGCTGAACTCAAGCTCTCTTTCCATATTTTCCCGGAGGGAACAGGTCCAGGAAGCGGCATACCTGTCGATTTCAAGCTCTACCCCGACCTTGCGCGCAGGGACACGGAGAAGAAAAAGAAGCTGATCGCGAAACGGGCCCTGGACATCATTGGCAGCATCTTCGGCATACTGGTTTTCCTGCCTTTTTTCATCGCGTTGCCGCTGCTCATAAAGCTCACATCGAGGGGGCCGGTCTTTTATAAGCAGCAGAGGATCGGAGAGTACGGAAGACTCTTCACTTTTTTCAAGTTCAGGTCTATGCGCCAGGGCGTTGACGACAAGATGCACGCTGAATACGTCAAAAAGCTCATAACAGAGGACAGTGCCTACTCTGGCGGCAACGGCCAGGCAAGGGTCTACAAGATAAAGGACGACCCCCGCGTGACGGCTATAGGCAGGTTCCTGAGGAGGACAAGCCTCGACGAGCTACCTCAGTTCATTAACGTGCTGAAGGGCGACATGTCCCTTGTCGGCCCAAGGCCACCCATCCCATATGAGCTGGAAAACTACGGGCTGTGGCACTGGCGGAGGGTCGTCGAGGCGAAACCGGGCATAACGGGGCTCTGGCAGGTTACTGGAAGGAGCATGACCACGTATAACGACATGGTAAGGCTCGACCTCAAGTACATCGAACGATGGTCTCTATGGCTGGATCTCAAGATAATCCTCCTCACGCCTTTCTCGATGATATCGAGCAAGGGCGCCTACTGAGTCAAAGGGGGCAACCAATAATGATCAGGATAGGCGTTATCGGCTATGGCTACTGGGGGCCGAACATCGTAAGGAACTTTAATTCCGCTGAAGGAGCGGCAGTTGTGGCGATATGCGACAAGAACCCTGCCGCCCTGCAGCGCGCGAAAAGGAACTGCCCGAATATAAAAACGACCTCTGAAAGCCGCGAGATCGTAACCTCCCCTGAGATAGATATAGTGACCGTCATCACGCCTGTAAGCACCCACTATGAACTTGCAAGGGAGGCGCTCCTGAACGGCAAGCACGTCTTCGTCGAGAAGCCCTTCACCGCGACGGCGGCGCAGGCGGAGGAACTGATTGAGATAGCCGAGAAGAAGAACCTCAAGATAATGGTCGATCACACCTTCCTCTTCACCAGCGCGGTAAAGAAGATACGGGAGATCATAGATGACGGGGTCCTTGGCGAGCTCTATTACTACGATTCGACCCGTGTGAACCTGGGCCTCTTTCAGCATGACGTAAACGTAATATGGGACCTCGCGCCACACGACCTGTCGATAATGGACTACCTGGTGAAAGAAAAGCCGATAGGCATTGGCGCGAGCGGCAAGGCCCACATCAACTCGAAAGAGGATATCGCCTACATAATGGTCTACTTCCCGAACAACGTCATAGCGCACTTCAACGTGAACTGGCTCTCGCCGGTAAAGCTCAGAACGACGCTCATCGGCGGAGAGAAGAAGATGCTCGTCTGGAACGACATGGACGCCGACGAGAAGATAAAGGTCTACGACAGGGGGGTGCAAGTGACCTCGAAGGAAGGCATATACGATCTTCTCGTCAGCTACCGGTCAGGGGACATGTGGGCGCCGAAAGTAGACCAGAGCGAGGCGCTCAAACTCGAGACAGATTACTTCATAGACTGCGTCAGGAACAACGAGCGTCCCTTCAACGACGGCCTGGCAGGCCTCAGGGTAGTGCGGATGCTTGAGGCGTGCGACGAATCCCTCAGGAACAACGGGAGGATGGTGGCGCTATGACGGTAAAAAGCGAGACATCGACAGACTTCAACAGGATCGCCCATGACGTCCGGCTCGGAGCTGGAGTCAAGCTAAGCGGATTTATAAATCTCTACGGCTGCACCATAGGCGAGAACACTAAGATCGGGGCGTTCGTAGAGATACAGAAGAACGCGACCATAGGCAAAAACTGCAAGATATCGAGCCATTCATTCATATGCGAGGGCGTGAAACTGGAGGACAACGTCTTCATAGGACACAACGTGACATTCATAAACGACGCCTACCCGAGGGCGACGGCCGCGGACGGCAGGCTCCAGAACGAAGCGGACTGGCGGGTCGAGACTACGCTCGTAAAAACAGGCGCGTCTATCGGTTCTGGAGCGACCATCTTAAGCAAGGTCACTATCGGCGAGAACGCCATAGTGGGCGCCGGCAGCATTGTAACGCGTGATGTCCCGCCTGACACGATAGTTGCCGGGAACCCCGCAAAAATACTGAGGAGCATGAAAGATGAATAAACCAGAGGCGCTGCTTTCAACGCCATTTGTAGACCTCACCTCCCCTCACATCGAATTGGAGGAGGAGCTGGTATCTGTTTTCAGGGAGGCGCTCCGAGGCGCAAGGTTCATAGGAGGACAGGCTGTAGAGGACTTCGAAGGGAACTTCGCGGCCTACTGCGGGGCCTCATTTTGCGCGGGTGTCTCAAGCGGCACAGACGCGCTGCGGCTCGCGCTTATGGCAGCCGGGATAAAACGCGGAGAGACCGTCGTTACCGTCGCCAATACGTTCATAGCTACAGTCGAGGCGATAACACAGGCAGGCGCAAGACCTGCCTTCGTAGACATAGACGAGGCTACATTCAACATGGACCCGGCAAGCCTGTGCGAGTACATCGAGTCCTGCTGTGATATCTCTCAGGACGGAAGGCCGGTTGACCGCAAGACCGGGAGCACCGTTACCGCGGTAGTCCCAGTCCACCTTTACGGACAGGTATGCGATATGGACGCCATCAATGAAGCCGCCCGCAAATACCGGCTTACTGTGATAGAAGACGCCTGCCAGGCGCACGGGGCGGCGTATTTCTCAAAGGCCGAGAACAGATGGAGGACTGCAGGCTCAATAGGCGCTGCCGCGGCTTTCAGCTTTTATCCGGGCAAGAACCTCGGGGCGTGCGGTGAGGCAGGCGCGGTCACCACAAACGACCGGGAAGCAGACCAGTTGATAAAGATGCTACGCGACCACGGCCAATCGAAGAAGTATCACCACGAAGTCGAAGGATACAACAGCAGGCTGGACGCGATACAGGCCGGGTTCCTCGACGTCAAGCTCCGCCGCCTCCCGGCCTGGAATGAGATGCGAAGGGAGCGCGCTCACGTATATTCAGAACTCCTCGCAACCGATAAGGTCGTGCTCCCCGCAGAGCACCCGGGGAGCCGCCCCGTCTACCACCTCTACGTCATAAGGGTCAAGGACCGGGACGGGCTGCAGAGGCGCCTTTCAGACGCGGGGGTCTCGACCGGGCTTCACTACCCTGTTCCGCTTCACCTTCAGAACGCGTACCGGCACCTTGGATTGACAACAGGCGACCTCCCGGTTACGGAACGCGTCGCCGCAGAGATACTCTCGCTCCCCATGTACCCGGGCATTAAGTATGAACAGCAGCAAAGGGTCGCAAAGCTCATAGTCGACCACACCGGGGGCGTCTTTTGTCGATAGGCTTTCTAAGTCACGTCATCGAGACCAAGGGCCTTTTTCATTCCATCGAGCGCACGCTTCAGGTCTTGTTAAGATACTCTTTCGGAAGGCAGAGGTTCACCGAGATGATGGAAGCGCTTGAAAAAGGGCTCGGCCCGATTGGCGTTAGGGTCACCTTCTGCGTAACCGGGGACCTGCTTGAAAGCCATCACAGCTTTTTTGAAAGGTTCCGGGACCTCGGCCATGAATTCGCCGCCCACGGCTACGTACACACCAACATGAAACTCAAAAGACTCGAGGAACAATGCGACCTGGTGGAGAAAAGCTACGCGGCTTTCGAGAAAGCGCGCCTGCCTGTCAACGGGTTTCGGTGCCCGTACCTGAGCTACAACGGGGACACGATGGCGGCCCTGGGGAAAAGCCGCTTTCTCTGGACAAGCAACAACTTGATACTCTGGGACGAGGGCGTAAATCCCAAGGCCAGCTATAACCGGCACATGAAAAAGCTCGGGCTCCTCTACAATACATCGAGCCATGAGGTCGCGATCTCGCTGCCGTCACAGGCCGGCAAGCTCATCGATATCCCCATAACAGCGCCAGACGACGAGATGCTCTTCGAGAGATACCGTGTAAAGGAGAGCTCGGCCATAACCGGGGTATGGAGCTCTATCTTCGAGAAGATCTACTCCAGAGGCGAGCTCTTCCACCTTTTATTCCACCCAGAAAGGTTCAGGTACTTCGAAAGGACGATAAAGGTCCTCGCAGAGCAGGCCAGGGAGAAGTCTCCGAAGGTATGGTTTGCCACGCTGGGTGAGATAACCGCCTGGTGGGAACGGAGGCAGTCGTCAGCCTGGGAGATCGAAAACACAAACGGCAGGGCGTGGCTGAGACTCACCGCGCCTCCTGAATCAGCGGTGCTCATGAAGCGCACTGAGAGGCAGCATGATGACAGGTCGATATGCGGGATCTACTCGGTTGCTGACATGTCGATGAGAGACGGATATTCATGCTTTGAGACGGACGACTGGAAAAAACACACGATACAACTGTCCAACAGTTGTTCGCCGGATGTAAGACGATTCCTCTCGGAAGAGGGCTTTATCGTAACCGTTGAGGAAGAACCACATAAAGAAGCCCTCTTGATCGACGGCTACCAGAGGTTCGGAGATAACGACAGACGGCCGCTCCTTGAGATGGTCGAGAAAGCGCCCTACCCTCTCCTGCGCCTATGGAGATGGCCCTACGGCGCTCAGTGCGCATTCGCGATCTCGTCTGACGTTGACTCGATAAATGTAGCCGATTTCTTTAAAAGGATGCTGAACTTTTGACCGATACCATCGGCCGTATCCATTTATACACCATCGAGGAAATTGGCGCGGTCAACTGGGACTCTTTCGTCTCCTCATGCGATGGCAGTACCGTCTATCACCACTCTGCCTGGCATAAGGCTATAGAGCTGACGTATGGGATAAAGCCCCTTTACCTGTTGATGATCCTAAAGGGGCAGATCTCAGCGGCAATGCCAGCGGCGAGCATCAAGGGCATCCTTTCCGGATCGAGGCTCGTATCCTACCCCTTCTCGGATGTGTGCGGCCCGGTCTTCAAGGGGCATGAAGAGGAAAACTTTCTGGACCAGATCGCGCGCATGCAGGATAACCCGTATGGGTCTATAGAGCTGAGGACATCGGTCAAGAAACCCATCCGCGGCTTTTCAGCATATGACAATTACGTAAACTTCTCTCTCAAGCTCACAAACGACACCGAAAAGCTCATAGCCTCCTTTCACAAGGACTGCGTCCAGCGGCAGATCAAAAAGGCCTTCAGGGCAGGAATCGAGGCCTTTGAAGGCACGTCGATCAACGACCTCAGGGATTTCTACGGGCTTCACGTGATGACAAGAAAGAGGCAGGGCGCTCCTGTGCAGCCTTTCTCCTTCTTCAAAAACCTGTGGAATACCCTTTCTCCGTACGGGCTGGTCTTCCTCATAATGGTCAGGAAGCGTGGACGCGCGGCTTCAGGAGCGCTCTGCCTCAGGTTCAGGGATACCGTCTACTACAAGTTCGGGGCTACCGATGAGAGGTACTTTCGCGACGGGGCGGGACAGCTCGCGCTATGGTCGGCTATCAAAAAGGCCTCAGACGAAGGATACGGGGTTTTCGACTTCGGCAGGACCTACATTGGGAACAGGGGCCTCATGGATTTCAAAACGAGATGGGGGGCTTCAGCCACGCCGTTATATTATATCCAGAGCCCCGAGAGAAAAGCAGTGCTCAAGGACGAGGGGGCCCATCCCGCCCGCATAGCAGGCGCGTTCCTGAGGATCATACCCGGTTTTTCAAACAGGATACTTGGAAGGCTTTTCTACAGGTATCTCGCATGAAAGGGATATGATGCAAGAGTACGGTGACATACATCCCCTGGCGCTTGCCTTTACGCTTGCCTCAGGCTTTCTCATGCTGCTTCTTCCCAGGAGGGCTGCGCTTGTGCCGCTCATCTTTGCGGTAGTCTTTATCCCCATACAGCAGCGCGTGATAATCGCCTCACTGGACTTCTTTATCCTGCGGATTCTCGTCCTCCTCGGCTGGGTCAGGGTCATCATAAGGTCAGAGCACCAGGAGATGAAACTTAACAGGATAGACAAGCTCATGCTCCTGTGGACTTTTTCCAGCGTAGTCGTCTACTCGCTTTTATGGCAGACCTCCGGGGCTCTCGTCAACAGGCTCGGTACATCCTTCGATATCATAGGCGTATACTTCCTCACCCGTTTCCTCGTCAGGTCCATGGACGACGTGCTCTGGGTCGCGAAGACGCTCGCCGTCGCGGCCATTCCAGTAGCGCTGGCGATGCTGGTGGAAAGGCAGACCGGCAGGAACCTCTTCTCCATCTTCGGCGGAGTGCCTGAGTACACAATAGTAAGGGAAGGCAAGCTCAGGTGCCAGGGTGCGTTCTCGCACCCGATAACCGCAGGCTCTTTCAGCGCTTCCCTCCTGCCGCTCTTCGTTGCCGCGAGAAATCTGAACGGCAGAAGCCTCCTCATGTACTTTGGCATCGCGGCGGCGACGCTCATCACCATAAGCACATCGTCAAGCGGACCGGCGCTCGCCTACCTTGCGGGTGTGATCGGGATATTCCTCTGGCACTACAGGAAACATATGCGGGTCATAAGATGGGGCTTTGTCTTTACCCTGCTCGGCCTCCATATGGTCATGAAGGCGCCGGTATGGGCATTGATGCTCAAGGTAAAGATATTCGGCGCATCGACCGCATTTCACAGATACAGGCTATTCGACCAGTTCGTCAACAGGGTCGGCGAATGGTGGCTTCTCGGGGTGCAGTCTACCGCTTCATGGGGATATTACCTCTTCGACGTGACAAACCACTTCATCCGGATCGCCGTTGACGGCGGCATGATTACCCTGGCGCTCTTTATCGCGATACTCGCCTACTGCTTCCAGTCGGCAGGAAGGGCCGTAAAATCGGGATATTTAAAGCCCGGCCATGACAAGGTCGCCTGGGCGCTCGGAGTATCCCTGTTCGTCCATGTGGTCGCATTCTTTGGAGTATCTTACTTCGACCAGGTAAAGGTCATCCTTTACATGAACCTCGCGATGCTCGCGGCCGTAAGGAGCCTTACGGAAGAAGAAAAACGCCTGGCCGCCCAGGTTGCCCCTGTATCAGCCATCGGCGCAGAAGGGACCTCACGGGCCTGATGGCAGATATCACGATAATAATAGTAAGCTGGAACGCCAGGGAGTACCTGCTGAGGTGCCTTAAGTCGCTTGAGTGCGGCCTCGGCGAGCTTGAGGCAGAGGTCATAGTGGTCGACAACGCGTCCACGGACGGCTCTGCCGAGGCGGTCCGCGAACTCTATCCTGAAGTAAAGCTCCTGGTCCAGAAGGAGAACCTCGGGTTCGCCAGGGCTAATAACATAGGCATAAGGCAGAGTACGGGAAAATACGTCTGCCTGGTAAACTCTGACGTTATCGTCCTCGAAGGATGCATGGAACGCCTTTTTTTCTTCATGGAAGAAACCCCGCTCGTCGCCCTGGCCGGCCCGCTCGTCTTCAACCCTGACATGACCCTGCAGCGGACATGCAGGAGCTTCCCGTCGCTTAAAAGCGCACTCTGCTCGGCGATAGGGCTTGACGGATGGAATTACCCGCCCCATGACGCCATTAGAAAGGTCGAGGCTATAAGCGGCTGCTTCATGATGGCAAGAAAAGAGGTCATGGACGAGGTAGGGCTTCTGGACGAGAGGTTCTTCTTCTACGCGGAGGACATGGACTGGTGCAAGAGGTTCCATAACGCCGGCTGGGAGACAGTATTCTACCCTGAAGCCAGGGCCATACATTACGGCGGCTCGAGCTCTGCCCTGGCCCCCGTTAGATTCTATGTCGAGATGCAAAAGGCCAACTTGAAATATTGGAAAAAACACAGCGGACCGCTCAAGCGGTCCGCCTATCTCTCGATAGTCTTTCTCCATCAGGCGCTGAGGATAGCGAGGTCCGCGATCCAGTTTACACTCGATCCATCCGGAAGGGAGGCTGCCGCGCACAAGGCCAAAAGGAGCGCGGCATGCCTTAAATGGCTCTTTACACGGGCAAGGATGGCTTAAAGATGGGGAGCGGTACTCAAAGGGTCGCCATGGCCGTATTCTCTTACTACCCCGCTGACCCGAGGGTCCGGCGCGAAGCCGAGGTCCTCGCCAGGGCTGGCATAGATGTAGATGTAGTCTGTCTCGGCAGGGCCGGCGAGCCAAGAACCGAGAACTACGGCAGAATAACCGCCCACAGGGTAATGCAGGGGACGGAGCGCAAAGAGAACCTAATCAAGTACTTCCTGCTTTCGACCCTTTTCGCCGTCCTGGCATTCTTAAGGTTTCTTTCCCTGTCGCTTCGCCACAGGTACAGTCTCGTACAGGCGCATAACATGCCAGACCACCTTGTGTTCGTTGGCCTGCTTCACAGGCTCGCCGGGGTCCCGGTAATACTGGACCTGCACGACCTCACGGTAGAACTCTTCGAGTCAAAGACGAGGCAAAACCGTCTGAAAGTCCTGCTCCCTGTCGTTAAGCTGGCCGAGCGCCTCTCGTGCGCCTTCGCCGACAGCGTCCTTACCACGAGCCCGGGGTTCAGGCAAAGGCTTATAGAACGAGGCATACCGGCGAAGAAGATAACACTGGTATTAAACTCCGCGGACAACGGCCTTTTTAAAATGCCGCGCGCGCGCGCCTGGCGGAAGATAGAGCGCGGCCCGGCGCTACTTTATCACGGCACAGTGGCAAAGAGGTTCGGCCTTCACGTCGCGATAGAGGCAGTCGGATTGCTCAAAACGAGGTTCCCGGAGACAAGGCTCAGCATATACGGCAAGTACGACCCGTCTTACAGGGAAGAGCTGGAAGCGCTCGTTAGGGAAAAAGGGCTTTCCGGGCACGTGGAGCTTGGCGATTATCTTCCACTCGACCGAGTAAGCGAGGTCATCGGGACATCTGACATGGGGATCGTCCCGTACCTTGACGACCCGTTCATGAACCTCGCGCTTTCAACCAAGATATTCGAGTACGTCTGCATGAGGATGCCTGTTGTGGCTTCAAGGCTCGATTCGATAAAGTCGATATTTGACGAGGAGAGCATCAAATACTTCACCGCCGGAGACACTGTCGACCTGGCTGAACAGATAGAGGCTTTCTGCGCCAGCCCGGAGCAGAGAAGGTCTTTCACGGAAAAGGCCGCGGGTGCGTATGAGGTCGTCTCCTGGCCCGTGATGTCGCAAAGGTACCTCAATACGGTCAACGGGCTTATATGCGAGGAAGGCAAAAATGGCCACTGAGAGCTATGTGGCGGTCACGCCTGTCAGGAACGAAGCATCCTATATCCGGGAGGCCCTGGATTCGATGCTCTCACAGACTATAAAGCCCGTTGAGTGGGTAATAGTAGACGACGGTTCGACCGACCAGACCCCGGAGATCATACGGGAATATTCGGCTAGGAACCCGTGGATCAAGCTTATCAGGCTGCCCGGCACGGAAAGGTTAAGGGGCGGACATATCGTGGGGCTTTTCTACCGCGGGCTAGCCGCCGTCAATTCAAGCTTCGAGTATATCGTCAAGCTCGACGGCGATCTGTCCTTCGATCCGGATTTCTTCGAGAAGGCGCTCAAGCGAATGTACCTTAACCCTGCCCTCGGCATAACCAGCGGGATAAGGCATATACGCGTAAACGGTGGCCTTGTAGAAGAAAGATCTGCCGAAAGGCATACGCACGGGTCCTGCAAGATATACAGGAAGAGGTGCCTCGACGACATTGGCGGGCTTATCCCTGCAATGGGCTGGGACGGCATAGACGAGATAAAGGCCAGGATGAAGGGATGGACCGCCGAGCCGGTAGCCGGGCTCCGGGTGATACACCTGAGGCCTGAGGACAAGGCGGCAGTGACATTCAGGTCAGGCGCGGAACGGGGCCGCGGCTCTTACTTCATGGGATATCATCCGGTATTCCTGCTTGTGAGGGCGATAAAATGCGCCATTAAGTCCCCTCTCGACGGCATCGGCATGCTATACGGGTATTTAAAGGCGATCTTAACAAGCGGAGAAAGGATCGACGACGCCGACTTCATCAAATACCTGAGGTCAAACCAGTTAAAAAGACTTTTTCTCATAAAGGACAGGGTATAAAAAATGTGCGGTATCTGCGGAAAACTGAACTTTAACGGAGCACCTGCCTCACAGGGCAGAATCGACGCCATGACAGACATCATGGAGCACAGGGGGCCTGACGACAGGGGCACTTTTCTGGACGGCCCGCTTGGACTGGGGCATAGAAGGCTCAGCATACTCGACCTCTCGCCCCTGGGGCATCAGCCCATGATGAACGAGGACTCTACCGTGGCCGTGGTCTTTAACGGCGAGATATACAACTATATCGAGCTTAGGGATGAGCTGAGGAAGGCAGGACACTCCTTCAGGTCTTCCTCGGATACCGAGGTCATCGTACACGCGTACGAGGAATACGGTGCGGAGTTTGCCTCGCGGTTCAACGGGATGTTCGCGATAGCGGTATGGGACACGAAAAAAAGAGAGCTGACTCTCGTGCGAGACAGGCTCGGCATAAAGCCACTTTACTACCATATCGACAGCAGGGCCATCTCATTCGCCTCCGAGATAAAGTCCCTGCTCGAAGACCCTGAAGTCCCGAGGGGCGTGGATATGCAGGCGCTATCCAACTTTCTCACGCTCCATTACGTGCCTGGGCCGAGGACGATGTTCGACGGAATACAGAAGCTACAGCCAGGACATATGATGACCGTACGGAATGGGCAGGCGCGCGTCGAAAGGTACTGGGGATTAAAGAAAGATACGGCCCTCTCGAAGTTCATGGTCAAGGCCGAAGAGGAGGACCTGGCCGGACATATCTACTCCGCGTTGAAGGAGTCTGTAAAAAAACGGATGCAGAGCGACGTGCCGGTCGGAGCGCTCCTTAGCGGAGGGCTCGATTCCAGCGCCATACTTGGGCTCATGACCGAGCTTGCAGGCAAGCCCGTTCCCTCTTTCACAGTCGGGTACAGCGCATCAGGCGATGACAGCGTCTCAGAGTTCAGGTATTCGAGAAAAGCGGCCAGGCACTTTGAGAGTAATTACAGAGAGGTCGTAGTCACCGCCGAAAAGTTCCTCGACTTCCTGCCTAAGGCCATCTGGCACCAGGACGAGCCAATAGGCGAGCCCGCCTCCATACCCCTTTATTTCGTGTCGAGGCTGGCAAAGGAGAACGGGGTGACTGTGCTCCTTACAGGAGAAGGCTCGGATGAGCTCTTTGCCGGGTACAACCGCCACTGGGGCGAGGTCCTCTCCGGGTATTACCTCCTGATGCCAGGGCTGATGAGGGATACGATATTAAAAAGACTGATACATATGCTGCCCGGCGCTCCGCTCCTCAAAAAAGGCCACCGCTCTATGTCGATACCGGACTTCAGCGGCAGGTACATGTCCTGGCACACGGTATTCACTGAGGAGATGAAGCAAGGCCTCCTTAATGACCATAGCGGGTTAAAAAACACCTTCTCCGACATATTCGAACGTTTTCTGCCTGACATACAGGGCATGGACAACATAGACAAGATCCTTACGCTGGATACGAACGTTTGGCTCCCGGATGACCTCCTCATGAAAAAGGACAAGATGGGGATGGCGACTTCCATAGAGGCCAGGGTCCCTTTCCTTGATTACACATTTGTGGAACTGGCGTTCCAGGTGCCGGCCAGGCTCAAGGTAAAACGCCTGGTGACAAAATATATACTCAAAAAGGCGCTCGAAAGGCTCCTTCCTAAAGAGATAATCTATCGTAAGAAAGAGGGCTTCCCTACCCCCATATCAGGCTGGATACGCGGTGAACTTAAGGATTTTACGATAGAGCTCCTTTGCTCTGACGGGTCGCTCTCACACGGCCTTTTTGACAAGGGTGTGGTAAGGAAGATCGTCGAAGCCCACTTAAGCGGCAGGGAGGACAACAACAGGATGATATTCCCGTTGATAAACTTCGAGATATGGCACAGGCTCTTCATATCAAGGGCGCCAGTCGGCAAGCCAAGTTATACATAAAAAAACAACCTCATCCAAATCAGAACTCTTCAGTACCTGAAAAAAACATAAACCACCTTCAATTTAATGAGAAAACCATCAGATCAGCCCAAGGTATTTCTCCTGGGTGCGTCTTTCAATACCAGGAACATGGGCGTAGGCGCGCTCGCAGCCGGGGCCATAAAATGCGTCAAGCAGTGGCGCCCTGATGCCGATATCGCCATCCTTGATTACGCCAAAAGAGGCGAATTTTATAACCTCGTAGTCAACGGCAGGGATATCCTTGTAAAACTGGTCAACATCCGATTCTCAAAAAAGCTCTTCCTGCCCAACAATATCGCGCTCCTTATAGTACTTGCGGCTGCCGCGAGGGTCATCCCTTTCAGGAGGCTTAGAGCGAAGCTGATAGCAGGCAACAGCACCTTGATGGAACTTGATTCGGCTGACGTCGCGGCGTCTATCGCTGGCGGGGATAGCTTCAGCGACATCTACGGGTTCGGACGCTTCTTCTATGTCTGCCTCCCGCAGATACTCGTCATCCTCATGGGAAAGCCCCTTGTTCAGCTCCCCCAGACCTTCGGGCCGTTCAAGATGGGCGTTACAAAGGCCGTGGCGAAGTTCATACTGCAAAACTCATTCGCGGCCTATTCGAGGGACCGGGACGGATTGACCGATGTCCGTGCGCTTATCGGTTTACGAGGGGATAGCGAAAAGGTGCGTTTCTGCTTTGATATGGGCTTTGTCGTGGACCCGGTAAAGCCGGAACGCATATCAGTCGAAGGGACGGAACTTGACGGCGCGGAGCAGGCAACATGCACGGTTGGGCTGAACGTCAGCGGGCTGCTTTACATAGGCGGCTACAGCATGAATAACATGTTCGGCCTCAAGGTAGACTACAAGCGGTTGATAGGCGAGATAATAGACTTCCTCATCATGAAAAAACGCGCAAATATCATACTCATCCCGCACGTCTTTGGCGGTCACAGGGAGAGCGATTCCGAGGCATGCGCAACGGTATACGAAGAGCTTAAGGCCTCTTACGGCGGTAGGCTGTCGCTACTGTCCGGCGAGTACGACCAGGGCGAGATAAAGCACATGATCGGCAAATGCGGTTTCTTCATAGGCTCAAGGATGCACGCCTGCATAGCCGCGCTCTCACAGGGCGTGCCTGCCGTCCCGATTGCGTACAGCAGAAAGTTCATCGGGGTAATGGAATCCATAGGAGTAGAGGGCTATGTGGCAGACCCGTGCACACTCGATTCCGACGGCGTCCTGAGGGTCGTAGACAAGGCATTCGAGGAAAGAGCCGAGATCGCAAAAAAACTGAAAGGGGAGATGCCATATGTCAAGGAGACCGTCCTTAATCTGTTCGAGAGCATGGGCCTCGGTCGCGGGTGAGTAATGAGACCAAAACTCGCTTTTGTTACCAACCCGCTTGACGCGCATTTCAAGAGTTCGATAAGCATCATAATCCTGGAACTTGCAAAGAGGCTCTCTACAGAATTCGATATTACGGTATACACGAGCAAGGGCGGCTCTCCCGATTTCCCTCCCGGCATAAAGGTACGGAGGCTTTCTGTATGGCCGGATATGACTCTGCGCAGGTTCACCGGGAAGCTCGCGCCTTTATACAGCATTAAAAAGCCTTTTTTCAATTCAGCCATCTACTATCCTTTTTTCATGCTTCAGCTCGCCCTCGACATAAGAAAAGAGGGCTTCGAGATCGTGCATATAAATAACTTCACGCAGTTCCTGCCGGTTATAAAAGCGCTTAATCCTGATACCAGAGTCGTTTTTCATACTCACAGTGAATGGATCCCCCAGCTGGACAGAACACAGATCGGAAAGAGGGTCAAGCGCGCGGACCTCGTTGTTTGTTGCAGCGATTACTTGACAAAAAAGGCAAGTCAGGCATTTCCTGAATTTTCCTCTAGATTCAAGACGCTGCACAACGGGGTTGACTATGGCCGTTTCAGCCAGGTCATGGCAGAGGACGGCGGAGCAAAACTTATATGCGTCGGCAGGATAACACCGGAAAAAGGCCTGCACGTCGTGATAGATGCATTCAATATGCTCGCGCCAAGGCTACCTGGACTCGAGTTGCATCTGGTCGGCCAGGAGAGGATAACACCGAAGGAGTTCCTGATCGACCTGTCAGATAGCGTACTGCTCAAGTCTCTCGGCGCCTTTTACCCAGGGAGCTATAAGGAAAGGATACTGGCGATGATAGCCCCCGAACAGGCTCAGAGGGTCTTTTTTTCAGGTCATGTGAGCCACTCCGAGATGCTTGCTAAATACTCCGAGTCGAGCATATTCATCAACGCGTCGTACTATGAAACCTTCGGTATGCCTGTGGCCGAGGCTATGGCCTGCGGCCTCCCTGTCATAGCGACCAGGGTGGGAGGCGTCCCTGAGATAGTCGAGGACGGCGTATCCGGGCTCCTCGTAGAACCGGGCGACCCAATACAGCTCGCGGCGGCGATAGAGCGCATGGTAACGGACCCGGCGCTCAGGGCGCGCCTCTTTGAGGCTGGACGCGAGCGTGTAAAAGAACTTTTCAGCTGGGAGAATATCGCCGTGACCCTTAAAGATTATTACAGGGAGGTCTTCTCCCCGGCAGCGGCGTCCAGGTGAACAAGACAGAGCTCAAACAGAAGATAATCAGCGGAAGCTTCTGGTCGATCTCCTCCAATGTCGCCTCTCAGGCCGTGACCTTCGCGGTTACGATTATACTGGCGAGGCTCCTTGCGCCGGAGGACTTCGGGATCGTCGCGATATCAGCCGTTTTTACAGGCATAATCACCCTCTTCCAGGACCTCGGGATGGGGGCGGCCATAATCCAGAGGCAAAATATAGATGACGACTACCTTTCTACCTCTTTTTCCGTGAGTCTCATCGCAGGAGCGGGCATCGCCTTACTGCTTGCCATGGCGGCTCCGTTCGTCGCCTCGTTTTACGATGAACCGGTCTTGAAGGGCATCCTCTATGTATCAGCGCTTGGCTTCATATTAAGCCCTTTTACCTCGATACACACGACCATCCTGGCAAAGAGACTTGAGTTTAAAAAACTATCGATAGTAACACTATCCGGCAACGCCTTATCAGGGGCCATATCGGTCTTACTCGCCCTTTCAGGAGCCGGTGTATGGAGCATGGTACTTGGAAAGATAATCTCCCAGCCTCTCATTACACCTTTTATCTGGAAGATCGTCCGATGGCGTCCAAGGTTCAGGATAGTAAGAAAATGCTTCAACGACCTTTTCGGGTTCAGCTCAAACCTGCTGGCCTTCAACTTCCTTAACTACTTCGCGAGGAATCTGGATAACCTCATAATAGGCAAGTACCTTGGAACGCAGACGCTCGGCTTCTACTCTGTCGCCTACAACCTGATGCTCAAGCCGTTGCAGCTGATATCGTGGTCCATTGGCAGAGTCCTGTATCCTGTCTTCTCGAGCATTCAGGACGACATGGCCAGGACCAGGGCTGTGTACCTCAAAGTGGTAAGGACGATATCACTTATAACCTTCCCGATGATGACAGGCCTTTTCATGGTATCCGAAGAGTTCATACTTTCAGTCTACGGCGCGCAGTGGGCACAGGCGGTCCTCCCCTTGAAGCTCCTGTGCGTCGTTGGGGCTCTCCAGTCGATAGGCACCACCGGCGGGATAATCTACAATTCGCAGGGGAGGCCTGACTTGACCCTTAAAGTCGGGCTATTCACCTCGGCCCTCGTGATAATGGCCTTCCTGGTCGGCATACGCTGGGGTCTATTTGGGCTTATCTTCGCCTATATAATAGTCTCGGTGCCCGTATTCATCATAGGACAGTACTTCGCGAACAGGCTTATTGGCGTCGGGGCGTTTGAGTTCATGAAGGCCCTTGCCCCTTCTGCCGCGTGCTCCGCCGTAATGGTCCTGGTCCTCCAGGGCTTCAGGGTATTGAACGCAAGCTCTTTCCACCTTCAGATGGAATCAGCCCTTGCCGTGCTTATCGCCTTAGGGGCTGCAAGCTACCTGCTCATCGCTGTAAAGGTGCTGAAGGTACCGGAGATAAGCGAAGCGTTCAAGCTTGTGAAGGGAAGGATATGAAGATAAAAGTGCTGATGATAACGCACAACAGGCCAGCTTACACGAAGCTCTCTCTCGGCAGGCTTTGCGAGACGATGCCTTCAAACGGGAAAATAGTCGTCTGGGACAACGCCTCAACGGATGAGACCCTGGCCGTGCTCAAAGGCTTCGAGGAACATCATGCGATAGAGAAGATAATCTACAACAGGACCAACGACAGGCTGCGAGGCCCTACCAACTGGTTCTGGGAAAACTCGTCTGACGCGGATCTCCTTAGCAAGGTCGACGACGACTGCCTCATGCCGGCGAGATGGGTCGAGAAGCTTCAAAAGGCACACAGCGATATCCAGGAAGCGGGCCTTATCGGCTGCTGGAGGTTCCCTCCCGAGGACTTTAACGTAACGATAGCCGCTAAAAAAATCCAGGCCTTCGGGCCGCATATGCTCCTTCGGAACTGCTGGCTTGAAGGCTCCGGCTATCTCATGAAGCGCAAGGTCATCGACGACATCGGCTTGATTAAGCCCAGGGAGACCTTTACCACATGGTGCATGAGGGCCGCTGCAAAGGGCTACATCATAGGCTGGTACTATCCCGTCCTGTACCAGGAGCACATGGACGACCCCAGGGCAGAGCACACCGGCATAAAGACAGACGAAGACCTTAGAAGGGCCATGCCCCTTTCAGCCTCTCAGTACGGCGTAAGCACAAAAGAGGATTGGACAAGGAGGCTCCGGAGCAGCGCGCAGAAGCTCCAGGAATATTCCATCGACCCTTATGACTTCATCGGCTTGAGAGCAAGGCTCAAAAGAAAACTCTTCAAAGTGCTCGGGCTCAAGTACTTTCCCAAGGCATGACCGTATCAACTCGTCTATCAAAGCAAACATAGGCCCCACGTGCCGACTTCAAAAATGCGATTCAGAAACGTAGAGGATATAGCCTCCTGGCGGCTCTGCCTTGGATGCGGCGCCTGCGCATACGCCTGCAAAGAAGGCAAAGTAAAACTTGTCGATATCGTCCACGACGGCATAAGGCCGCGGATAGATACCGGTTGCAGCAATTGCGGAGAATGCGTGGAGGTCTGCCCTGGAGCCGATTCCTCTCACGGCAAGTGGCATCAAGAGGCGATAAAGGAACTGGGAAAAGGCTGGGGACCGGTACTGGAGGTCTGGGAGGGGCACGCCGCCGACCCTGAGATTCGCTACAGAGGCTCATCGGGCGGGGCCGCCACCGCCCTCGCCCTCTTTTGCGTCGAAAAATCAGGCATGAGCGGCGTTCTGCATGGCGCCGTGGATGAAAGGAACCCATGGAAGAACAGGACGTATTTCAGCCGGGCGCGCGAGGATCTCCTTTCGAGGACAGGGTCGAGGTACTCGCCCTCATCCCCTTGCGAAGGACTGCGCTCGATAGAGGAAGCACCCTCCCCTGGAGTGTTCATAGGAAAGCCATGCGACGTGGCGGCGCTACGTAAGGCCCAGGAGCGAAACCCTGCGCTTAATGCCAAAACCGGGCTTGCGATATCAATATTCTGCGCCGGTACCCCATCGACCCTCGGGACCATAGACCTCCTCGAAAGATTCAATATCCGGACGGCAGAGCTCAAGAGCCTGAGATACAGGGGCATGGGATGGCCCGGCATGTGGCAGGCGGTGCGTCAGGACGGAAATGAGTCCAGGCTAACGTACAAAGAGGCCTGGGGCTTTCTGCAGAAGTACAGGCCTATGCGGTGCTATCTCTGCCCGGACGGCACAGGGGAGTTCTCTGACATATCCTGCGGCGACCCCTGGCACAGAGAGCCTGCGGCAGAAGAGCCGGGCCTTTCCCTCGTGATAGCGAGGACCGGGCTGGGGAGAAAAATAATAGCCTCAGCAATGGAGGCCGGATACCTGAAGCTAAGGAGGATAGACCCCGGCGTCATTGTAAAGTCACAGGGCAACCTGCTCCGGAAAAGGATGTCGATATGGGGCCGCCTCATGGCGATGAAGCTCCTTTGGGTACCGGCCCCAAGGCTAAAGGGTTTCTCACTTTTCAAGAACTGGATGAAACTGCCGGTAAAGGACAAGGCGCGCTCCGTCCTTGGAACGGCTAAAAGGATAGTAACGCGAAGATACTGCATGAAGCAGGCAAAGACGATCGAACCCTGACAACAACGCCTCAATCACCTAAACGAGGATCAAATGAAAACAGAACGCCTTTTCAAAACACCGTTGACCGGCGAACAGCAGGCAAACAGCGATCTCAACCTCAAGGAATACCACGAAGGCAAGACGATCATCCAGTCAAGCCCGAGGCGCATCGTCTTTGAGCTCACGAACAAGTGCAATTTTCAGTGCATCATGTGCGGCAGGGAGGCAACGGACTTCAAGACCAACGACCTTCCGGTCAAGATGGTAATGGACTGCGAGCCCTTCTATACCAAAACAGAAGAGGTTACTCTCCACGGCTGGGGAGAAGGGACGATGCACCCAAAGCTCGGCGAAGTGCTCAGGTACCTGAACGGCTTTCCGAAGCTCAGGAAATATTTTGTCACCAACGGCAGCACCCTGCCGAAGATAATGGACCTCATATTCGAGCACCATCTCGACCTGATGGCCGTTTCTCTTGACGGGGCGAGCCCTGAGACCAACGACTATATAAGAAAGGGCGGGAGCTTCGTACGCCAGGTAGAAGCCGTCAAAAACCTTGTGGCCGAAAAGAAAAGGCGCGGCCTTGACTATCCGTACATCAACTTTTGTTTCACCGCTATGAACAGGAATATCCACGAGCTTCCAAGGCTCGTGGAGCTCGCCAGCGAAATAGGCATCCCGGAGGTCAAGGTCGTCTACCTGACGATATTCAACGAGGAACTTGCGGGAGAATCAATACTCAACAAGCAGGAGATGATAAGGAAGTATTTTAACGCGGCTGGCGAGATCGCCAGCAAGAAAAATATAAATCTCAAGGTCCCTGAAATACAGGGCGAGGGAGACGCGGGAAACCTGAAGCACAAGCCCTGCCCCTTCCCCTGGAGGGACCTTTATATCGGAAGCGACGGCTTCGTGAGGCCGTGCCAGTCCTCTGCTGACAAGCTCTTTGACATAAGAGAATACTCATCTCCAGTAGAGGCATGGAACTCTCAGGAGATGCAGCAGATGAGGGCCACGGTAAACGACGAGGAGCTCATGCCGAGAGGATGCGCCAACTGCTATCACAGCTCATGCGCCAACTGGAACCTGCCGACCAGCTTTGTCCAGCTCGGAACTACGTTCGCGCCGGAGTGGATACCAAAAGAGAAGTGTTGAATCCAATGGAGGATGGAAAGATGAAAGTAGCCATATTGGCCGGCGGCGTGGGGTCAAGGCTCGCTGAGGAGACCGAGATAAAGCCGAAGCCGATGGTCGAGGTCGGCAACCACCCCATACTCTGGCACATCATGATGTATTACACGGTCTTCGGCTTCAAGGAATTCGCCATAGCCCTCGGGTACAAGGGCGAGTACATAAAGAGGTGGCTCAAGGACTACTGCGCCCTTAATAGCAACATGACGGTAAAGACAGGGACCGGGGAGGTCATAATCAAGGACGGCAACCTCCCTGACTGGACGATAGACCTGATCGACACAGGGCAGAACACGATGACCGGCGGCAGGATAAAAATGCTCAAACCGTGGGTCGGCAACGGGACCTTCATGCTGACCTGGGGGGACGGGGTATCCGACATCGACCTGAACGAGCTCATTGCGTTTCACCGTTCCCACGGGAAGATAGCGACGCTCTCGGCTGTGAGGCCCCCTGCCCGGTTCGGACATTTGGAGATCGACGGCAACATGGTAACCGAGTTCTCCGAGAAGCCTCAGACCTCTGAAGGGTGGATAAACGGCGCTTTTTTCGTCCTCGAGCCTGAGGTCTTCGACTACATCGCCGGGGACGATACCCAGTTCGAAAAAGAGCCGCTGGAAGGGCTTGCCAGGGACGGCCAGCTCATGGCCTATACTCATTCATCATTCTGGCAGTGCATGGATACGCTCAGAGACAGGAAGCTTCTCGAGAAGCTGTGGGAGAGCGGCAACGCGCCGTGGAAAAAATGGTGAATCAAGCGGAGGAAAGCAAGATGAAAAACAAGGAATTCAAGTGCAGGTCCTGCGGGAGCACGAGCCTTGAGACGGTGCTTGACCTGGGGGAGACGCCGCTGGCTGACGCCCTGCTTTCAGGCGAAGAGATCAACGGATCAGAGCCGCTCTACCCCCTTGAGGTCGCCTTCTGCACAAACTGCGCGCTCCTGCAGATAATCGAGACAGTGCCGCCAGAAGTCCTTTTCTGCAGGCGTTATCCCTATTACTCATCCTTCTCCGACGAGCTCCTGAGGCATTCGAGGGAAAACGTGATGGACCTCATCGAGACACGCCACCTGAATGAGAAGAGCTTCGCCGTGGAGATAGCGTCGAATGACGGATACCTCCTCAAGAACTTCGTTGAAAAGAACATACCCTGCCTCGGTATCGACCCTGCCAGGGGGCCTGCTGAGGCTGCCGAGAGCGGAGGTGTGCCAACGCTATGCGGCTTCTTCAATTACGCGCTGGCAAGGCAGCTCCGCTCGGCGGGAAAACGGGCGGATGTCATAATAGCCAACAACGTGCTTGCGCACGTCTCTGACTCAAGCGGCTTCCTGAACGGCCTGAGGATACTCCTCAAGGAGGACGGCGTTGCCGTAATAGAGGTGCCTTACGTCAGGGACCTGATCGACAATTGCGAATTCGACACCATCTACCATGAGCACCTCTGTTATTTCTCCGCCACCTCGGTAGACAGGCTCTTGAGGCAGCACGGGCTTTTTCTTAACGGAGTAAAACGGCTTCCGATACACGGAGGGTCCCTCAGGCTCTACATAGGGCTTAAGGATCAGCCGGACGTAACCGTCAAGACGATACTTGAAGAGGAACGCGCCAATGGCGTTGATGATTTTGCCTACTACAACGAGTTCGCGATAAAGGTGAAGAACATCAGGGAAGGGCTCCGCTACATGCTTAAGGCCCTCAAGGAGCAGGGCAGGAATATCGCCGCGTACGGCGCGGCCGCCAAAGGCTCTACCCTTATAAACTACATCGGCATAGGCAAGGACACGGTCGATTTCGTCGTGGACAGGAACACCCATAAGCATGGGCTTTACATGCCTGGCAAGCATATCCCTATCTTCGGCACTGAAAGGCTCCTGCAGCAGATGCCTGATTTCGTGCTCATACTGGCATGGAACTTCGCCGAGGAAATAATAAGGCAACAGGACGAGTACAGGGCCAGGGGCGGAAAATTCATTGTGCCGATCCCAGAATGGAAGATCGCCTGAAAGGAGCGTGGATGAAGACACTCCGCATAGCAATGGAAAGAGCAATAGATGAGAGTGCAGCGAGAGGCTGCCCCGGGTGCGGCAACGAGGCGGTTGATGAGTTCTACACATTCAAAGACGCCCCTGTCCACACGGTGCTGCTGCTCCCAACGACAGAATCGGCCATGGATTATCCAAAAGGCGACATAAGGCTGGGGTTTTGCGGGCGCTGCGGCTTTATCTGGAACAGGTCATACGACCCTTCCCTCCAGGATTATTCCGAGAAGTGCGAGGAGACGCAGGCCTTCTCCGGCACTTACAACAGGTTCGCTCGTGAGCTAGCCGCCGACCTGATAGAAAGATATGACTTGAGGGGCAAGCACATACTCGAGATAGGCTGCGGTAAAGGGGAATTCCTCGCGCTCCTTTGCGAGATGGGCGGCTCTACAGGCACCGGTTTCGACCCGGTCTACGACGGCCGCGTAAAGGAAGGCGGCGGGCTTACATTCGTTAAGAACTTCTACTCGGATAAATACTCCTCCTGCGAAGCCGATTTCGTCGTCTGCAAGATGACGCTTGAGCACATCGGGCCGACAGGCGCTTTTATCTCTACCTTGAGAAAGGCCCTCGGCGACAGGCAGACCACCGTCTTCTTCCAGGTCCCTGACGTAACCAGGATCCTCCGTGAGCTCGCCTTCTGGGACGTATATTATGAGCACTGCTCCTACTTCACCCCGGGGTCCCTTGCAAGGCTCTTCAAAATGCACGGCTTCGAGGTCCTCGGCATAAGGCACGCCTACGGCAGCCAGTATCTTTTGCTTGAGGCAAGGCCGACTGATCAAATCATCACGGCCACGCACACTCAGGAGGAAGCACCCGAAGATATCAAAAATGCTGTCAGGTATTTCAGCGAAAACGTTCAGCAGAAGCAATCTCTCTGGAGACATAAGCTCCGCGAATTCAACAAAACCGGCTACAGGACCCTGCTGTGGGGCTCCGGCTCGAAGGGTGTCGCGTTCCTTACAACACTTGGCATAACCGACGAGATAAGATACGTGGTCGACATCAACCCCTTGAGGAAGGGCTCATTCATGGCCGGTACCGGCCATGAGATCATCTCGCCTCAATTAGCAGCCGATTACCAGCCTGACGCGGTGATACTCATGAACCCGGTCTACAGGGACGAGGTCAAAAAAGAGCTTACAGGCATGGGCGTCCATGCTGAATTGCTGACCGTATAATGCGCAATGAAAAATAACCTGAAAATATGCCCTGTCTGCTCTTCCGGAGACGTCAATGTCTTCTTCGAGATATACGCGGAGCCTGTCCACTGCAATGTCCTGTGCCAGACGCGCCAAAGCGCCTTGAGCACAAGGCGCGGCGATATCAGACTGGGGTTCTGCGAATGCTGCGGCCATATCTACAACGTAGCCTTCGACCCTGGGGTGATGGGATACACGGAGGAATACGAAAACTCGCTCCACTTCTCGCCGAGCTTCCAGGATTACGCGAGGCAGCTTGCCGCGAAACTCGTCGAAAAACACGGCCTGTTCGGCAAGGATGTCATAGAGATAGGCTGCGGCAAAGGGGACTTTCTGATGCTCCTGAGCGAACTGGGAGTTAGAAGCGGGGTAGGTTTTGACTCGAGTTACGTGAAAGAGAGGCAAGAGAAAAGCGATCGCAAGATCACTTTCATCCAGGACTTCTACTCGGAAAGGTACTCGGAGTACGCCGGGGACATGATCCTCAGCCGCCATGTCCTCGAGCACATCACCTCGCCTATAGAGTTCATGGACAACCTCAGGGCCGCGATTGGCGACAGGATGGAGACAGCCGTCTTTTTCGAGGTCCCCAATATCCTTCATACCTTAAGGGAACTCTCCATCTGGGACATAATATACGAGCACTGCTCATACTTCAGCCCCGTCTCGCTCAGAAACCTTTTCCATGAGACCGGATTCAACGCGCTATGCGTCGAGGAATCATTCGATGGGCAGTTCCTCTGCGTTGAGGGCGCGCCTGCACACTGCCGTAAGCATTCAGAAAGAGCCGTCCACGGCGCACGGGAGCTCAAAAAGGACATCGATGCGTTCTCAAGAAAACACGCCAGGAAGAGAACAGCCTGGAAAGGCGAGCTTGAAAGAATTGGCGAAAAGAACGAGGTCGCCGTAATTTGGGGAAGCGGGTCAAAGGGAGCCACTTTCCTGAACGCGTTTGAGACGGCGGGCCTCATAAAATACGCGATAGACATCAATCCGCATAAACATGGCAAGTTTGTCCCCGGAACGGGGCAGGAGATCGTAAGTCCTGAATTCCTCATCGACTACCGACCTCAAGTCATCATACTCATGAACCCGATCTATCTAAGCGAGGTTTGGAAGACTGTGCGTGGAATGGGGCTTACGAGCAGGATACTAACAGCTTAAAAGGGATTGGATATGAATAAAAAACCGAGGGTCAGCATAGGTCTGCCGGTCTACAACGCGGAAAGATATCTCAGGTACTCGCTCGATTCGATCCTTGCGCAGAGCTTCGGGGATTTCGAGCTCATCATCTCTGACAACGCGTCTACCGACTCCACGCATGATATCTGCCTTGAGTACGCCAGCAAAGACGAAAGGATAAGGCTTTACAGGAACGAGCGGAACCTCGGAGCCGCCGAGAACTTCAACCGCGTATTCACACTGGCCACGTCCGAGTACTTCAAATGGGCCGCCTATGACGATGTCTGCGCGCCGACGTTCCTCGAAAAATGCGTAGATGCGCTCGACCGGGACCCGCAGACCGCGCTCTCCTATCCGAAGACCATCCTGATAGACGATAAAGGCGCTAAGATAAGGGATTATGAGGACAGGCTCCACATGCCTTATGACTTGCCGCACGACAGGGCCAGGCATTTCCTGACAAAAGTAAATCTCGCCAATGCCGCGTTCGGGCTCGTACGCTCATCTGTGTTGAGGGAGACCAGGCTCCTTGGCAAATATTTCGGGGCCGACTACGTGCTCCTGCTGGAGATATGCCTTAGAGGAAGGTTCCACGAGGTGCCGGAGCATCTATTCTTCAGGAGAGACCATGAGCGCAACTCCCGAAGGCTGCCGAAAAAAGAGATCGCCGTCTGGTGGGATTCCTCCAGGAAGAGCGTATATAAGTTCAACAGGAGCAAGCTCGTCTTAGAGCAGTTCATGGCGATAAGCAGAACCGGTCTCCCGTTATATGAAAAAAGCCTCTGCATGGCGCAGATCGGCAGATGGATAACGAGACAGTGGCGGGCCAGGGCAGGCAGGTTAAAAAACAACCTCAAGCAGCTGATGCATCAGCCAAAAGCGCAGAAGAACACGGTTTGAGCATGGAAATGAACGGGTTTAAAAACAGACTTGAGGATGCCCGCGTGAATGCGAGGAAGAGAATAGCCCTCTTTATACTTTTCACCATGGCTGCGGGGGCGTTATATTCAAAGACGCTCCTGGAACTCTATAACCGTTCCCTCGAAAGCGAGCTCTATTCGCATATCCCGCTGATACCCCTTATGAGCGCGTACTTCTTCTACCTCAAAAGGCTGGAAATATCATCGAATGCCTCTTACTGTTTCAAGATCGGGCTCCCTCTCATTTTTTCAGCATACGCGGCCTGTCTTGCCTTAGGCTTCGCCTGGAAACCTGACGTCAATGTCCATCTCGCGGCAACTGTCTTCTCCGCCATACTGTTCTGGGCTGGAGGCTTTATGGCGTTCTATGGGAAAAAAGCGTCACGGGCTTCCGTATTTCCCCTGCTCTTCCTTTTATTTATCGTTCCAGTGCCGGAACAGATGCTTGACCCGCTGATAGTTTTTCTGCAAGAGAGGTCTGCTGACGTCGCATGGTTCCTGTTCAATCTGTCAGGGTCGCCGGTCCAGCGGGACGGGATGTTCTTCCATCTCCCTGGCATCACTATCGAGGTAGCAAAAGAGTGCAGCGGAATACGTTCAAGCCTCGCGCTCTTCATAGCCGGGGTGATAGCGGCGAAGATGTTTCTCTCAACGTGGCATGGGCGCCTGTCTTTCATAGCAATACTGCTCCCCATAGCTATCCTTAAAAACGGGATACGCATAACGGCGCTTACGCTCGCCGGGTACCATTTTGACGAACGGGTCTTCTACGGCTCCCTTCATACGAGGGGCGGCATAATATTTTTCATGCTCGCCCTCATTATCTCAGGGGTGGTGCTCTGGGTGTTTACCGGATTGGAAGGAATATCCGCAAAAAGAAAGGCCGCAAGGGCCGGATAGCCCTTGCGGCCTTCGAGCGGCTTGTTTAACGCGTCCGCTTTCTGTTCATACGGGCGATTGCCGCGAAACCTATCGCCAGGAAGGCGAATGACGCAGCCGGCCCTGAGTACTTGACGCTGTAGACTATAGGCGTAAGCGCGATCCTCGTAGCTGCCCGGAGTGTTTCGTGCCTTGCTATGAAGTCGGCAACAGGCGGAGAGACCCTGTAATAAGCCTTCACAAAGGACCTTCCGAGCGGGTTCTGCATGAGGACGCTGTCCCTGAAATCCCTCAGCGCCATGACCTCAGGCTCCAGATAGCTGCCGTAGGCCGCCGTGGCGATAAAACAGCCACCGCCGCCGCCAGAGCTGCTGCCAGGCGACGATATGGACGCGCCGGAGACAGTAGCCGCTTCAGGTACTGTCACTGTCGTGGCGGCAGATGCTATACCGCCCTGGTCGTCGGTCACGGTGACCACCGGGCTGTATGTGCCCGACGAACTGTACGTATAAAGGGCTGGCGCAGTGCTTGTTACAGCGTCCACCGTGCCGTTGCCGTCAAAGTCCCATGCGAACTGGACGATGACGCCGTTGGGGTCGGATGCCTGTACGTCAAAGGTTATCGAAACTGTGGAGCCGTTCTGGACCACTGTCCCGAGTATCGATACCACGACCGGGGGTTTGTTGACCGCCGACTCTACAGAGATGCTCAAAGGCTCCGAGACCGCTACAGCGCCGCCGTTGTCTGTCGCCCTCACCTTTACCGGATAAGTGCCGACGTTCTGGTAGGTATAGGAGGCTGAAGAGAGCGCCCCGGAGTTGTACTCATAGACGCCGTCGCCGTCGAAATCCCACTCATAGCTCACAATCGAGCCGTCCTGGTCAACGGCTTCAGCCGTGAAGTCCACCTGGAGCGGTGCTATGCCTGAGAGCGCTGAAGCGCTCAGGTTGTTGATGGCAGGCGCCTGGTTGGATGTTACGAAGGTCATGCCCTCAGAGGTGGCGTTGTTGCCAACGGCGTCTGATGAGACGGCCCTGAAGTCATATGTGGTGAAGCTCTGGAGGCCGTCCACAAGGACCGAGTGGACTGTCGTGAGAGCGGTCTTAATAGGGGTAGAGGCGGAATACGAGCCGCTCGTTCCGAATTCGACCTGTGAGGTGGCAAGCTCGTCGGTTGTCCAGCTGACCACAGCCGACGTGGAAGTTATATCGGTTACCTGGACGTTTGAAATGACAGGGGGGGCCGTATCAGCCGGAGGTTCCGTCTTAAAGGTGTAATTCCCGGATATGGCCGCGTTGCCGGTCGAGTCAACGCTCCTTACCCTGAAGTTATAGGTCGTATCAGCGGCAAGGCCGTTTATGGTCTGGCTGTGGGTAGTGCGTGCGGCCGTATCCAGCGTTGTCGAGTACCCGTAAGAAGCTGTCAGGCCGTATTCGACCTGGCTGGTTGACGCCTCATCCGTCATCCAGTTGATAACCGCTGTATCGGCGGTTATCGAGCCAGAGTATACGCCGGATATCACCGGGGCCGTGACGTCATTGGCTATTGCTTTCGAGCCCTCATTGGAGTAGGCGCTCTCCTTGCCGTTTGTGTTGTAGGCTGTTACGGCGAAATAATAGGAGCCGTTTGAAAGGCTTGCGACATTGTAGGAAGTCACGTTGCCGACGTCTACCGTCGTTGAATAGGCCCCTGACTGTGTGCCGTAATGGACCTTGTACCCGGCCAGGTTCACAAGCGTCGAGCCATCTGTATTTGTGCCGGGGGCCGACCAGGTAAGGTTGGCCTCTCCCGCCAGGGCCGCTACAGGCGCAGCAACAACTGCCCCGATGGCCAGGGCGGCTGACAGCACCAGGAGCTTTAAAAATTTTGGCATTTGCTTCCTCCTCCGTTTTTCTCGAAAAAAAACCGCCTCAAGGATGGCGTCCTTTGGCGGCACGGCGGACATGGAAGCTGGTTTTTCGAGTGTGAGCTATATGAGCGGGGAAGGTATCGCCAACTTCTTTAGTCCCGTTGCTCTGCGCCCCACGGTTTCCGGTGGTTAGCCATGAGCAAAGGATGGTTCCATAAAGCTGAGTTTTCGGGGTCATTTTACAAAAGAGAGATGCCTTGGTATGTGACCTTCGTCACGGGGTACACGGGGTGACCTAAAAATGGAAGAGGCGCTCAAACTTATTACAGCTATCACGACCACGCTGTTTGTGACGGCCGTTGCTCATAGAATGCTTTCTTCCGGGGCTTTGCGGAAAGCCCTGGAAAAAAGGGGCTGGCTCAACGCCAGCAGGCACGATTACAAGAAAAAATGGCTGGAGGCCACGGAAAAAATAAGCTCACGCATGGAGACCGGCGAAGTGAAGTCGGTGCTCTCGGCGATGATAGGCTCAACGCTCAGGGCCACGGCGGTAAACGTCTGGCTCCATGACCAGGCATCAAGGTGCTACATCTCGACATCATCCAGGATAGACTATCGGTTCAGGCGCGTCCCTGAGTCGCGACGCCTCATCGAGCATATGCTCTCTGCCGCCGCCCCTTTTGAGATCACCGGATCAGAAGACCGGTCATCTGATGAAACAGGTCTCGGGCCGCTTTTCAATTCAGCACGCTCTTGTATCTGCGCGCCGCTCATCGCGAACAGGGAACTCGTCGGGTTTGTCATCCTGGGGCCCTCAGCTGATGGCAGGACTTACGCAAGCGCCGACATGGACCTTCTAAGGGCCGTAGCCACACAGGCGGCGGTGCAAATAAAGAACATAAGGCTGAGCGAGGCCCTCCTTGACATCAGGGAGACCGACTCGTTCAACCGCATGTCCTCTTTCATAATGCATGATCTCAAGAACTTCACCAATTCGCTCTCCCTTTTAAGCCACAACGCGAGGTCCAATATCACGAGCCCAGAGTTCCAGAGAGAGGCCATAAAGGCGATCGACTTAACGGTTGCAAAGATGAAGGCACTTGTAGAAAAGATGGCGGCTGGGGCGGGCTCCATGAAGATATGTCCAGCCAAAAACGATCTCCTGACGGCATTTGACAGGGCGGTCAAGAGGCTCTCATCCGTTGCGGCCTCCCGCGTCCTGATAAAATCGGACGGCCCGCTGCCTTTGTGCAGCATAGACGCCGAAGCGGTGGAGACCGTCTTCTTTAACATCCTCATGAACGCGCATGATGCAGCTTCGCATGGTGAGATACGGGCCGTTTTCGAGCCAGGCGATGATTTCATCTGTGTAAGGATCTCGGATACCGGCACCGGTATCCCGCAGGCGCTCCTTGAAAAGGGCCTTTTCAGGCCTTTCATGACGACCAAGAGCAACGGGTTCGGGGTGGGCCTCTATCAATGCAAGACCATAATGGAGGCACACGAAGGACTTATCGAGGTAGAGACCGAGGAAGGGTCTGGTACAAGGTTCACGCTAAAGTTCCCTAACGTAAACAGGCGTTACACCGCCTCGCGGGCGAGCTGACAATAATGGAAAAACAAAAACTTCTGATAATAGACGATGACGAGGCGGTAAGAGGGCAGATGCAATGGGCGCTGTCCGATGAGTTTACGGTAACGACAGCCCGGGACGCCGAGAGCGCCATGCGCGCTCTCAGGGATGAACAGCCCCCGCTGGTGACGCTCGATCTGGGCCTTCCGCCTACCCCATCGGACTTTAGCGTCGGGTTCAGGCTCCTGGGGCGCATCCTGCAGCATGACCCGCTGGTCAAGGCCGTGGTCATCACCGGGACCAGCGAACGCGGTTCAGCCATAAAGGCCGTCTCGCACGGGGCCCATGACTTTCTCGTAAAGCCTGTCGATATTGACGAGCTCAAGATAATTCTAAAGAGGGCCGTCTACATGCATTCGCTCGAGTCTGAGCACACGAGGCTTCACAAGGTATGCGGCAACCAGGGCTTTGAGGAAGTGCTCGGCATGAGCCCCAGGATGCTGGAGGTCTTCTCCACTATAAGGAAGGTTGCGGCCTCCGACGTCCCGGTGCTCATCACCGGGGAAAGCGGCACTGGTAAGGAGCTTGTCGCAAAGGCCATCCACTCGTACAGCTTGAGAAGACAGCGCTCTTTCATACCCATAAACTGCGGGGCGATACCGGAAACACTCCTGGAAAGCGAGCTCTTCGGGCACGAAAAGGGGGCCTTCACGGGAGCGCACATACAGAGGAACGGCAGGATAGAGCTGGCCCAGGGCGGCACGCTCATGCTCGATGAGATAGCGGAGCTGCCGGTCCAGCTCCAGGTAAAGGTACTCAGGTTCCTCCAGGACCACAGGATAGAGCGCGTTGGAGGCAGGGACTCTATCAACATCGACGTAAGGGTCATAGCGGCGACGAACAAACCCCTTAAAAAGATGATAGCGGACGGCAGTTTCAGGGAGGACCTCTTCTACAGGCTGGCGGTTGTTCCCATAGAGCTGCCCCCTTTAAGGGAACGCGGGGAGGATATCGTCATGTTCGCCAAGGCGTTCCTCCAGAAGTACTTGCCTGAGAGGAGCAGGCCCAAAACACTCAGCCCCGAGGCCGTAGAGGTCATAAGCTCCTACGGATGGCCCGGCAACGTAAGAGAGCTCGAAAACAGGATAAGGAGGGCCATCACATTCTCTGATGGTCATGTGGTAAGGCCGGCGGACCTCGGCTTCAGCACCATGGAGGAGGCGCCGCAACAGCTGGACCTCAAGAAGGCAAAGGAAGACCTCGAGGTAAAGTTCGTTCTGATGGCCATAACGAAGCACAACGGCAATATCAGCAAGGCTTCTGAGGAGCTTGGGCTCAGCAGGCCTACGGTACATCACCTGATAAAAAAGCACAATATGCTCGAATCGGTCAGAAAGGGGTAAAGGTGCCTGTGAACTACAACAGAGTCCTTAAGACGATAGTCAGCAAGGAAGCAAGGATAGGGGTAGTAGGTCTGGGCTATGTAGGGCTTCCTATAGTCCTCAGGTTCTGCGAGGAAGGCTTCAAGGTGACGGGGTTCGACGTGGACAAGGGCAAGGTAGATGCCATTAACGCCGGGAGTTCATACATAAAGCATATATCAGGGGAGAAGATCGGCGGTTTCATCGACTCTGGCTCTCTTATAGCTACTACTGACACCGCGCTCCTCGCCAAGGCCGACGCGGTCATAATCTGCGTGCCAACGCCGCTTTCAGATAAACGTGAGCCAGACCTGACATACGTTTATAACTCAGCTACGGACATTGCCAGGCATCTGAGGAAGGGGCAGATAATATCCCTTGAATCTACCACCTACCCAGGGACTACGGAAGAGGTCCTGCTACCGATATTCGGAAGGAATGGCTTCAAGGTCGGAAGGGACTTTTTTCTTGTCTTCTCGCCAGAGCGCGAGGACCCGGGACGTGTTGACTTTACGACAAGAAACACACCGAAGATCGTAGGTGGCGTCACAGAGAGGTGCTCTAATTTAGGCTCCGCCCTCTACTCGCAGATAATACACGAGGTAGTGGCGGTCTCTTCCACCAGGGTCGCGGAGATGTCCAAGCTCCTCGAAAATATCTACAGGTCGGTCAACATAGCGCTCGTCAACGAGCTCAAGATGCTCTGCGACCGGATGGACATAGATATCTGGGAGGTCATAGAGGCCTCCAACACAAAGCCTTTCGGGTTCCACGCGTTCTACCCAGGCCCCGGCCTTGGCGGCCACTGCATACCCATCGACCCTTTCTACCTTACGTGGAAGGCAAGGGAATACGACTTCTCCACGAGGTTCATAGAGCTGGCCGGTGAGATAAACACCAACATGCCCTACTACGTGGTGACCAAGGTAATGGAAGCGCTCAACGCCAAGGGCAGGAGCCTGAAGGGCGCGAGCATACTCATCCTCGGGGTAGCCTACAAGAAAAACGTTGACGACTTGAGAGAGTCCCCCTCCCTCGAGATCATAAGGATACTGAAGGATAAGGGCGCCAACGTCTCCTACAACGACCCGTACGTATCGATAGCGGTCAACCACAAAGCCGACTTCAGGATGCGCTCGGTGCCCCTGTCGCTCAAGAACCTGAAAAAATATGATTGTGTCCTCATCGCCACAGACCACTCGGCCTATGATTACCGCTGGATCGTCGCGAACAGCAAGCTCGTGGTCGACACGAGGAACGCCACGTCCGGCATAAAGAGCCGGAACGTGGTGAAGGCCTGAAGCGAGATGACATGACAAAGCCGAGACTGCTGGTCCTCGATGACGACGAGACCGTAAGGGGGCAGATGCGATGGGCCTTCTGCAGGGACTACGAAGTGCTTGAGGCAGAGACCAGGGGTGCGGCCTTGCGCGTCGCGCGCGAGCAGGAGACCCAGCTCGGCGTGATAGACCTCGGCCTGCCTCCAGCCCCGCTGGAGCCTTCGGAGGGCATGACTGCCATAAGGGAGATACTCTCCATTAACCCCCTGTTCAAGGCGGTCATAATAACAGGGCTAGACGAGAGGCAGGAGGCCTTCAGGGCGCTCGATCTCGGCGCTTTCGATTATTTCACAAAACCGGTATCTATCGACGAAGTAAGGGTCACGCTCAAGCGGGGATGGCTCTCATACAGGCAGCAGGCCGAACACCTCAGCGCCTCTTCCGGGGCAGGCTGGCCAAATGAGATGATCGGTGTAAGCGCGCCGATGCAGGAGGTATTCCGGACCATTCGGAAGGCGGCGGAGGTGAACATACCCGCGCTGATCGCCGGGGAACATGGCTCCGGCAAAGAGACAGCCGCAAGGGCCATGCACAGGCTTGGCATAAGGCATGCCATGCAGTTTATATCCGTCGACTGCGCCGGCACCCCTCATAAGGAGCTTGAAAACGAGCTCTTCGGCTTGAATGGCGACGGGAGGCACGGCAGGAAATGCAGGTTCGAGCAGGCGGACGGCGGGACTATCTATATGAAAGAGGTCGGCGCCTTGAGCCTGTCCCTTCAGGGACGTCTTTTGAGGGTCCTTCGCGAGCACGCGATCGAAAGACCCGATTCAAACGGGCGTACAAGCATCGACGTAAGGGTCATATCCTCTACGGCTATGGATTTACGCGCAATGGCCCGGAGCGGCGAGTTCAGCGAAGAGCTCCTCCACAGGATCGGGGTCATAACGCTTGAAGTGCCCCCGCTCAAGGACAGGGGCGATGACGTCTACCTGCTGGCCCTGTACTTCCTAAAAAAACACTCAAGGGAGTTCAACAAGCCTGTACGCGGATTTGACAAAGAGTGCGTAGGGTATCTCAAGTCGTACCGGTGGCATGGGAATGTCAGGGAACTTGAGAACAGGGTCAGGCGGGCCGTCATCTTCTTCAACAAGTCCGAAATAAGCGGCGCCGACCTGGGGATACCAGCCATCGCTTTTGACGCGCCAAAGAAAAACAGCATGGGGCTGGCCGAGGCCAGGGACCTCTTTAAAAGAAGGATGGTACAGGAAGCGCTGTCGCGGAGCAAATGGAATGTCGCAAGGGCAGCCGCAGAGCTTGGCATAAGCCGCCAGTACCTCTCAAAGCTCATCACGAAATATAATCTCAGCCCCGCATGAAGCCGTCATTCAGGCGGCTTGCCTTATAAAAAAATCGTGTTTTCCTCAGAAGCTGTATTTACGGTGTATACTTTGCTTCAACCTGCGAACAGAGAGGCCTATCATGAGAAGGCTCGTTAAAGCGCTTTTTTTTCTGATCCTTTTTGAGGCGGCAACCGCAGGAAGCGCCCTTGCCATACCTGAGACACCGGGGCCGATGCTGAACGGGCCTGCGCACAATGAGGCGATAGAACAACTGAAACTGGGCGAATTCCGAAAGGTCGTCGAGCTTGAAAAAGGGGTCCTTGAGAGGGACCCCGCGGACCTGACCGCGCGTTTCATGCTCGCCATAGCATACCTCGGCTTGAATGAAGAGAAGAAGGCGGTGGAACAGGCCATCCTCGCAAACTACGCCGAGCCCGGGTTCGGCGTCGAGATATACGGGGCCATGGGCAGGTACTACATAACGAAAAGAAGATTTCACAAGGCGCTCGTCTATTTCAAGGAAGCGCTCAAGATAAAAGAAGACCCGGGCGTATTGAAGCACGTGGCCTCCATCTATCTCGGACAGGGCTTGCTTCAGAACGCCAAAGAATATCTTGAGAAACTGGTTCCAACCGACCCTGACTACCTGAACCTCAGCAGGATATACCTCGCGGAGACAGATTTCGAGAAGGCCGTGGAGTACGCCAACGAGGCGATCAAGACCGACCCGGACGCAACAGGAGCGTACCTAGTCCTTGGGACCGCGCACCTGCTCACAGGCAAGCTCGATCAAGCCGAGGCCAACTTCAGGATACTCGGCAGCACGAACCCCGATTTCTTTCTGACCTCGTATTTCATGGGCGTCATAGACATGATGCAAAAGGATTACAAGGGAGCGCTCAATAACTTCCGTACTCTCATCACCTCCTCCCCTCGCCTCAAGGAAGGGTACCTTAACGCCTCTGTCGTCCTCCATCTTGAAGGAAAACTCGACGCGGCGGCTGATATGGCCAGGAAGGCATTGAAAGAAGACCCTCTTGACCCTGTAGCGCGCATGGTCCTCGGCAGCGTCTACTTATCCCAGAAGGAATATGACAAGGCTCATGAGGAGCTGGCCATGGCTTCAGACGCCTTCCCGGAGTTTCAGCCGTATCCGGCCGATGAGATATTAAAAGGGTGCGGCGACTGCTCCGCAAGGTTTAGCCTCGCGCTTATATACAACAGGGCCGGACTTTTCAGGCAAACAGCCGAACTGATCCCGGAGGGGTCCGCGGACCCGCTTCTTAAGATAATGCGCGCCAGGGCGCTTCAGAAGCTTGGAGACACCGATGGTGCGGAAACGGAATACCAACGGGCGCTACAAGAGCGCCCGGAGATGGTATCGGCATATATCGGCCTTGGCGAGATACTTGAGGCGAGGGATGACGGTTCAAACGCTGTTGAGCTCTATAAACTGGCCTCTCAAAAGGCCCCTGACTCGGTCCGCGTAAGGGGCAGGCTTGCCGAATTTTATGGAAAGACAGGAGAAGTCGACAAGGCGGTAGCGGAATACATGACGGTCATCGCGGTGTCGCCGGGCACGGTCTCAGCTTACCGCAAGATAGCATCTCTCATGGCTGACGCCATGGGCGACCTTGACGGCGCACTTGAGTTCGCGAGAACGGGGTCGGCGCTGGCCCCTGAGGACGTCGAGACGAAGGATACGCTCGGGTGGATATATTACAGGATGGGGATGTACCGGGAGGCGCTCGATACCTATCAGGCGGTAGAAAAGACAGGGAGGGCGAACCCGGTCGTCTATTACCGCATGGGGCTGGTATACCTGAAGCTCGACATGCCGGAGAACGCCATGGCGGCCTTTGAGATGGCACTTGACCAGAATGACGAGTTTACCGAGGCCCCGGAGGCCAAGTGGCGGTTGAAGATACTGAGCGGCTTAAGCTAAAAAAAAGATATTTACAACAGGCGGGCTATGACAAAGTCAAGGACATACAACAGATGCCGTGCTGCCATCTTTTTCGCGTTGCTGCTCTTCCAGGCCGGATGCGACTCGAGCCCTGAGAAGGTCTTCCAGAAGCACATGAACAACGGCGCTGAATTCCTCGAGTTCTCACAGTTCGACGAGGCCTCGAAGGAGTACAGGGCGGCTGTCCAGGTGCTTCCAAACAGCGCAGAGGCTCACTACAGGCTCGCCCTTTGCTACCTTGGGCTTGCCCGCCCTTCGAACATGAAGGAGGCGTTCAGGGAATTAAGCAGGACAATAGCGCTTGAGCCTGCGCACACGGAGGCAAAACTTAAACTCGCAAGGCTTTACCTCGCTATCAAAAACTACGACGACGCTTCAAGGATGGCAGAGGGCGTCTACAAGGAAGACGGCTCGGCCACAGAGGCGATGGTAGTGATGGCGTCGGCATTCGCCGGGAAAAAGGAGTTCGACAAGGCGCTCGCCGTAATGGACAAGCTCCTTGCCGCGAAGCCGCCCGGAGCCAGGCCCCATATGGCCGCAGCGGGGATATACATGGCGAAAGGCGACCTCAGGCTGGCTGAGGCGAGCTTTAAGGAGGCTATTGAAGCCGACATGTCGGAAGCCGCGCCCCGCATAGCCCTCTCCGAGCTGTATATGCGGCAGAAAAGATATCAGGAGGCGGAAAGAGAGCTGAAAGGCGCCTCCATGGAGCTTAAGGAGCCGGGGAAGATACTCGCGGCGCTCGCGCGCTATTATGTATCCATGAACAGGCAGGCCGAGGCCGAAGCGACTCTCAAGATGATAATCGACCATGAGCCGGGCAAGGCTCATGGCTACATAATGCTGAGCGAATATTACCTGGCGTTGAGGAAGGTATCTGAAGCCGAGAGGGTCTACAGGACGGCCGTTGAAAAGAACAAAGGCGACCTCGTAATCCTAAAAAGATACTCGGAGCTTCTCCTGAACGTCAACAAGCCGGCAGAAGCGGCCGCTTTCATAGACAAGGTCATTGAGAAGGAGCCGCATGGTTACTACGGCCATTATCTGAAGGGCAGGTTAAGGGCGATGCAGGGCAAGACCTCAGAGGGCCTCTCGGAGCTTCAGGCGTCGATAAAGGAGGAGCCTGCATTCGCCATGTCCCATTATGCCCTCGGTCTTATTTACAGGGGCAAAAATAACAACGAGCAGGCAAAGGCTGAATTCAGCGCTGCCGCGCGGCTCAACCCCGGCCTTGACGCGGCCCGTCTCGCCCTGGCAACGGTTTACATGGAGGGCGGAGACCTCAAGTTGGCCGCTGACGAGCTTGAATCGGTCCTCGGGCGAAACCCCGGCAACCTCGCGGCAACCCTCGCGACAGGCAATATCTATATATCATGGAGAAAACCATCAAAGGCAGCCGGGCTCTTCAGGGCAGCGGTCGATATAGCGCCTGACGACCCGCGGGGGTATTACGGGCTCGGGATCGCCTATCTCCTTCAGAAACAAGAGCCTTCCGCGCTGAATTCCTTCGAGAAGGCCCTCGCGCTCGAACCAGCTGACGTGCGCTCTCTTTCAAGGATCGCCGCCATCTATCTGCGCAGGGGGGAGAAAGCGCGCGCTATCGCAAAAGTGACAGAGCACCTTAAAAAAACACCAGAGAGCCCCTGGGTATATCAACTCCTCGGCAGGGTGCGCCTTGCCACGGGAGAGATGGACGAGGCTGAGGCCTCATTTAAAAAGGCCATAGAGATAAAGGCCGATCTTGTGGAGCCATACCTTGAGCTTGGAAAGCTCCTGGCGAGAAAGGGATCGGCAGAAGAATCGGTACGCGTTTTCAAAGAGGCGATAAATACCAGGCCAGATTCGCTTCCAGCCAACATGCTACTCGCGATATTATATGAGTCATACGGTAACGCTCGTGAAGCGGCGCAATATTACGAGCGGGTCCTCGGTATCAACCCAAGGTTCGCCCCGGCAGCGAACAACCTCGCGTTCATATACTCTGAGAACGGCAGGCTCGGAGAAGCGCTGCCGCTCGCTGAAAGGGCAAAAGAGGCCGCCCCGGACGACCCGTTGATATCGGATACGCTCGGCTGGATATATTACAAAAAACAGGCCTACCTTAAGGCCGCCTCACTCCTTAAAGAGAGCGCCGAGAAGCTGCCGGATAACCCGGTCATACGCTATCATCTGGGCATGGCCTATTACAAAAAGGGGGAGACGGCGCTGGCTAGGGAAGAGCTTTCAGCGGCGCTCAGGCTCTCCGGGGATTTCCGTGGCTCTGAAGAAGCAAAGAGCGTATTGAAGGATATCTCGAAGAGGCCATGATATCAAAGGCCTGAAGAAAGGCCGCCAAGGGTGCCCTTTAACGGGATGGAGTAGAAATTGGCCGACTTCCTGTAGTTCGCTATGGGCGACAGCATGTATTGTTTTTCCAGAAGGTCGCCGTGCGGGACTATCTCAATCGTCATATCGACCGGGCTCTCTGAAAGCGGCCTTGATATCCTTATATCCCCGAGAAGTCTCATGGAGATCTGAGCCCCGTCTATCCATAGGCCATTAAGGCGGATACTACAGTCCTTGAGATCAGCTGAAAAGCCCGCCTCGTCTATTCCGTCAAAAGGAAGCGGCATGCCCCTGAAACGTAACTCCGCGCCACGCAGCTCCGTTCCTTCAAGCCTTGCAAACCCGTTCGGGCATCCGCCTCTCACGGCGATAGAGACCGAGCTGTCGAAGGTACCGTCCAATACAAGGCCTGCGCGCGCCAAGGCATCAAGGTAAGAAAATCCCATCCCCCTCGCCTCGATATCGATAGACGAGCTATTAAGCCCGGATATTATCGAACCCTCTATGACGCCTTTCCCCGCCTCTCCCCTCACGTCTACCTTTAGACCCGTTAATATCCCCAGTGGATTAAAGTCGGCACGGAGCCTGTCAAGGCGCATCACATTGCCGCCACGGTTGGCGACCCTGAGCCCATCGAGCTTGAAGCCTAACGGGAAGGCCGTGTCAAAAGAATCGCTCTCAAGAAGAAGCCCGGTCTTTTCGAGAAACTCCTCTACCAGGACCTTCTCATATATGCGCGCCGGAACAAGGTGAAATAAGGTAAGCGAGAAAAGAACGAGGCCGATGGCTGCGGCGACCGTTGCTATAACGAGCTTTTTTAGGAACGGCGCCCTGTTTTTTATGATGTGGGTGTTTTTTTCCTTCAAGGATACCTGCCTTCGCTGACAAAAAAGCGTAGAGAAAGTCTACTCCGAAAGACCTTTTCAGTCAAGGCAGGCTCATTCAATGTAATATTTTCTGAACCACGGCCTCTCATGCTGGTCCTCTGACGCGAGGAGCCATATCCCGGCGCTCATGCCCCATATGGCGTTAAGGACAAAGACGGCAACAGGGGTGAGCATACCGTAAGAAAGGCCCATGATCCCGGCCCCATGCATCGGAAAGATAGAGAAGAGCTGGACTAATGTAGGTCCTATGCTCAGTATGACACCACGAAGAGCGTAAGACCTCCACGCGAAAGGAACGAGGAAGAGAAACCCCCATAGGCCGCCCCAGACTATCCGGGTATAAATAGCTGTACGAGGCAGCTCATGATCTATACCAACGCCCATATATGAAAGTAGCCCGAAGTGGCCAGCGGCCCAGAGCGAGAAGGTATTTACGAGCGCACCGAAGACCCCGGCGGAGAAGGTCAGCGAGAGGTATTTGACGATAGAGTGCAGCATTACAGCACAGGGGATTCCGGGCCCCTCAGATAGACCCTCGCGTCCACCGCAACGCAGCCATGCCCCACCCCAAGCACCATAAGCGGGTTTATCTCTATCGTCTCAAGCTCCGGGAAGTCCTCTATCAGGGCGGAGAACCTCAGGACAGTTTCCTTCAAGGCGTCAATATCCCTGGGCGGCCTGCCCCTGTACCCTGTGAGAAGAGGGAAGCTCTTGAGCTGGGTGAGCATCCTCTCCGGCTCCACGTCGTTAAGCGGGTGGATCGCGAAGGAGACGTCTTTCAATAGCTCTACCTCCACGCCACCGAGCCCGGCCATTATGAGCGGGCCGAAAAGAGGGTCTACTGACATGCCCACTATCATCTCCTGCCCTCCTTTGACCATCGGCTGGACCACCACCCCCTGCATCTCGCTTAAAAGCCCCGCCTCCTCTATCTTGAGCTTTATGTCGTTGAAGGCCTTTCTTACCTCTTCGGCGTTCCTCAAGCCTACCGCTATGCCGCCCACGTCGGTCTTGTGCACTATCCTTTGAGAGCGGACCTTCATGACCACCGGAAAGCCTGTCTCTCCCGCTACCTTCGCGGCCTCATCGGCGTTCATCGCTACCCTCGTCACTACCGAGTTTATACCGTAACGGCTGAGTAAGGCGAGCGCGGCCTCAGGCATCATCCAGCCCCTCCTGGCGCCATCTTCGAAGACGCTCCTTCTTATCGCGTCGGTGTCAAGGCCGGGGAACTTTACAGGCGCCCCCTCTGCCCTGTACTTGTACTGCGAATAATTGTACGCCAGCGACAGGGCCTGAACGGCGTCCTCAGGGAAGATGAACGGACGGAGCCCTGTCTCCTTTCTTATGCCCTCCATCATGGCCTGGGACATCATAAAGCAGGTCACGACGGGCTTGTCTCCCTTATAACCGGCAAGTGCTTCGCTCAATGCGCCGGCTACGTCTTCTGGCCTGGTCACGAGTGGCGGTATGTAGATCACGATGACCGAATCTATCTCCGGGTCATCGAGCATCACTTCAAGGGAGAGCTTGAAAGACTCAGGCGGAGCGGTAGCTATCATGTCGACCGGGTTCGTAACTGCCGCGGCCTTCGGGAGAAAGGCGCGGAGCCTCGCCTGGGTCTCGTCCGTCAGGGGAGTTACCTTAAGGCCCAGCCCCTCGCAGGCGTCAGCAGCGAGCACACCCGGGCCTCCCGCGTTGGTGAGTATCCCCACCCTCGGCCCCTTGGGAAGAGGCTGATGCGTGAGCACCTGCGCGGCGTTGAACATCTCCTTTATGGTCGTTACCCTTATGACCCCGGCCTGCCTGAAGAGCGCGTCAACGGCGACGTCCGAGGCGGCAAGCGCCCCTGTATGGGATGTGGCCGCCCTCGCCCCTACCAGAGACCGTCCGGCCTTGACGGCTATAATAGGCTTTTTGTGCGATATCCTCTTCGCTATCCTGCCGAACTTCCTGGGGCTGCCGAATGACTCCTGATAGAGGACTATGACGCCGGTATTTAAATCGTCCTCCCAGTACTCCATGAGGTCGTCTGTTGCTATGTCTATCCTGTTGCCGAAGCTTACGAACGAGGAAATACCGAGGTCTATGCTCTTGGCGTGGTCGAGGAGGGCGAGGCCCAAAGCCCCGCTCTGCGAGCCGATGCTCAGGTTCCCGGCAGGAGCGATGACAGGAGAGAACGTGGCGTTAAGCCTCACCTCAGGGCTGTTGTTCAAGACCCCGAGACAGTTTGGCCCGACGACCCGCATGCCGTAAGAGAGTATCTTCTCGCGGAGCATCCGTTCCCGTTCCTTGCCCTCTACACCGGATTCGCCGAAGCCGGCGGATATGACGACGAGCGTGCCGATCCCCTTCTCGGCGCATTGGTCTACGACGCTCAAGACCTGCTCGGCGGGGACCACTATTACCGCGAGGTCTATATCGACCGGCACGTCCAGTACGGTAGGATATGAGAGCACGCCAGCGATGGAATCGGTCTTCGGGTTCACAGGGAAGACGACACCCTTGAAGCCGTCCCTCAGCATGTTCCTGAAAAGGGCGCCGCCTACGCTCTCAGGGCTCCTGGAGGCGCCTATTACGGCTACGCGCCTTGGGTTCAAAAGCCTTCTTACGCCCTCGCTCCTCGCGACGTGTTCCCTGTACGCCTGCCTCTTCGAATACTCTTCCTGGTCCTTCAGGTCTATGAAGTAATGGTGGACCCCCTCCGAGAAGGTCTTCTTGAACCTGAAGCCGCTCTCGTCGAAGACCTCGAGCATGTGGATGTTCTCGGCGAGCACCTGCGCCCTGAAGATAGTTATGTTGTATGACAGGGCGGCCTTGGCAAGCTCTTCAAGCAGGAGCGTGCCTATGCCGTGGAGCTGTATATTGTCCTGCACCGTAAAAGCGACTTCGGCGGTCTTTTTATCAGGAAGGGTATCCCACCTGGCCACAGCCACTATCCGTTCCCTTTCGCCCTCCCCTATGGCCGCCACATAGGCGTAGCGCTCTGGAGGAGTGAGCTCCGTGAAGTATTTAAGCTCCTCGTCGGTTATATGCTCCTTGGCGTACTGGAACCTCAGGTATCTCGTCCGCGGGCTGAGCCTGTAGAAGAATTCCTTGAGCTTCTGCTTGTCCTCAGGGCGTATGGGGCGGAGCTTCAAGCTCTGTCCTGTCCGGAGGATCACCTCAATGCTTTCAGGCTCGCCTCCTTCAAACCTCTTCTCGACAGCCATTTTGGCCACCTCTATTCTTTTGGGGCCGCGAAAAAGGGACTATTCTCTTTTTCAGGGCCATACACAAGTTTTTCCCATATTGAAGAAAAATGCAACCCGGCACGCAACATGAAATGCCTTTGATTAACGTCCGCACTCGATTATAATATCGGCCTCAAAGGGGGTTATCTTAATGGATAAGGCTGTCGTAAACAGGATATCGAGGATACTCGCGGGCCATCTCTGGGTCTTTTCTAACGAGCTGGCGACAAGCCCCAAAAAGTTCGCCCCCGGCTCGCTCGTGGAGCTTACCGATAAAAAAGGCAATTTTCTTGGAATCGGCTATGTAAACCCGCACTCCCTCATATCGGTAAGGATACTTACGAGGAAGAGGGAGGAGATAGACGAAACCTTCTTCAAAAGGAGGATCGAGGAGGCACTTGCCTACAGGAAAAAGACCATCGGAGGGCGCGGCTCGTTCAGGGCCGTCTACAGCGAAAGCGACCTCCTGCCCGGCCTTATAGTCGATAAGCTCGGCGGCTGCCTCTCCGTACAGTTTCTCACTCTCGGCATGGAGGCCCAGTCGGATAAGGTGATAAAGGCGCTCGAAGAGGTCTACGCCCCGGCTTCGATCGTAGTAAGAAACGACAGCTCCATCCGGACTCTCGAAGGCCTTCCGCTTGAAAAGAAGATAATAAAGGGCGTGATAGACCCGTTGCCCATCGTGGAAGAGGACGGAGTGAGGATGGAAGTAGACCCCATGACAGGGCAGAAGACGGGCTTTTTCCTCGACCAGGCAGAGAACAGAAAGGCCTTTGCCGCGCTCTGCGAAGGCGGCACAGGGCTTGACCTCTTTTCCTATACAGGAGCATGGAGCCTCGCCCTCGCGAAAAAGGGCGTCAAGATGAAAACGGTAGATTCCTCAGAATACGCCATAGGCCAGGGCAAGAGGAATGCCGAGCTGAACGGCCTTTCAGGGAGTTGCGATTTCGTAAAGGCTGATGTCTTTGAGCTTTTAAAAGAGGAGGTGCGGGCAGGCAGAAAATACGACTGCATAGCCCTCGACCCTCCGGCCTTCGTCAAATCAAAGGCCCGCATAGCGGAGGCGTTCAAGGCCTATACAGAGCTCAATGCCGCCTGCATGGGGCTACTCAGGCACGGAGGCCTTTTCGCGACATCTTCATGCTCATATCATGTGGACAGGATGATGTTCTTCGAGATGCTCAGGACGGCGGCAAGGGGCGCGGGTAGACAGGCCAGGATAATCGAGACACGCTCACAGGCAAAGGACCACCCCGTGTCACTTGCGGTGCCGGAGACCGAATACCTTAAGTGTGTTATCATGGAAGTTCTATAGTGCGATGATTTTATTGGTTTTTTATAAAAACAGTTCGAAGTAAGCCCAGTAGACCGCCGTATTGAAGACAGTAAGCGGGATACCGACCCTTGCGAAATCAAGGAACGAGATAGTCTCTCCCTTTTTCTCCGAGTTCTGAATAATTATGATATTGCTCGCCGCCCCGAGTATCAGGAGGTTCCCGGCGATAGTGCTGCCGGCTGCCAGCGCCATGAGCTCGCGCGCCCCCGCCCCGGCAAGGTCGAGTACCGGCAGGTAAAGGGCCACAAACGGCACGTTCGAGATGAGCTGGCTTAAAAGGACGCTCAAGACCATTACCGGAGCGTAGCCGGCGCCCGACCAGCCAGGCATAAGTCGCTGGATGATGCCGGAGTCCCAGACGCTCGCCATCAGGACGAACATCGACGCGAAAAATACAAGGGTATGCCAGTCAATCTTCCTCGCTATCTCAAAACGCCGGGGGCTAATGAGCAAGATCGGCGTGGCGGCGGCTATCGCTATGTATGTGAGGCTAAAATCCCACTCAAGGCCGTTGAATACGGAGACGACCTTGGCGGTTATCATCACAAAGATCAACAGTAGCGATACCCTGCAGAGATCGGCAAGCCCCCTGTCACGTATATCTTCCCTTGCGCCCTCAAGGCGCATATTGTGGAAGTGGCCCCTGAAGAAAAACCTGAGCATGGCGAATGCGATAAGGATATTTAAAAATGTCGGGATGGCAAGGTAGGTAAAAAATGACACAAAGGGATTCGACATCTTGCCGTGAAGTGCGATAAGGAGGTTCTGCGGGTTTCCTATGGGGCTTGCAACACTTCCTAATGTAGTGGCAAAACAAAGGCTTAGAAGCAATAGTTTAGGCGAAATATTATGCCTTTTAGCGTAGAATAGCACAAGCGGCGTGCCGATTATCGCAACCGTGTCGTTCATGATGAAGGCGGAGAAGAAGCCCATGATAAAGAGTATGTAAAGGACCAGGGCGTCGGTGCTCCTCGCCCTGCTAAAGACGCTGTGGGCAACGTTATGCAGGTACCTGCTCTCGACCATCGCCTCCCCTACCACAAACATACCGAAGAGGAATATCATCACGTCGAGGTCTATTGAGGCGAGCGCCTTGCCTGGGCTTATGGAGCCGAGCGCGAGCACGGCAAGAGCCCCGGCAAGCATTATCTGCCAGATGGCCAGCCTGAAGGTGCCCACCTGCCGGATGGCGATAAGCGCAAAGACCGCGATGAGGACTATCGGGGGGACAGGGTCGATTGGAGGCATAGAAAAAAGGGCAAGGCGGCATGAGCCCTTGCCCGGTTATAGATACTTCTGAAAAACAGAACTCTCTCCAAAACTCTCAGGCGATCCGTTTCGCTCAGGATGACCTTGGCTCCGTTCAATACTTTATAAGCGAATAGACCGGATGCGGCTTAAGCTTCTCTCTGCCGTTAAGCTCATCGAGCTCGACTATGAAGGCGCACTCGACTATATTGCCACCCATCTGCCTTACCAGGCTCGCCACAGCCCCTGCCGTCCCGCCTGTGGCGAGGAGGTCGTCGGCTATGACCACGTTCTGCCCGGGGGTGATGGCGTCCTGGTGTATCTCGAGGCTGTCTTTCCCGTACTCGAGAGAATAGCTCGCCTTGTGTGTCTTGTGCGGAAGTTTTCCCGGCTTCCTCACGAGCACTACCCCGGCCCCGATCTTGTAGGCAAGGGCAGCGCCCACCACAAAGCCCCTGGCCTCTATGCCGACCACCAGGTCTATGCCCTTTCCGATGTACCTGTGCCCCATGAGGTCTACCATGCGCTGGAAGAGCGCGGGCTCCTTGCACAGAGTAGTGATGTCCTTGAAGAGTATCCCCTTCTTTGGAAAGTCCGGCACATCCCTGATAGAAGTCTTAAGCTGCTCAATCATCCTTTACTCCTTGAAAAGTTTTAGCAGGCTGCTGAAAAAGGCCGACCTGCGGCGTCGTGACCTCATTTGAAGCCTGAACCTAATTTTGAGTTTTTCAGCAACCACCTGTCAGGAGGAAACTTTTTCATGATACCACAGAAGTTCAAACGGCATCAAGAGAAGCTATCTTGTCCCTCTCCTTCACAAGCCTCTTGAGCTTGTCCATGGCCTTCACCTCTATCTGGCGCACCCTCTCCCTCGTCACGCCGAAGACATTGCCTATCGACTCGAGGGTCTCAGGGTAGCCGGTGCCGATGCCGAACCTGAGCCTTATTATCCTCTGCTCGCTCTCGTCAAGCTGGCTGAGCCAGGCCCTTACACGCTCGGCCTTCCTGTTCATGTCCAGTATGTCGATCTGGGGCGGATAAGTGGGATCCTCGATCTTATCAAGGAGCGACTGGTCGCTCCCGTCCGGGAGGACGGCCTCGAGGGAGTAGCTTTTCTTGCTTATCAGGTCGAGCTTCTTTACGTACCTGCCGGAGAAGCCGGTCCTTTCGGCAAGCTCGCTGAAATCCGGCTCCCTGCTGAGAGCCATCATAAGCTCCCTCGTGGCACGGCTGAGCTTCGAGATATCGGCGGTCACGTGTATAGGAAGCCTCACCACGTTCCCCTGGTTCGCTATCGCCCTCTCTATCGACTGCTTTATCCAGTAGGTCGCGTAGGTCGAGAACTTGCAGCCCTTGGAGGCCCTGAACCGCTCGACAGATTTTATGAGGCCGATATTGCCCTCTTCTATGAGGTCAGGCAGGGGAAAGCCCCTGTTCATGTATTTTTTGGCGATATTGACCACCAGCCGGAGGTTGGCCTCTATCATGCGCCGCCTGGCTTCCTGATCGCCTTTTGATATTTTTTTCGCGAGGAGTTTTTCTTCTCTGGACGTGAGCAGGTGGAATCTCTTGATGGAATTGAAGTAGGACTTTACAGAATCGGTTGAAAAGCCTTCACGGACCTCGCTCTCTTCACCTCGGACCTGCCTCCTGATGAAAGTGCCCTTTGAAGCTCTTTCGTGCTTTTCCATACGGCTTCCACCTTCCCTTTCTTTTAGTCCGGGACAAAGAAGCTATTCGGGCTGGGTATCCGGTTTCTATTTTATTTACAATATTTTCTCGGCTATGGCAAGAAAAAAAGCGGGTTCCTGACGGCCTTGCCCTGGCGTACCTCGAAGTGCAGGTGCGCCGTTGTGGCGTTGCCGGAGCGTCCAACTGCGGCTATCCTGGCGCCCCTTTCGACCTTTTCACCATGCTTTACAAGGTTTTCGCTGTTGTGAGCATAGACGGTGAAAAAGTCGTCCTTATGTTTAAGTATGATTATCTTCCCGTAGCCCCTCATCCCCGATTCCACATAGATGGCCTCGCCCGAATCCGCCGCAAGGACAGGCGTTCCCTCCTTTGCCTTTATGTCTATGCCGCCGTGCTTTACCCCATTTCTCAGTCCGTAAGGGGATATCATCTCGCCTTTGAGCGGCCAGTCGAACCTGCCGCTTTCGACGACGATGGCGCCTTCCGCCTCCTCGTCTTTTGCCCCCGGCGAAGGCGGGACAAATGGCTTTACCTTCCTCAACCTGGATGCGCCGGGGATGAAGAACTTGCTCCCGGCCTTGATCGCGGTCGGGTCTTTAATGTCGTTAAGCTCGGCGACCTCCTGCATATCCGCTCCGTATGTCTTGCAGATCCTCCAGAAGGTCTCACCCTTGTTTACTTTATGATAGACACCGGGGGCGCAGCCGTAGATGAGAAAGGCGATAAAAAGAAACGCGGCCAGGAAGGTTATGACGCGGGATATCGGCATCAGGATCGGCACCGTGGTCAGGGGCGGGGCTTATCGTTGCCCCAGCCATCTTTACCTATGAGCTTTACGAACTTGCAGCCGCCAAGAACCTCTGTAGAGGCCCCGTGCGCCGTTTTAGTGATCCTCAGGAGCTTCTGAGACTCTTCCTCGCCCACGGGTATAACAAGCCTTCCGCCAGGCCTCATCTGCTCGATCAAAGCGGGCGGCACCTGAGGAGAGCCGGCCGCCACAATTATGGCGTCAAACGGGGCCTCGTCAGGCCACCCGAGCGTCCCGTCGGCCACGCGTATGATGACGTTGCGGCAAAGGAGGCTGTCGAGCGTTTTGCGGGCCTTGTCCGCTATCTTGGATATCCTCTCTACGGAGTAGACCTTCTCCGCCAGCATCGAGAGGACGGCAGCCTGGTACCCTGAGCCTGTGCCGATCTCAAGCACCCTCTCCCTGCCGGTGAGGCCGAGGGACTCGGCCATGAAGGCGACCATGTAGGGCTGGGATATCGTCTGTTTCTCGCCTATGGGCAAAGGGTAATCGGTATAGGCCTGGGAATGGAGCGCGCCGTCGACGAAGATGTGCCTAGGCACGCTGAGCATCGCATGGAGCACCTCGGCCCTCGTTATGCCGCGAGGGATAAGCTGGGTGTCGAGCATGTGCTGCCTTGAGCGCTCGTATATGTCCCTTTTGACCCTTATCGCCGCCGGAGGAGTGAACTGCCTCATCTTATCTTCCAGCTCCTTAGCTCGGAAAGAGAGCTGTAATTTGTCATATCCAGGTGTATGGGGGTAATGGAGATATAGCCGTCCTGCACCGCCCTGAAGTCCGCGTCGGCTCCGCCTTCCCACCTTTCCAGGTCGCCGCCTATCCAGTAGTATTTTTTGCCGCGCGGGTCGACCTTCTCTACGACGGCGTCGCTGAAGAACCTCTTGCCCTGCGTCGTTATCCTGTAGCCTTTGGGCGCGTGCGCCGGGATGTTTACGTTAAGGAGGGTGTCCTTGGGCATGCCGCGCTTGAGTATGAACCGCGACAGGCGAGCCGCGAATGAGGCCGCCGGGGCAAAGTTGAAATCCGCCTTTGCCGCCAGGGATACGGCGATGGAAGGCACCCCGAGGAGCGTGCCCTCCATGGCGGCGGATACGGTGCCTGAATACGATACGTCCTCTCCCATGTTGCCGCCCTTGTTTATGCCCGAGACGACAAGGTCAGGCCTCCCGGGCAAGATGCCGTTCACGGCAAGCGTCACGCAGTCGGTCGGGGTCCCGTCAACGGCGTACATCCTGGGCCCGGCCTCCTCTACCCTGAGCGGCCTGTGGAGCGTAAGGGAATGGCTCGTCGCGCTCTTTTCCCTGTCGGGCGCGACGACGTACACAATACCGACTCTCCTCAGAGCCGTAGCGAGCTTGAGTATCCCCTCAGACCTTATGCCGTCGTCGTTTGAGACGAGTATCAGTTTCTTATTATTCTCTGTCATCTTCGAAAGTACTGACAATATGTGAATATAATAAAACCTGCCTGAAAATTCAACAGAATTTGGCGCGTAAAGGACGAAAACAGGAACACGAACGCTATTGGGTCCACACAATCGAGTGAAATGTGCTATATTTATCTCACAAAAAAGCTATTGGGGGTAGGTCCATTCGATGAACGGTGTCATTTCGCCTTCCGCAAACCTGGTCGTGCACGACGGAAGCCACATTACGGACCACGACATATACTTCCTTAAGGAAGGTAACCACTATAGGCTCTACAACAAGCTTGGCGCCCACCTGACAGAGATAAACGGGGTCAAGGGGGTACACTTCGCGGTCTGGGCGCCAAATGCCGAAGGCGTCTCTGTCTTAGGGGACTTTAACGGCTGGAATACCGAGACGCACCAGTTAAAGGTCCGCGACGACTGGTCCGGGGTCTGGGAGGGCTTCATACCCGGGCTCGGCCACTCTACCCTTTATAAGTACTACATCAAATCCCGATACAACGGCTACCGCGTCCAGAAAGGCGATCCCTTCGCCTACCATTGGGAATGCCCGCCCAAGACCGCCTCTGTCGTGTGGGACTTGAGCTACCAGTGGAACGACCAGGAATGGATGAGGACGAGGCGCGAGCACAACTCTCTTGACAAGGCCGTCTCGATCTACGAGGTGCACCTCGGCTCATGGAGGAAGGTGCCTGAGGAAGGGGACAGGTCTCTAGGCTACCGCGAGATCGCCCCGTATCTGGCGAGCTACGTAAAGGAGATGGGCTTTACGCACGTCGAACTCCTGCCTATTATGGAGCACCCGTTCTACGGCTCCTGGGGCTACCAGACCCTCGGCTACTTCGCGCCCACCGGCAGGTTCGGCACCCCGCAGGATTTCATGTACCTCGTAGACCACCTCCACCAGAACGGCATCGGAGTAATCCTGGACTGGGTGCCATCCCACTTCCCCGGCGACGAGTATGGGCTATCGTACTTCGATGGGACACACCTGTTCGAGCACTCTGACGCGAGGAAGGGCTATCACCCTGACTGGGGGAGCTACATATTCAACTACGGGCGGAACGAGATAAGGTCCTTCCTCATAAGCTCCGCCATATTCTGGCTGGACAAGTACCACATTGACGGCATAAGGGTCGACGCCGTAGCCTCGATGCTCTATCTCGACTACTCGAGGAAAGAAGGGGAATGGCTCCCCAACGAGTTCGGCGGCAGGGAGAACATCGAGGCCATAGGCTTCTTGAAGAGGCTCAACGAGGCCATCTACCATGAGTTCCCTGACGTGCAGACCTTCGCCGAGGAATCGACCGCATGGCCGATGGTATCAAAGCCCACATGGCTCGGCGGATTGGGCTTCGGCATGAAGTGGAATATGGGCTGGATGCACGACACCCTCAAATACTTCTCAAAGGACCCTGTCTACAGGAAGTACTACCATAACCAGCTTACCTTCAGCATCTGGTACGCCTTCACGGAGAACTTCATGCTGCCGCTTTCGCATGACGAGGTCGTCCACGGCAAGGGCTCGCTTATTGGGAAGATGCCTGGCGATGAATGGCAGAGGCACGCCAATTTGCGGGCGCTCTACGGCTACATGTTCGGCCACCCCGGCAAGAAGCTCCTGTTCATGGGATCGGAGTTCGGGCAGGTAAGGGAATGGTCACATGACGACAGCCTCGAATGGCACGTCCTGCAGTACCCTTACCACGCAGGCGTACAGAGGTGGGTATCTGACCTGAACAACCTTTACAGGAACGAGCCATCACTGCATGAGCTGGACTTCTCCCCGGAAGGGTACGAGTGGATAGACTTCCACGACTGGGAGAACAGCGTCATAAGCTTCATAAGAAAAGGGCATGACCCGAATGACGCTATGCTCGTCGTCTGCAACCTGACCCCGGCCTACAGGACCGATTACAGGATAGGCGTCCCGGAAGGCGGCTGGTGGCAGGAGGCGTTAAACAGCGACGCTGAAGTTTACGGCGGTAGCGGCAGAGGTAACGCCGGCGGTGTTTTCGCCGAAGAGGTCCCATCTCACAAGAGGCACTGGTCTCTTAACATCGCGCTGCCGCCCCTTTCGGCATTGTTCTTCAAGAGGAGCAAGTAAATGGTTTAAACAGCAGGTACGCCACTACTACGAGCTTCTGAAGCCAGCGAAGCAGATGGACTTTTTCAGCAGCCTGCTGAAATCTCCCCCTTTTCTAAAGGGGGACTAAGGGGGATTATAAATCATTCAAAGATAATCTCCCCTGACCCCTCTTTAGGAAAGAGGGGGACCAGGAATATCCATCGCTTCCACCATCGCTTCCACCATCGCTTCCACCATCGCTTCCACCATCGCTTCCACCATCGCTTCCACCATCGCTTCCACCATCGCTTCCACCATCGCTTCCACCATCGCTTCCACCATCGCTTCCACCATCGCTTCCACCATCGCTTCCACCATCGCTTCCACCATCGCTTCCACCATCGCTTCCATTTGATATCGCGCTTTCAGCGTAGCGTAGGACGTAAGCTTGAAAATCCCATTGCGAGACATTAATCCCCGCCATAAGTCACCCTGTATACCGCCCCAGCCTTATCATCGGAAATGTAAAGCGCTCCGTCCCTGCCTACGAGCGCGTCGACCGGCCTGCCCCAGGCCTCGCCGCCTGAGAGCCATCCTGTGATGACATCAAATGGTTTCCCTGACGGTTTGCCATCGCCAAAGGGTATCGCAATGACCTTATAGCCGGTCGGCACGCTCCTGTTCCATGATCCGTGGAAGGCTATGTAAAGGACGTTACGGAGCCTCTCGGGGAACTTGAGGCTATAACCGAAGGCCACCCCTAACGGGGCTGAGTGCGCCTGCATCTCGACAGCCGGAGGCACTGTATCCTTGCAACGCTCAGCACTGCCAAAATCAGTGTCAGGCTGCTTTTTTCCGTAACAGAAAGGCCAGCCGTAGTCTCCGCCCAATTCAATCCTGTTAAGCTCTTCAGGCGGTATGTCGTCGCCAAGTCCGTCCCTGCCGTTGTCGACGCCCCATAGCTCGCCTGTTTTGGGATGGAACTCGATCCCAACGCTGTTCCTCAGCCCTGAGGCGAATATTTCGGCCTTCCCAGAATCCTTGAACCTTACTACAGCTGCCCTCCTCCTGTCCTTTTCAATACAGGCGTTGCAGCTTGAGCCGGTTGAGACGTAGATGGCGTTATCCGGCCCTATATCTATCGACTTTGTCCAGTGGCCACCGCCTGAAGGGAGGTCCCGGCTTATTACCCTTGTTGAATCGGCCTTAAGGTCGCCGTTTTCATCCTTTAATTCAACGAGCCTCCCTGTCTCTGCTACGATCAGCGCCCTGTCCTTGAATACGAGGCCGTGAGGCCTTTTAAGGCCCCGCGCGAAGGTTACCGGCTCGTCAGCCGCCCCGTCGCCGTCCCTGTCCGGCAGCGCGAGGACAACACCATCCTCCGGCACGCTCAAGTATATTGTGCCGCTCTTGTCAGCGGCCATAAACCTCGCCCCGGGAGAGCCTGCGTAGAAGACCGATACCTTGAGCCCCGGCATCGCCTTCAGCGCCAGCTTATCGCCAAAGACCCCCTGCCTGTATTTCTCCGGCACAACGAGCGTTACATCATTAAGATCCTGGGCCCGGGCAAGGCCGGAAAAAAAGAAGAGCGCTGAAATGACCAGGAATAGCAGGCGTGATGTCATGGTTTTTCCTTTTTTTTACGAGTGTACTTGGAAAAACGCCATCCCGCAACTTGCCTTAAAAACAGGGGTATAATCTGAATATGTTCATCAAAAAGAAAAGACCATGGGAGATACCAGAGGCTCAAGCGACCCCAGAAAGCGTATACATGGGTAGAAGACGGTTCTTGAGGGAGATGGGGAACTATACGGCTGCCGGAGGCTTTTTTCTATCCGGCTTCGGCTCCAGCATATTCGGCATCTTCGAGGATAAGGAAAAAGAAGGGGTCATAAAGGTACCGTCCACGCCAACATCGAACCTCTATCCCGCGCTAAGGAATAAAAAATACATACTCGACAGGCCGCTTACGGAGGAGCTTATCGCTGGCCGGTACAATAACTTCTATGAGTTCTCATCAGGCAAGAGCGTCTGGAAGCACGTGGACAGGATGGAGGTAAGGCCATGGACCGTCGAGGTAGCGGGGCTTGTAGAAAAGCCCAGGGTCTATGACGTTGACGAGATAGTGCGAATGATGACGCTTGAGGAGAGGCTTTACAGGCTCCGCTGTGTAGAGGCATGGGCGATGGCTGTGCCATGGACCGGCTTTCCGATGAAGGATTTCATCAAAAGAATGAACCCGCTCTCAACGGCCAAGTACGTAAAGATGCAAACCTTCATGAGGCCCGAGTGGGCTTCGGGGCAGCGGGTAAAGTTCTGGCAGCCATGGCCCTATGAAGAGGGGCTTACGATGGAGGAGGCCACAAACGAGCTTGCCATGCTCGTAACAGGCATCTACGGGCACGAGCTTCCAAGGCAGCACGGCGCGCCCATCCGTCTCATAGTGCCATGGAAGTACGGCTACAAGAGCATAAAGTCGATCGTGAGGATAGAGTTCACCGCGACAAGGCCGGCTACCTTCTGGAATACCGCCATCCCGCATGAGTATGACTTCCCCGCCAACGTAAACCCGAATGTCCCTCACCCGAGGTGGTCGCAGGAGACAGAAGAGATAATCGGCACCAACGAAAGGCGGCCTACGATCATCTATAACGGATACGGGGATTTTGTGAAGGGTCTATACTGAAGGTGATCTTGAGTCCTGGATCACTTACGCTGGGGCTTGAGGTATTTCTGGAACCACCTCGCGGCGAGGTTGGCGACCTCTTCAAGCGCCCCGGGCTCCTCGAACAGGTGCGTCGCCCCAGGGACTATGACCATCTCCTTGTCCACCTTTAACTTCTCGTAAGCCAGCCTGTTAAGGTCTATCACAAGGTCGTCCTTGCCGCCAATTATTAGAAGCGTCGGCGATTTAACCCCGGCAAGAGCCCCCATAGCGAGGTCCGGACGCCCTCCCCTTGACACTACCGCCCCTATAAGCTCTCCCGCGGAAGCAGCCGACTTAAGGGCGGCGGCCGCGCCGGTAGAGGCGCCAAAGTAGCCTATTCTCAAGCCCTTTGTCGAGTCCTCATCGGCAAGCCATGAGGTTGCCGCGTCAAGCCTTTCAGAGAGGAGCCCTATATCGAACCTCGTCTCGTAGTCCATGTCCTCGTCCCTGGTGAGGAGGTCCATCAAAAGGGTCCCAAGGCCAGCCTTGCGGAGCACCTGCGCCACGAAGTTGTTCCTCGGGCTGTGGCGGGAACTCCCGCTGCCATGCGCGAATAGCGCTATCCCTTGCGCTCCCTGGGGAATAGCGAGCGCACCTTCGAGCCTTACCTTGCCTGAAGGTATATAGACAAGTGTTTCCGCGGTATTCACAAGCCTCATCCTGAACCCCGCAAGTTTTGGAGGTCCTGTACTTTTACCTAAGTATTGTCTGCAGGGCTGTATATGTCAAGGCAGCCGCGCCTCAGAGCTTGTTGAGGCCGTTCAGGGCGGCGTCTTTATAGGCATCTGACAGGGTCGGGTAATTGAAGACGGCATCCTTGAAATAATCGACAGGCCCGCCGTAGCTCATGACAGCCTGCCCGATGTGGATCAGTTCGCTCGCCTTCTCGCCGACTATATGGACTCCCAGGAGGCGCCTCGTATTTCTGTCGAATATGAGCTTGAGCATGCCGTGGATGTCCCCTATTATCTGGCCGCGCGCCACCTCGTGGAAGTAGGCGCAGCCGACCTCATAAGGAATGCCCTTGAGCGTAAGGCTCTCCTCCGTCTCCCCCACCATCGATATCTCCGGGATGGTATAGATGCCGTAAGGGAGTAGCCCCGGAAGCTCGCATGTGATGCCTTCCTTCTGGAAGGCGTGGCATACCGCGCGCCTGCCCTGCTCCATCGAGGTCGAGGCAAGGGACGGGAAGCCGATGACGTCGCCGATGGCGTAGACATGCGGTATGGCGGTCTGGAAGTTGTCATTCACGGAGACAAGCCCCCTTGCGTCCGCCTTCAAGCCTACGGCCCCGAGGTCCAGGGTATCCGAGTTTCCCATGCGCCCCATGGTATAAAGAAGCTTCTCAGATACGGCTATCTTGCCGCTTTTAAGCCGCGTCAAGACCCTGCCGCCCGCGTCAACCGAAATATTCGTGACCTCCTCATTGAGCCTCATGGTGACCCCGGAGTGCCTCATCCAGTACATGAGGTTGGTGACGATCTCCTCGTCTGCGAAGTTAAGGAGCCTCGCCTTCTTCTCCACCAGGCACACCTGAACCCCGAGGGCCGCGAATATGCAGGCGTACTCGCAGCCGATGACGCCTCCACCCACGACGGTCATGGTGGAAGGGATCCTGTCGAGTTCGAGTATGGTGTCGCTGTCGTATATATGGCCTGAATCGAAAGGCACGTCATCGGGGCGCGAGGGCCTTGAGCCGGGGGCGAGCACAATGAAATCGGCGTAGAACTCTTCCGGGTTATTCACGCCGCTTTGCAAAAGCATCGTGTGTTCATCCAGGAAAGAGGCCGCGCCGTAGGCTATTTCCACCCGGTTCCGGCTGAACTGGTCTATGATCACCTCCATCTGATGGCGTATGACCTCTGATTTGCGGTGAAGCAGCTCGCTAAGCGTAATATCCCTGTTCAATATGAGCTGAAGGCCGAATATAGCCCTCTGCTTGAACCCTGCGAAGACCAGCGCGGTCTCACGGAGCGTTTTGCTCGGCAGGGTGCCCGTGTGTATGCCGGCCCCTCCAAGAAAGGGGCTCTTCTCGACTATGACCACCTTCTTGCCGAGCTTTGCCGCCTGAAGGGCGGCCTTCTGCCCGCCTGGGCCTGAGCCGACCACAAGCACATCGTATCTTCTCATAAAGTCCTCTATTAGATTATAGCGTAACCGGGAGGCGGACAGGCGGGAAAAGACCAAACTTCAGACGGACGGTTGTTAAAGGCAGACTCAGCTGATACCGCTTATGATCCTCTCCAGCCTCTCCCTCATCTCCTTCGCTACTATGGCGAGGGCCGGGTTCTCTATGATGGACATCTCTACCGAGGGGTCTATCGAGGCTACCGTAGAGCCGCCTTCGTCGTTCTCGTATACTATCACATGGCAAGGGAGCAGCAGGCCTATCTCGGTCTCTACCACCAGGGCCTTATAGGCCAGCTCCGCGTTGTTAGCGGATAATATCCGATAACCCCTGAAGTCCTTCTCAAGGCTTCGCCTCAAGTCGCCGGACATATCCAGCTCGCTTGTGACATAGAAGCCGCCGCTTTCAAGGGCCGCCCTCGCCTTCACGACCGCCGGCTCGAACGCCTCATTCAGTTTCTTTGATATGGAATATCTGCTCATGGGCTAATCCAATGAAAAGAAGCCCGAAGGGAACTCCGGGCCGGTAGTCAAGTCTTCCATCACAACGCGCTCCTCAAGGCCCCCATCCCTGTCATAGGCCTCTGCCTTAAGCGGCAGATAATCATCGGCTCCCAGCCAGAGGCGGTATCTGTTTATGCCGTCCACCTCGTAGCCACCCTCTCCTGTCACCTCTACTACGATTGAGCGCCTCTGCCCAAGCATCTCATCACCGGCGATTTCCATGCCGCCGTGGCCCCTGAGCTTTTGAGCGGCCTCAAGCAGCGCGCCAATGTCCGACTCATCTACGGTATGTCCGCGCGAGCTTTTTATGATCCGGCTCTCAGGGTCAAGGCGCATCTTGAACGACTTTAAAAAACCGAAAGGCCTGAGGACGACCTCTTTCTTGAGGGGGTCGTAGACAAGGATGGCCCCTTTGTGCGGCTCCTCGAATTCCATCCTGATAAAACCCGGCTTTTTGTAGTGATAACGGATTATTTCCGTCCTGTCCGTTGTGGCCTTCAGGGTAACGCTGTAGGTGTCGAGTCGCCTGAAGCTCTCAAGGGCGTTCTCTATGGGGTCGGCCCCCGTTAGAAGGATGGAGTAGACAAGCAACCCGAAGAGCATCTCTGCCCCCTGGAAGGGAACGGACGATTCTCTTTGGATTATAGCCTTAACCAGGCGGATTGCAACAAAGGCAGGTCAGCCCTTCTCACGCTCAAGTATGGGGTAGGCGACGTTTGTTATATAGGAGTTTATCCTCTTGAGGTTCGTGAGGACGTCCAGGTGGATGGCGCTGGTGTCGATCGATTCTTTGAAGCCCTTGTGAAGCCTGCTTATGTGGTTTTGCCTCAAGTCGCGCTCAAGCTCTGAGAGCCTCTGCTTGTGGGCAACGAGCCTGCGTGCCAATTCAAGGTCGCTCCCGGCAAAGGCCGCTACCCCCATCTCGAAGTTCTCCACGACCTTCCTGTGAAGCTCCATTATCTCCTTCATGCCTTCGGCTGAAAAAGAGAGCCCGCCCTTTATTTTTTTGCGCGCGAGGTCCATCAGGTTCTTGTCTATGACGTCGCCTATGTTCTCGATATTGTCCGAGAAGAGCATTATCTCAAGCTCCCTCTTTGCCTGCTCCCCGGAAAGGCTCTCCCTTGAAAGCCTGGTCAGGAACAGCTTCACCTCCCTGTCTAAGAGGTCCACGTCGTCGTCGCGCTCCTGGACCTCCTCCAGGAGGTCCAGGTCATTAGTCTCGAAGACCTTTATAGACCTGTCGAGCATCTCCTGGACTATGTCCGCGGCCCTTAACGATTCCCTCGATGCCTGTACGAGGGCCAGTGTAGGAGAGCTTAAGACGATCGGGTCGAGGTACTTGGGCCCGAACTTCTCAGGCCCCTTTGCTTCAGGGAGAAGGAGGCCTACAAGCCTCGTAAAGGGGCCCGTGAACGGCAGGAAGAGGACAGCTATGCCTATGTTGAAAAAGGTATGGGCGTTGGCGACCTGCCTGGCAGCGTCGGGAGTAGACAGACCGACAAGAGAAGTGAAATAACCGAGGAACGGTATGACGATGATAACGCCGAGCACCTTGAAAAGGGTATGCGCCAGGGCGACCCTCTTGGCCTCTACAGATGCCCCTATGGTGGATATTACAGCGCTTACGGTGGTGCCGATATTCGCGCCGAGCACGATGGGGACGGCAGCTTCAAGGCTCAGCAGCCCGGAGTGCGACATCGTGAGGGCTATGCCGAGGGTCGCGGCGCTGCTCTGGAAAAGCGCTGTAAGAAGGGCCGAGATGATGATCCCGGCAAAGGGGTCTTTGCTGAGTCCCAGCAAAAACTCCTTCATCAGGGGGTTCACGGATACAGGCTCAAAGGTGTCTATCAGTATCTTCAGGGCTAAAAAGACGAAGCCGAAGCCGAGCATCGCCTGGCCGAAGTCCTTCCACCGGCCGCGGCCCAGGTAGGTAGCCGCAACACCGAGGGCGACAAGGCCGAGGGCATAGTCATAGACCTTGAAGGCGATGACCTGGACGGTTATGGTGGTCCCTATGTCGGCCCCGAGGATGACGCCCATGGTCTGCCCCAGGGTCATGAGGCCGGAGCCGACAAAGCCGACGAGCATGACGGTCGTCGCGCTCGAACTCTGCAGGAGGGCCGTTATCGCCGCCCCAACTCCTACCCCCTTCAGGCGGTTATCCGTAGCCTTAAGGAGAAAGCCGCGAAGCTTCGCGCCTGCCGCCCTCTGCAGACCCTCTCCGGCAAGCCTCATCCCGAAAAGGATCAACGCTATGCCGCCGAAAAGGCTCAAAATGGAAATGGTCGTCATGGTAAAGAAGTCCTTAACAAACCGGGAATTTCAGTAAAATTTAAACCTAAACCGCAAAACACATATTATCCCTACAAAGCCTGTGGCGCAAGGAGATAGTTAAACGAGAGTAAGGCCCATTCTTCGTTCTATTTTACCTTGCTTTTTTTCAAACTAAAAGTATAATTAGCGGCAAAACGGACCTTATTCAGGAGGGTGCATGACCAATATAGTTGACGTAATCGCCAGGGAGATACTCGATTCCCGCGGGAACCCCACCGTAGAGGTAGAGGTAACCGTCGACGGCGGGTACAAGGGACGGGCCGCGGTCCCGTCAGGGGCCTCCACCGGCAAGTTCGAGGCCATAGAGCTCCGGGACGGGGACAAGAAAAGGTACCTGGGCAAGGGCGTCCTTAAGGCCGTAAAGAACGTAAACGAGAAGATATCCAAGGAGATACTCGGCCTTGACGCAGCCGACCAGGTACTCATCGACAAGACTATGATAGCCCTCGACGGCACCGATAACAAGAAAAGGCTCGGGGCCAACGCCATACTGGGCGTTTCAATGGCAATAGCCAAGGCGGCCGCCGCGGCTTCGATGCTGCCACTTTACAGGTACATAGGCGGGGCCAACGCGAAGGTGCTTCCGGTCCCCATGATGAACATCATCAACGGCGGCGCGCACGCCAACAACAACCTCGACATACAGGAGTTCATGATCGTTCCAGCCGGCTTCACCTCTTTCAGCGAAGCGCTCCGGGCCGGCGTAGAGGTATTCCACAGCCTCAAGGGCATACTCAAGAAAAAGGGCCTTTCCACAGCCGTTGGCGACGAGGGCGGCTTCGCCCCGGAGCTTAAGAGCAGCCGGGAGGCGGTCGAAGTCATCCTTCAAGCCATTGAGTCGGCCGGATACAAGGCCGGCAAGGAAATAGCGCTCGCCCTGGACTGCGCCTCAAGCGAGCTCTCCAAGGGGGGCGGCTATACCCTTGAGGGGCAGGAGCTTTCCACAGACGAGATGGTAGAGTACCTCGAAGGGCTCGTGAAAGACTTCCCCATAATATCAATAGAGGACGGATTGGCAGAGGACGACTGGAAAGGCTGGGCTCTCCTTACAAAGCATCTCGGCTCGAAGGTGCAGCTCGTCGGTGACGACCTCTTTGTCACAAACGTAGTCCGCCTGAGCCGCGGCATCGACCAGGGTGTCGCCAACTCCATCCTCGTAAAGGTGAACCAGATAGGCACCCTTACCGAGACGCTCGAAGCGGTAGATATGGCGATGAGGGCCGGGTATACGGCGGTCATCTCCCACCGGAGCGGCGAGACGGAGGATGCGACCATCGCCGATATAAGCGTAGCTACAAACGCCGGGCAGATAAAGACCGGCTCGGCCTCAAGGACAGACAGGATCGCCAAGTACAACCAGCTTCTGAGGATCGAAGAGGAGCTCGGCACTACGGCGGTATTCCCGGGGATGGAAGCCTTCAAGGTAAAAAGGAAGTTCTGAGGCGCCCTGAAGGGGCCTTGGTCTTGTCCCCAAGCCCCTTATTTTTGCGCCTTGAAGTCCCGTTGTGATATAATCAAATATTCATAAAATAAGCGCAGACAGGCAATACTAAAGTCTGCTGGAAAAGCTTTTTCAACAACTAATCAGGGGGTTTTGTGTCGGCAGAAGGCCTTGTGTTCGAGGCTTTAATAATACTCATACTCATCATTATCAACGGTTTCTTCTCAAGCGCCGAGATCGCCATAATATCGGCAAAAAGGAGCATAATCGAAAAACTCGCGAAGGACGGCAACCTTTCGGCCTCCATCGTGAGCCAGATGAAGGAAAACCCGGACAGGTTCCTCGCAACCGTCCAGGTCGGCGTGACTGTAGTAAGCACCTGCGCCTCTGTCCTTGGCGGCGTCATTGCGTCAGAGCATATAAAGCCCCTCCTGCACTCGATCCCGTATATCCCGGAACAGTTGGCGGACCTCCTCGCCCTCGGCGCGATCGTAGCGATCATCTCATATGTAAGCCTTGTAATAGGCGAGCTTGTGCCAAAGCACCTGGCCTTGAGGTACGCCGAAAGGATAGCCTGCTTCTCGGCAAGGCCGGTGAACTACATATCCACCCTTACCGATATCTTCGTCAAATTCCTTACCAGGTCCACTTCTGCCGTGATGAAGGTCCTCGGCATCAAGGACACGGCCAAGCAGGTATTCATCTCCGAGGAGGAGATAAAATACTTCATCAGGGAAGGGCGCGCCACCGGCATATTCGAGGAGACAGAGGCCCAGCTCCTTCACGGGATATTCGAGTTCGCGGACAAGACCGTCAAAGAGGTAATGGTCCCCAAGCACAAGATAAGCGCCATAGAGATAGATACGCCACATGACGAGATGTTGAAGTTCATCTCGGAGGCGGGCTTCTCAAGGTACCCTGTCTTCCGGGACAGCACCGACAGGATAGTCGGAATACTCTTCAACAAGGACGTCTTCAGCGCCCTTGAGAAGGGGCGCGCCATAGAGATCAAAAGCATCCTGAGGACGCCATACTTCGTCCCCAACTCCATAATGATAAGCAAGCTCCTCCGCGAGCTTCAAAGACGCAAGCTCCACATGGCGGTAGTCGTCGACGAACACGGCGACCTCGACGGCCTCGTGACCATTGAGGACATCCTCGAAGAGATAGTCGGAGAGATAGAGGACGAGTACGACGTAGGGGCCGGCGGCCCCGTAGAGCGCTTGAGGGACGGCACCATGATAATCGACGCATCGGCCTCACTCGGCGACCTCTCCAACCTCGGCATCGAGATAGAGGAAGAGGCCGAAGAGTACAACACCCTTGCCGGGTTCATGCTCGCCAAGCTCCAGCGCATACCGAGGGGCGGCGAGTTCGTAGTACACAGGGACATGAGGCTCACCATCGTGGATGTAGAGCAGAACAGGATAATGAAGGTCAAGGTCGAACCGCTTGAGGCAGGCCAGAGGAAGGCAAAGGCCTGACAAGTCAGGCGTTGAGTCAGTAAAACCGGGCCGGTCAAAAGACCGGCCCGGTTTTTTATTCCTGAAAATTGTATTTAAACAAAGAGTGGTCATAACGCGCAAAAGCCTTTGACTATCCCTATCCTTCCCTCTTCAGCACCTTCAAAAGCTCCTTCAAGCTCTTCGTGTTCAATACGTCCTTCTTCTCAAGCCAGCCTCTGCGCGCGGTATGGACGCCGTAATTGATATTGTCGAGGTGGTGTATCGAGTGCGCGTCGGTAGATATCGCGACCATCACCCCTTTCTGCTTCGCGAGAAGGCAGTGGACGTCGTTCAGGTCAAGCCTGTCCGGGTAAGCGTTAAGCTCAAGCGAGACATCATGTTTTTTAGCCTCGTCCATGACCTTTTCCATGTCCAGCTGATATGGCTCTCTCTCGCCTATGAGCCTGCCGGTCGGGTGGCCGAGTATATTGACAAGGCCGGTGCGTATAGCCTTTATGACCCTCGCCGTCATCTCATCAAGGCCCATGCCAAAGCTCGAATGGACGGAGGCTACCACGCAGTCGAGCTTCTTTAAAACGCTTTCCGGGTGGTCGAGCGTCCCGTCGGCCCTTATATCTACCTCGGTCCCCTTCAATACCATGAACTTCTTCCTCTGCCTTTTAAGCCTGTCGTTGAACTCATCTACCGCCCTTATCTGCGCGTTCAGGCGCGCCTCGTCAAGGCCCCTCGCTATGCCTACCGCCTTTGAATGGTCTGTTACAGCCATGTACTCGTAGCCCATCTTCATGGCCGCTTCCGCCATCTCTTCAAGCGTGTATTTGCCGTCGCTCTCCTTCGTATGGACGTGGAGGTCGCCTTTTATGTCCGTTGACTTAAGCTGCATAGGCATCCACCCATGCTCCGCCGCCTCTATCTCTCCCCTGTTCTCACGCAGCTCCGGCGGTATCCAGGGGAGCCCTACAGCCTTATAGACCTCCTCCTCGTCCTTACCAGCTACCCAGACCTCTCCCCTTTCCTTAAAGACCCCGTACTCGCTGATCTTAAGCCCCATCCTCTTGGCCCTGTCCCTTAAGGCGACGTTATGGGCCTTTGAGCCGGTAAAATACTGCAGGGCCGCCCCAAAAGACCTCTTGTCAAGCACCCTGATATCGACCTGCAACCCTGAGGCAAGCACAACTGTCGACTTCGTATCGCCCTTTGAAAGCACCTCCCTCACCTCCGGGTGCTTGACGAAATGGTCCATTACCGCCTTTGGGTCTTTGCAGGTGGTGAGTATGTCGAGGTCGCCTACGGTCTCCTTCCATCTCCGGAAGCTCCCTGAAGGAGCTATGTCGATTATCCCCGTCAGCTCCTTCATATATCGCGTAAAGGTCTCGGCGTAGGGCACTACGGTAGAGAGTTTGAACTTCGCGGAGCGCGCCTTAAGGTCCTTTATGCCCTTGAGTATCTTCCCCTCAGAGACCTTGCCAAAGCCGGGCAGGTCCCGTATCCGCTCTCCTTCAGCCGCCTTCTGAAGCTCCTCGATCGTCTTTATCCCAAGCTCTTTATAAAGTAACGCCGCCTTCTTCGGCCCTACCCCTGATACCTTTATCATGTCGAGCATCCCTGGGGGCAGCTCGACGAGAAGCTCCTGATGGTGCTTGCACTTGCCGGTGACAAGAAGCTCGATTATCTTTGAGCGCGTGCTCTCGCCTATGCCGGGGATGCCCTTTAGCCCTTCCTCGCCATTTTCGGCGAATAAGGTCTTAAGCCCCTCCGGAAGCCCTTCTACGGCCAACCCTGCGTTCCTGTACGAGCGTATCCTGAAGAGGTCGGCGCCCTTTATATCAAGGAGGTCCGCTATCTCGTAGAAGACCTTCGCTATCTCGCTATTCTCCAAAAAAGCCCCCTCCCCGCTTTCTTTTAAAATGTCACCGCATATTATATAATATACAACGTTTTTTAGTGGAACGTCCAAAGAGCCCAAATAGGAATTGACAGAGGGGCGCGCTTTACCTAAACTTAACATGACGATAGGAAGGTCGCAGGCGTAGATGAACAACAAACCAATAGGGGTATTTGACTCCGGGATCGGCGGGCTCACAGTCCTTAAAGAGATAACGGGGCTCCTGCCTGCCGAAAGCACTATATATCTCGGGGACACGGCGAGGGTCCCATACGGCAGCAAGTCTGCCGAGACCATAGAACGCTACTCGTTCGAGATAGCCGCCTTCCTCATGAAGCGCGGCATAAAGATGCTCGTTGCCGCCTGCAATACGGCATCGGCCTTTGCCGTGCCCAGGCTGGCGCGCGAGCTTCAAATACCCGTTATCGGCGTCATCGAGCCTGGGGCTGCCGCGGCTGTTGCCGCCACACGCGCCGGGAGGATCGGCGTAATAGGCACTGAAGGGACTATAAAGAGCAGCGCCTATTGCACGGCGATAAAGGCGGCAAGCCCGGGGGTTTCTACCTTTGTAAAGGCCTGCCCCCTTTTCGTGCCGCTCGTTGAAGAGGGCTGGGCTGACGACGAGGTGACATTGATGGTCGCGGGCCGTTACCTTGCCGGGCTCAAGGAGTCCGGCATTGACACCCTTGTCCTCGGGTGCACCCATTACCCGCTCCTCAAGAGGACTATCGCCTCTGTCATGGGCTCATCCGTTACCCTCATCGACTCGGCCGCTTCGGCCGCCGCCGAGGTAAAAAAGACCCTTGAGGCCGCCGGGCTCCTGAACGGCGGCAAAGGCTCAGCTTCACACAAATTTTTCGTAACAGACTCTCCGGAGCGTTTCATGACAGTCGGAAGGAGGTTTTTCGGCGACAAGCTCGACGAAGCGGAGCTTGCTGTTCTTACCGAAAGCTGAAGAATGGCTAAAAGGAAAAAAAGCAAAAAAGGGATATGGACGATATTAGCCATAGCCGCCGCTACAGTCATCATCGGGATAATAATACTCGTCTGGCTTGCCGGAAGGCCCACTCCCAAAGAGACAAAGATCGTAGCCATCTATTTCAGCGACAACGAAGGGCTTTACCTCAAGCCTGAAAAGAGGAGCATAGATAAAGGGGCTCTTTCAGTTGAGGCCAGGGCCGCGATAGAGGAGCTATTGGAAGGGCCTGAGAACACCTCGCTCGGCAATACGTTGCCAGACGGCACCAGGCTTTTATCGGTCACGGTGGAAGGACAGACCGCGACGGTAGACTTAAGCAAGGAAGTCATACAGAACCACCCCGGCGGCTCTTCCGCCGAGATACTCACCATCTACTCGATAGTCAACACACTGTCGCTCAACTTCCCGGAGATAAAGGACGTCCAGGTCCTTGTAGAGGGGCAGAAAAGGGATACCATCGCCGGCCATATAGATGTTACCCAGCCGTTGGCGCCTGACAAGAAGATAATCAAGAGCTAAGATCAGGGGGGAATTCGAGATGCCCGTTCACAAAGGCTTCAGGCTTGAGAGGGACTCCCTTGGCGAAAAAGAAGTCCCTGCCGCCGCCTACTACGGCATTCAGACGCTCCGCGCCTTTGAAAACTTCCGGGTAAGCGCTCTTACCGCAAAGCCCGCCTTTATAAAAGCGACCGCCATGGTTAAGCTCGCGGCCTGCAACGCCAATGCAAGCCTCGGCCTACTCGACAAAAAACGGGGCAGCGCGATAGCAAGGGCCGCTAGCGAGATAATCGACGGCTCTCTCCACGACCAGTTCATCGTCGACGTCTTCCAGGCCGGTGCCGGCACCTCTCATAACATGAACGCCAACGAGGTCATAGCCAACAGGGCTATAGAGCTTCTTGGCGGGCGCAAGGGCAGCTACAGCGTCGTCCACCCCAACGACCACGTGAACATGAGCCAGTCGACCAACGACACCATGCCGACCGCCCTGCGGATAGCCGCCCTCTCATCATCGGTTGGGCTGATTTCGGCCTTGAAAGGGCTTGCCTCAGCGCTCAAGGCAAAGTCCAGGGAGTTCTCAAGCGTAATAAAATCAGGGCGGACGCACCTGCAGGACGCCGTTCCGATGACGCTGGGGCAGGAGTTCGGCTCATGGGCCGCGGCTGTAGGTAGCTCAACAGACCGGATAAAGAGGGCAAGCGAAGGGCTAAAGAGGACCAGCCTCGGCTCTACCGCCATTGGGACCGGCATCAACACGCACCCTCTTTATCGGGAAAAGGCCCTTGAGGCCCTTAAAAAAGCGAGCGGCATAAAAGACCTCAGACGCCCCGAAGACCCTTTCGAGGCTTTAAACAGCTCTACAGACTTCTCATCCTTTTCAGGGGCGTTGAGGGACGCAGCCCTCGACCTGATAAGGATAGCCAATGACATACGCCTGCTATCTTCAGGCCCAATGACCGGTTTGGCCGAGATATCCCTTCCTCCTGTCCAGCCCGGCTCATCCATAATGCCGGGCAAGGTGAACCCGGTTATGGCAGAGATGCTTGACATGGTCTCTTTTCAGGTGATCGGGGCCGACGCCACCGTAGCCCTTGCCGCGCAGGCGGGGCAGCTTGAGCTTAACGTCATGCTCCCGGTAATAAACTATAATCTCCTCCATTCGATAGAGATACTCACGAACGCGGTCACTGCCTTTACCGACAGATGCGTAACAGGGATAAGGGCAGACGCGACAAGGTGCGAACGGAACTTCGAGAGCTCAGAGGGGCTCGCTACCGTATTGAATAGCTTCATAGGCTACGAGAAGGCCGCCGAGGTCGCGAAGGAATCGCTCCGCACAGGCAAGACCATCAAGGAGATAGTCACAGGCAGGGGTATTTTGACAGAGGCCGAATGGAATAGACTTCTCGACCCTGCTCAGATAACCAGACCTCTTGACCTTAAAAAATTTAAAAAACAGCGAAGACCCGGGCGTTAACGCGCCGGTGTTTTAGTGTCCCATTCTTCTTTCCTCCCCTTTTCTGGCATACTTTAAACAGGACCCAATCCGCACTCTCGCAAGGAAAGGAGGAAGGCCATGCTATTCAAGCTTGCGCGCACCAAGGACCTTTTGAAGGATATCTCCGGGACGATAAAGTCGAGCGCTACGGCAAAGACAGCCTATGGAGACCCCGTGAGGACATCAAGGAAGACGATAATACCGGTAGCGAAGATAGCTTACGGTTTCGGGGGCGGCAACGGGACAGAAAAAAGCGGCGAAAAAGGACACAAGAAGGCCGGGGTTGAAGAAGGCGGAGGGGGCGGTGTCATGGTAAGACCAGTTGGAGTGATAGAGGTGACCGATAGAAAGACCAGATACATACCGATAGGCTTCAAAAGAAGGCTCCTCTGGTTTTTAGCGGCCGGCTTCTTTACCGGATGGGCGTACTCTCGCAGGCACCACGCCGCTCACGGCCATCGATAAAAAAACTATCCCCCTCTTTCGAGGGGGATAGTTACGCATCTGACGATCCATCAGGCGGCTTATCCAGCCTTCTTTTTTCTCCTTGCAGAGCTCTCCTCACCGGCTGATTCTTTTTCCGGCAACTCTATAGTGTCTATGGTCGCCGTTTTGCCACCCTTTCTCTTTACCTCATCTATAGCCCTGGCAGAGTCGCCCGGCGTAAGGTCCACACCCTTTACAGCATCAAGAAGAACCGTTACCTTAAACCCTTCTTCCAGTCCGTCAAGGGCGCTCTGCTTCACGCAATAATCTGTAGCAAGCCCTCCGACATATAGCTCAGTGACATTTTCGCGCCTGAGCGCGTCTAGGAGCCGTCTTCCACTGTCATCATGGCCGGAAAAGGCGGAATAGCTGTCCTCATCCGGATTGTCGCCCTTTGTTATGATGGCATTGTACCCGGTAACGTCAAGGTCCGGGTGAAACTCCGCTCCCTTTGTGCCCTGAACGCAATGAGGCGGCCAGACCCCGCCATATTTCTTGAAGTGTACCGTAACCGGCGGATGCCAGTCGCGTGTGAGGTATACGGGAAGGCCAGCCGAGCGAAAAAGCGAGATATACTCGTTTACCACAGGCACTATCTTATCGCCTTCAGATACAGCAAGCGCACCTGAAGGACAGAAGTCGTTTTGCAAATCAGCTATGAGAAGCGCCCTTTTCCCTGCCATCTTGATGTTATCCATACATAAAGGCTATCGGTTATTTTAAGGGGTGTCAAGCAAGGGAACTATTCGACTTTTAAAGCTTTTTACCATTTGCCGGTTGCAAAAACGGCTATTTTGTTTTATGCTTTCCCTTTGGTCAGAACCTTTCCAAGGAGGCATTTGATGGTCCGCAACAGAATAACGGTAGCCGTAATATCGTTCATATGCCTGCTCTTCGCCGGAGCCGCCTTTGCAGAGCCTGCCAAGGTATACAAGACGACGCTCGACAACGGGCTCACGGTGATAATTGAAGAAGAACGTTCGGCCCCGGTCGTATCGGTCCAGATGTGGGTCAAGGTTGGTGGGGCGGATGAGCCAGAAAAACTGGCCGGCATCTCGCACGTATTCGAGCACATGCTCTTCAAGGGGACAGAGACCAAACAGGTCGGCCAGATAGCGAGCATGATAGAGTCGGTCGGCGGTGATATCAACGCCTACACGACATTCGACAACACTGTCTTCCACCTGACCGTGCCGAGCCGCTACTTCTCAACAGGGCTTGACGTCATAAGCGACGCCGTGCAGCATTCATCCCTCGACCCTCAAGAATTAAAGAAAGAGCTTGAGGTCGTCCTCGAAGAGATAAGGATGAACGAGGACAACCCGGGGAGGAAGCTCTTCAAATCAGTCCTCAGGAACTCGTACCAGGTCCACCCATACGGAAGGCCCGTCATCGGGTACGTTGACACGGTAAAGGGCTTCACGCGCAAAGATATGATCGGCTTCTTCAAAACATGGTATGTCCCCAACAACATGGTGCTGGTGATAGTCGGGGACGTGGACCACGATGACGCCCTCAAGGCCGTAAAAGAGTCGTTCAAGTCGTTCAGGAAAAAGCCCTTGCCTGAACGTACGAGGCCCGCGGAGCCGCGGCAGAAAGAGCTCAAGAGCGCTCAGTTCGCCATGCAGGTCCAGGACGCCCAGCTTGGCATGGGCTTTCACATACCTTCAGCCAGGGACGAGGACACTTACGCCATAGACGTCCTCCAGATGATACTTTCAGGCGGCGAGACCTCAAGGCTCTACAAGAAACTCAAGCTTGAGGACGAACTCGTCGACAGCATCTCCGGCTATGCCATGTCGCTTAAGAACCCCGGCATCTTTTTCATAACGGCGGTGCTCTCGCCAGGCAACGTCGAAAAGGCCATAACCGGGTCGCTTGACGTGGTGGCAAGGCTCGGGCTTGAGGGGCCTGACTACCAGGAGCTTCACAGGGCCAAGTTCAACCTCGAAAGCGACTTCGTCTATTCGAGGGAGACCATGGACGGGCTGGCCGGGAAGCTCGGCTACTTCGAGGCGAACCTCGGGGACTTCGATTACGAGAAGAAGTACATCGAGGGCATAAGGAAGGTTACAGCCGAGGACGTAAAAAGGATGGTCGAGAGATACTTCCGTCCCAATAACCTGACGGTCTCTGTACTTCTTCCGAAAGCGAGTGAAGGCGCCGTTACGCGAGAGCTGGTATCGGCCGCTGTCAGGGCCTCGGCGGAGAAGAAGGCCGAGTCGGCTGAGGCGCAAAAGGCCGAGCGGACGACAAAATTCAAGTTCGATAACGGCATAACGCTCATCATCAAGGAGGTACACGCCAACCCGACGGTCGCCTTCTATGCGGCCTTCCCAGGCGGGCTCAGGTTTGAAGATGCCGGCAAGAACGGCATAGGCGGCTTTACCGCGAGCATGCTCACAAGAGGGACGGTCAAGAGGACGCGTGAAGAGCTTTCAAGGGAGATGGAAGAGATAGCCGGGGGCGTAAGCGGCTTCTCCGGATGGAACTCTACAGGCGTATCAGGAAAGTTCCTCTCGACCTTCTTCGACAGGGGGATAGCCATGCTCTCTGACGTGCTGGCAAACCCGACCTTCCCGGAGAGCGAAATAGCCAAGCTCCGGACAGACACCCTCGCCGCGATACAGCGGCAGGAAGACAACCTGCCCTCTTACACATTCAAGCTCCTTTACAGGAAGCTCTATGAGAGGCACCCATACGGCATGCCGGCGATCGGCACGAAGGAGTCGATAAATTCCCTTACGAGAGAGGACCTCTTAAAACACCACCAGGACTTCTTCGCCCCTGAGCGCATGGTGCTGACGATCGTCGGCGACATAGAGACCGGGAAGGCTTACGAGAAGGCGAAGGCCATGCTGGGCGGCATAAAAAAAGATGGCGCCCCTTTGACCCTTCCCCCTGAGGAGGCGCCCAAGACGGCAATTGAAAAGACAGGTGCCGTAAAGGAGAAGGAGCAGACCCATATGGGCATAGCCTTCCTCGGCACGAGGATAGGTAATGAGGACAGCTATCCTTTAAGGGTCATGACGGAAGTCCTCTCCGGACAGGGCGGCAGGCTCTTCATAGAGCTTCGGGACAAGAAGTCTCTGGCCTACACAGTAAGCGCCTTCTCCAAGGAGGGCGTTGACCGCGGCCTCATAGGTGCCTACATAGCCTCAGCCCCTGACAAAAAGGAAGAGGCATTAAATGGCATTCTGGAAGAATTGAAGAGGATAAGCACCGAACCGGTTGCCGCAGAAGAGCTGAACAGGGCAAAGAGGTCTATCATAGGCGGCTATGAGATAGGCCTCCAGGAGGTCTCAAGCCAGGCCGCTGACATGGCCAATAACGAGCTCTACGGCCTTGGGTACGGCTTCTATAAGGAATTCCCACAAAAGATCGAGGCCGTAACGGCCGATGACGTATTGAGGGTCGCCAAAAAATACCTTGATCTGAACGCCTATGTGATCTCGGTCGTGGGCCCTAACGGGGTAGCTGCTGAAAAATAGAGAGCAGGCATGAAAAAAAGAAAGAGGCCGGCAAATCCTGCCGGCCTCTTTCTTTTAACAGATGAATTTTACTTCGACGTATTATCCGTTTTTCTCTTCCGGCCTGTAACAAGGGCGAATACGCAGAAGCCGAAGGCAGCGGCAAAGGCCGCTGTGCCAGCCATGAAGCTTGCGGGCCTATATTTAAATACCACCTCGCTGCCGCCTTCTCTTACCGGAACGCCCCTTACCAATCCGTTGACCCTCAGGACCTTCTCCTTCTTCCCGTTCACATACGCCTGCCAGCCAGGATAATGGAGGTCGGTCAAAACGAGGAGGCCGTCGGCGTCTGTAGTCACCTCGACTGTCAAGCTATTTGCCTTGTAATCCTTTATTACCGCTGTATATCTGCCTTTAGCCCCCAGGCCTATCCCAGGCTCTTCTTCAAGTACAGCCTTTCCATGGAGGTCAAAGCCGTCGCCCGTGGCAATCTCCTGGGCCTTCTCGAAGGAGTCCGCAAGCTCGTAATCGAATGCTACGTAAGCCCTCGGAAGGACGTCGGGGACCTCGTATACCCTCGCCTCCTTTTGATAGACCAGAGGTATAGAGCTCATGTCATATGGCTCAAATGAAAATACGCTCTCGTGTATCCCGTAGCCGGGGTCCCATGGCAGGACAAGGTACTTAAGGCCCAGAAGGGAGTAGTTCCGCAGGCGCTTCATCACGTCCTCTTCCACAGGGCGCAACCAGAAGTCGTAAACCTTGTCTTCGCCGCCCTCTGAAGGCCTGGCCCTGCACCTCTCCGGGCGTCCGGTGAACCAGAGCCCTGAAGAAGGCCCCTCTTCTATAGTATCCACGTGGAGGTAGTTCTTCCTGTACCACTGGTATGTGCCTGGAAGGATGGAATTTACGTACCTTATGTCTTTTATGCCAAGGGCGCTTGAGAAGTTGGGAAAAAGGAGCCCGTACCCGCCGGCGACCCTGTGTTCTCCGAGGTTATCCCGAAGGAACTCTACATAAGGGGCCTCTTTGAACGGGTCTTCCCTTTGCGGAAACCCCTTGGGAGAGAACGCGTCGAGGCCAAAAGAGGCTGCCAGGAAGACGGCCACGGCTACGGCAGCCTCCTTTTTCATCTCCCAGTAATAGAAGACGACCGCCACAAAACCGATAGTAAAAGGTATGAGCTTGTAGAAGAGGAACCGTTCGTCATAGCCCCTTGGCACAGCCCACCAGAGGTCGAGCACGACCAGGGCAAAAAGCCCCGATAAGGCCCTGGCCTTGCCCATCATGTTCATGGATGCCATCAGGAACGCTACGCAAAGGAGAAAGATCGTGAGGACAGACCCCAAGAACATCGAAGGGAAGACAAACGGCAGCATGGCTGTATTGAAATAAAAGCCTTTATCAACGGTCATCCTTATTACAGGCAGAAAGGATAAAACAAAATAGAATGACAGGATCGAAAGAAAGGCTACGGTCGGAGCCATGTGCGGCCGCCTCATGAAATACCTGCCGAGCCGCCCAAAGCTGGCCCCATCAAGGCCTTCTTGAGCCTCATCCTTCCTGGAGCAGAGCAGTTCAATCGCTATAGCGCCAGCCGCCGCGAAAGAAAATGCCCACGCCGGGGCCGCCCACCTTAGGGTCCAAACCTGGTCGAATACGGGTATATAGCCTATCCAGCGGAACGGCGGCAGCCCCATGTTCTTGAGTATTATGGCGAAGCCGAAGGCCGCGAAGAAATAGAGTGGCGACCTGTTCCTGAAAGAGGGCCTTGAAGCCGCATAGAGGACGCCTGAGAGGATGATGAAAATGAGGACTATGCCGGTATATCCGCCGAGTATGTCCCACACCCCGTTTATAGGGAGGAACCTGAAGTAAGAGTCCTTGAGCTTTACGAGAAGCCCTACCCCGTTTATCATCTCCGGGTCTGTGGGGAACTCCGCCAGCGTCGGCGTCAGGTAGACGAATACCGATTCCCAGTGCTGGAGTATCTGTATCCCCATCTCGCCGCCTATCGGGTGGATGTGAAAGCCGGATTTGACCAGCTCGAGGAACGGGAGTATCAAAGGCATGGCTATGAAAAGCCCGACCAGATACGAGAAGGCGTACTTCGCGATAAAGCCTGTGAAGCATCTATCCCTCCACGCGTTCCCTGCCCTCACGATATAATAGAGGAAAGAGAGTAAAGAGACATAGAGAGCGACTTCAGGCTGTCCGGCGAGTAACATGAAGCCTATCGAGAGGCCGAAGGCCGCGATGGCCGGGAGCGCTATCTTAAAGCCGCGCCGTGCCCTGGCGAGCAGCTCTGTAGACCACATCACCACAGGGGCCATCATGGCGACGTTCATCAACTGTTCAAGGTTGATAAACCATACGAAGGTGCCCTGGAGCATGTAGAAGGCGCCTCCGGCAAGCGCGGCCATGAAAGTAAGTCCCAGGAGGTCAAGGAAAAGATAGGTAAAGAAGGCCGAGAAGAGGAGCCTGCCGAGCAGATAAAAGTCCCACGTCCACACGGGGCTTATGTCCTCGAGTATCTGGTACGGAAAGAATACCCTTGTGGAGAACTGCGCGGCAAGAGGCGTGCCAGCGCCCTGATAGGGGTTCCAGAGCGGCAGCTCGCCACGTTTATAAAGGTCGCCCGTGAGCTTGTTTATCGGGAACTCGTAATAGGCCGGTGTGGCTATGTCTATGTTGAACGAGTTTACGGGGGTGCGTTTCATCTCCTTGTAAGTGCCTCCCTCAACAACGCCGTGCGGCTGGTACAGGGACGGCAATAGGCTTTTCACGCCGAATATCACGGGGGAATAGAAAAGGATTATAAGAAGGGCGTATGCGGCAACAGCTTTAATGTGGCGTCTGCCCCGCGGTCCGGACTGTATCACGCTGCTCCCTTAAAGGCTTTTTATGCACGTGAGCTTAACATAAATGCGGCACGGATGCCACAACTCAAGTCACATCGGATACAGCCCTTTCAGGGAAGCCACATGTACATGAAATGCATCCCGCTATCGGCGAGCCTTCCGACGTCGAGGTTTATAACGAGCGTTTCAGGCAACGACGGCCCTATGGAAGGGGCGAGGGCCGAGTAGATATTGTTCTTATACGCCCTCGGATGCGCGTAAGTGATTATCCGGGCCTCTTTGATCCCGGCCGCCTTCTTCGCCGCCTCTATCGCGTCGTCGAGGTAGCCGATGGAATCTATGAGCCTGAGATCAAGCGCCTGCCGCGCGGTATAGATGCGCCCGTCAGCGGCCGCCCTGAGCTCATCCCTGGTGAAGCTCCCCGGCCTGCCTTCCATGACCTTATCGAGAAACCTCTCGTACATGCCGTCTATGACAGACTGGAGCACCTTTCTATCCTCTTCAGTCATCGGGCGAAGCGGAGAGCCCATGTCCTTCAAGGCCCCAGACTTGATGGTCTGGTTGGTGATGCCGATCTTCTCAAGGAGCCCGCTCGCGTTCACGCTGAAGGCGACGACGCCTATGCTCCCGGTAACGGTAGTCGGCTCCGCGATTATTATATCGGCTGATGATGCTATATAGTAGCCTCCTGAGGTTGCCATGTCCATTAGCTCGGCCACTACCGGGACCTTCTTCCTCTTTTTGAACCTCTCTATCTCATGGGCAAGTATGTCGCTCGTCGTGACCGACCCGCCTGGTGTGTTTATTCTGAGCACTACCGCCCGTACCGACCCATCCGAGGCGGCCAGGTCGAGCTCCTCCCTTATCCTCGCGGTAAGGTTCGGCCTCGACTTGACCCCGAGTAGCCCGCCAGAGTCATCGTCCTTCAATATGCCGGAGACGTCCAGTAAAAGGACCTTATTCCCCCCCTTGCCGCCTATTGTCTTCTCGGCTGGAGGCTCTACCCCTGGTATGGTTATGAAGACGCAGCCGGAAAGGAATAGCAAAAGAAAGGATACAAAGAACGCTTTCATCTTCATATCAACCCCTGCTTTTTTTGGCTATCTATAAGGATATGGGTGAATAAGGAAGCCGCACCTGTAAAGTATATCAACGGCTCTCGTTTGGTCAAGCGTGGCGGGACGTACTATGCGGAAGTTTTACGGGGCGTACGTGACTTGTACGCCCCGGATTGGACTTCTTTGGCAGCCTTCTAACAGGATGTTGAAAAAGTCCATCCAGGACTTTTTCAACTAAGATTTGGCCTGAATGAATCAGTCCAAATCTTACAAATTGCTCGATTTTTCAAGTCTCGCAATTTGGCAATCCATCCATGGATTGCTTTACCAGGCTGTTTTTCAACAGCCTTCTAAGTCATCTTCCCCATCTTGGTAAGGAAATGGCCCACGGCGACCCTCAGCATGGCGCTTAGGTCCCAGGCCTGCCCGAGCTTCTCCCTGTATTCGGCTGCCATCTCCTCGAGCGCCTCTATCTGCTCCTCCTCGAGGGTGACCGTTACCTCCTTAAGCTCTTCTTCATGGCCGTGGCTGTCGTGGTTATGGCCGCATTCTGACATAAGCCCTCCTTACGGGACTATCTTCCTGTTCTTCATCCTGGTCGAGCCCTCTTCCCTGGCCTTGGGCCTCGCGCCCTTGATGAGCTTGGTCTTCTTGTCCATGTGCCTGTTTATGATGGCGAGGACCTCATTCGGGTCGTCGGTTATGTCTATATAATCGAGGTCATCCGGGTCGATGGTCTTGTGCTTTAACATGGTGTTCTTTATGAAATGCATGAGCGGCTCCCAGTACTCCCTCCCGAAGAGTATGAGGGGGAACGGGTAGATCTTATGCGTCTGTATGAGGGTCAACGCCTCGAAGAGCTCATCGAGCGTGCCGAAGCCGCCGGGCATGCAGACATAGCCCACCGCATACTTTACGAACATGACCTTCCTGGCGAAGAAGTACTTGAAGTGAAGGGCCCTGTTCTGGTACTTGTTCGCCTTCTGCTCCCTTGGGAGCGTTATATTGAGGCCGATGGAGAGGCCGCCGTTGTGCGAAGCTCCCTTGTTGGCCGCCTCCATTATACCCGGGCCGCCGCCTGTTATGACTGCGTAGCCGTTCTTTGAAAGAAGGGATGCAACTTCCACGCACTGCTTGTAGTACTTCTTGTTGCTGTCGAGTCGCGCGGAGCCGAATATGGAGACGGCTGGCCCGATGTCCGATAGCTCGTCGAAGCCCTCGATAAACTCGCTCATGATGCGGAATACACGCCAGGTCTCTTTGCCCTTGAGGTCCTCAACCATGCTTGGCTACTCCCATTCTATCGTTGACGGCGGTTTAGAGCTGATGTCGTACACTACCCTGTTCACTCCCCTGACCTCGTTTATTATCCTCCTTGATATGCGCTCCATAACGTCATACGGGAGCCTCACCCAGTCGGCTGTCATGCCGTCGACGCTCTCTACAGCCCTTAGCGCCACCGTGTTCTCGTAGGTCCTCTCATCCCCCATGACCCCGACTGTCTTTATGGGGAGAAGGACCGCGAAGGACTGCCAGATGCTTGAGTACAGGCCCGCGCCTTTTATCTCTTCGAGCACGATGGCGTCGGCCTCTCTTAATATCTCGCACCTCTTGCGCGTTACCTCGCCTATGATCCTTATGGCAAGGCCGGGGCCAGGGAAGGGCTGGCGGCCGACAATCTCTTCGTTCATGCCGAGTTCCCTGCCCAGAGAGCGCACCTCGTCCTTGAAAAGCTCCCGAAGAGGCTCAACAAGGCCGAGCTTCATCTTCTTAAGGAGCCCGCCGACGTTATGGTGGCTCTTTATGGTGGCTGACGGGCCCTTGAAGGAGACGCTCTCTATTACGTCCGGGTAAAGGGTGCCCTGCGCCAGGAACTTAACGCCCTTTAACTTACCGGCCTCCTCCTCGAATACCCTCACGAACTCGCCGCCGATTATCTTCCTCTTGCGCTCAGGGTCGATGACGCCCTTGAGCTTCTTTAAAAACCGCTCTGAGGCGTCGACCCTCTTTATGTTCATATTGAAGTTCTTTTTAAGGGTGCTCTCGACCTTTGAAGCCTCGCCCTTACGCAGTACGCCGTTGTCGACGAATATGCAGGTAAGGCGGCTCCCTATGGCCTTGTGTACGAGAAGAGCGGCGACCGCCGAATCTACCCCACCGCTTATGCCGCAGACGACCCTGGCGCCATCGGTCTTCTCGCGTATGGCGGTAACGGATGTATCTATAAACGACTTCATGGTCCACGCGGGCTTACAGCCGCAGACCTTCATGACGAAGTTCCTCAATATTCTGTCGCCCTTGGGCGTGTGCGCCACTTCCGGGTGGAACTGTACCCCGTAGACGCGGCCCGCGCGGTCCCGCATGGCGCAGATGCTCGAGTTCTCGCTCGTGCCGATGGTGCTGAAGCCATCGGGGAGCTTCTGGGCCTTGTCGCCGTGGCTCATCCATACACGCAAGGGCCCCTTGCCAAGGCCGTCAAAAAGGACGTCCGCCTTCTTTATATGGAGGTCGGCCCCGCCGTACTCCCTTTTCATGGAGCGCTCGACATTGCCTCCGAGGAGCTTCGCCGTAAGCTGCATGCCGTAGCAGATGCCGAGGACAGGCGAGGTTACATCGTCGAAGAACGACTTCGGCAAAACCGGGGCGCCCTTGTCGTAGACGCTCGACGGGCCGCCGGACAGGATTATGCCCCTGGGGTTAAAGTCCCTTATAAACTCCGGGCCGCAGTTGTAGGGGTGTATCTCGCAGTAGACCTTTGCCTCCCTGACCCTGCGGGCTATGAGCTGGGTGTACTGTGAGCCGAAATCGAGGATCAGTATCTTCTGTGAATGTATGTCCATAGCTGGATATTGCCGTATGGTACGGCTCATACCTCCTGCTTATAGTTCGGGGCTTCCTTTGTGATGGTAACGTCGTGCACGTGGCTCTCCCTCAAGCCCGACGGGGTAATCTTCACGAACCTGGCCTTCTGGTGAAGCTCGGGGATCGTCCTGGAACCGCAGTACCCCATGCCGGCCCTCAACCCGCCTATGAGCTGGAAGATGGTAGCCGCTATCGGCCCCTTGTGCGGGACCCTGCCCTCTATGCCTTCCGGCACGAGTTTAAGCTCGCTCTCAACGTCTTCCTGGAAGTACCTGTCCTTGCTGCCTTTTTTCATGGCCTCGATAGAGCCCATCCCCCTGTAGAGCTTGAACGTCCTGCCCTGGTAAAGGATAGTTTCACCGGGGCTTTCATCGGTTCCAGCGAAAAGCCCGCCTATCATGATCGAATCGGCGCCAGAGGCTATCGCCTTTGTGACATCCCCTGAGTACTTTATGCCGCCGTCCGATATGACCGGGATGTTCTTCTTCCTGGCGACCTTGACGACATCGGCCACCGCCGTTATCTGAGGGACGCCTATGCCTGTCACTATCCTTGTCGTACAGATTGACCCAGGGCCCACCCCGACCTTGATGGCGTCCACCCCGGCCTTCATGAGCGCCTCCGCCGCCTCGGCGGTAGCGACGTTTCCGGCAATGAGCTGGCAGTTGAAGCTCTTCTTCGTGGACCTCACGGCTTCAAGGACCCCCTTGCTGTGGCCGTGGGCCGTGTCGATGACGATAACGTCAGCGCCGGACTTTAACAGGGCGTCGATCCTTGCCTCCCTGTCGAACGATATGCCGACAGCAGCGCCTACCCTGAGCCTGCCGTACTTATCCTTGCATGAATTGGGGAACTTCTCCCTCTTTACGATGTCGGTTACGGTTATGAGCCCCTTGAGCCTCTTTTTGGCGTCAACGACCGGGAGCTTCTCTATCCTGTGCTTGTGGAGTATCTCCTTGGCCTTCTCTATGGATATGCCGTAAGGGGCGGTTATCACGTCCTTGGTCATTATCTCCGAGATCTTCCTTGCCGGGTTTAGCTCGAACCGGAGGTCCCTGTTCGTGAGTATGCCGACGAGGACCCCGTCCTTCACTATCGGGAAGCCGGAGATGTTCTCCTTCTTCATTATGTCCAGAGCGTCGGCCACCTTCTGCTCCGGGCTCAATGTAAGCGGCCTTGTGATGACGACCGACTCGTACTTCTTGACCTTGTCCACCATGGCCGCCTGGTCATCGACGGAGAGGTTTTTGTGGATTATCCCTATTCCACCTTCGAGAGCGATGGATATGGCCATCCTCGATTCCGTGACGGTATCCATAGCCGCGCTGATAAGCGGTATATTGAGCCTTATCTCGTTGGTGAGCCTGGTCGATATGTCCGCGTCCCTCGGAAGCACCTGCGAGTACGCGGGCTCCAGAAGGACATCGTCAAACGTCAAAGCCGTCCTTATCTTCAGCGGTTCCATAAAAAAACCTCCTGCTAATATTTAAGCGCCACGACACCGGGCTTTAGCCTGTCGATTATTATCCCTTCGAGAAGCCCGGCGTCGCTTACCTTTGCCTCTGTAAAACCGAACGCGTCCATGGCCAGGAGGGTTATAGCGGTGCCGGGAATAATAAGATCTTCCCTCCCCTTTTCAAGGTTCAGCACCCGCTCCCTCTCTTCCAGCGTAAGGCCCGCGATATACCTGTATATGGACGTTATGCGTTCCTTCTTAAGCGTATAATTGTTTATCCTGGCCCTGTCGTAGACAGCAAGGTCCTGGTCTATCGCGGCAAGCGTGGTAATGGTCCCGGCGGTGCCCACGAAAGAGGCGTGGCGGCCGCCTGAATACTCTTCGACTTCCACGCCATCCCGCCTCATGCGGGATTTAAGCTCAGAGATAATACCCTTGACCTCCTCCTCGATCGAAGCGAGGTCGTCTTCTGAAGGGGGGTCGGTTTTAAGGTGCTTTTCTGTCAGGTGCACCACCCCCATCTCCATCGACCACGCGCCAACTGCCGCGCCGTCCTGTGTGGCGATAAATTCGGTACTCCCTCCCCCTATGTCCATCACGAGCTTCCTGCCTCTTCTATCATCTATGACGGAGAGGACGCCCGCAAGGGAAAGGCGGGCCTCTTCATCGCCGGATATTACCGTTATATCGATCCCTGCGCGCCTGCGGACCTCATCTGTGAACCACTCTCTGTTCGCGGCTCTGCGCACGACACTTGTGGCAAAGGCCATGACAGTCGATGCGCCTGTCTTGTCTATCTCACCCCTGAATTCCTCAAGGGCGGCAAAAGTCCTTGCCGCAGCCTCCGTCCCGATCCCGGCGCCTTCGGTATATCCGCCGCCGAGCCTGGTTATCTTCCTCTTGTAGACTACAGGCTTGAGATTTCTGCCTTCAGGCTCCGCGATAAGAAGCCGGAGGGTATTTGTGCCGACGTCGATCGAAGCGTATCTCATCAGGTTATCGGCCCGCCTCGTGCTCTGTGGCGATAGAGAGCCTCTCGGCCCCCGCAAGCCTTGCCGTATCAAGGACCTTTACGACGATATGATGGCGGACCCCTCCATCAGCCCTTATGACCACCGTCTTATCCCCTCCTGAGCCGAACCATGACTTCAAGGCTTCGTTCAGCCTGTCAATGGCGACGGGGCTGCCGTTCAAGGCTATCTCGCCGCCCTGGCTCACCGTGACTATCGCGCCTTTTCCGGGCTCAGCTTCAGAGCTTACCGCCCTTGGGAGCTTTACCTTGAACGCATTGGTCATGATAAGCGGGGTAGTGACCATGAATATGACAAGAAGGACGAGCATCACGTCGGTAAGCGGCGTGATGTTTATCTCCGACATCATGCGTTCGTGGCTATTTCTTGGTTTCCAGCCCATTGGCGCCTATCGGCTCTATGAATTCGGACGCGCACGTCTCAAGCTCGAGCGCGCGGGAGGCAGCCGACCTCACGAAAAAGTTATAAGCCGCTACAGCAGGAACGGCCACCAGAAGCCCGGCTGCGGTGGCGACAAGCGCCTCGGCTATGCCGTCGGCCACAGCCGCAGGGCTTGCGCCCTCGGCGATAGCAAGGTCGCTGAAGGCCCTTATTATGCCGAGCACTGTCCCGAAAAGCCCTATGAAGGGGGCGGTAGAACCAATGGTCCCGAGCACACCCAGGTACCTGTCGAGCTTCGTAAGCTCCATCCTGCCGGCAAGCTCCATCGCGGAAGAGACCTCGTCCTTGCCCTTCCCTGACCTCTCAAAACCGGAGAGGAGGACCGGGGCAAGCGGAGAGCTGCTCGCCTTGCACATCTGGTATGCCGCAGGCAGGCCGCTTTCGTTTACCGCCCTTTTAATGGCCGGGAAGAGCTCGAACAGATCCCTCCTGAACCTCTTGAAGGCCCAGGCGCGTTCGAGCATTATGGCGATGGAGACGACGGAGAGGAGCGCGAGCACTACAACGGTAATGCCGCCTTTTTGGATAAGTCCTAAGAAAGAAAGGTCTTGGAACATTAACTCCTTCCTGAAAGGGGCTCCGAGGCCCCGGGCTGGACGTAGTTACTGGAATACTCTATATAGTTCTGCGCTGACTTGAGTATGCGTGCCTTTTCATCATCTCTAAGCACCCTTACCACCTTCGCCGGCATGCCGAGCACGAGAGAACCGGGAGGTATCTTCGCCCCCTCTGTCACAAGGGCGCCTGCGCCTACGATAGTGTCCTCGCCTATCTCAGCATTGTCGAGGATGATGGCGCCCATGCCGATAAGACACCTGTCCTTTACAGTACAGCCGTGCAGCACGACGTTATGACCGATAGTTATGTCATTGCCGATGATGAGCGGATAGGTATTCTTGGTGACGTGCAGGGTGCAATTGTCCTGCACGTTTGTCCAGGCGCCTATCCTTATGTAATGGACGTCGCCGCGGACAACGGCGTTAAACCATACGCTTGAGCCCTCGCCTATCTCCACGTCCCCGATGACCTGAGCGCTCTCCTCGATAAAGGCGCTCTCATGGACCTTGGGCCATATCCCCTTGTAAGGCTTGAGCATTTCACCCCCGCTGCAAAAGGCTTGTAAAGTATATGAATTTAACAAATCCAATAGGAAATCTCAAGGGAAAATGGTCACTCCCTTCTAAACTCCAGCTTAAGCGCCTTCTTGATACCTTTGCCCACCCGAAAACCAGCAGACTGCCTTAAGCCAGCGACCCAGATGATAGACTCGCCGCAAATGACGACCGGGGTCCGCTTTCTATCTGCCATGGGTACCTTCTCGTCTATGAAAATATCCTTGAGTTTTCTCCTCCCCTTCATCCCGAAGGGGACCATCCTGTCGCCGGGCCTTGCCTGCCTGGCGATAAGGCGGCCAGAGGCCTTGAGCAGTGCATAATCGAACCAGGCCGCGTCCTTCTCTCTTTTGAATCTGGATGGAGGCTTCAGTATACTGGCGACTATCACGCCTGCGCCTGCTATCATTGTCCTTCCCGGGACCAGTATCTCTACCTCGTACTCAGGGAATTCCTCCTCCAGCGCCCACGTAAGAGTAACCCTGTCATAGACCCGCTCTGCCCTGAGCCCGCCCGGCATCTTGACCGACGCGTTAGGCCTCCTGCCCTTTACAATGCTTAAAAACGACCCGACGTGGGCGCTCAAAAGCTCCGTCTCCCTGCCCAACAGGCGAGCCGCCATGAGAAATACCCTGGATGAGAGCGCCTGATGGAGGCGAAGTAGCCTTTTACGGTCGAGGGTTACAGAGCCTCTGACGGAAGAGACCAACGCGCTGTCGAGCGTTTTTTTCGCTCTCCCTTCAAGATAATCGTCATCATCGGCAAGGAGCGCCGCGGTCCTTGCGATGGTCTCTGTTATCTTCGGGTTATACTCCTTTTTAAGGGCAGGGATGAGGCCGAGCCTTATCCGGTTTCTAAGGTACTTAGCCTCAAGGTTTGATGAGTCGACCACGAACTTAAGGCCTGCCTCTCCTGCGTATCCCTCGATATCATCCCTTTTGGTCTCGATAAGGGGCCTTATATACTTCTCCCTTTTGGGAGGTATGCCAGTAAGCCCTGAAAGTGACGCGCCTTTTATAAGTCGCATGAGCACAGTCTCAGCCTGGTCGTCAAGCGTGTGACCGAGAATAATCCTCCCGGCCTTGAACTTGCGCGCCACTTCATCCAGGAACTCGTACCTTATATTTCTGGCAGCCTCCTGCACAGAGCCGCCGATGGCCTTGAGCGTTCCTTTTTTAAGCCGCCTGCCCTCAAAAGGAAGGCCCATGCTCCTGGCGAGCCCCTTGACGAAAAGATAGTCACGCCTCGATTCAGCTCCACGGAGGCCGTGGTCGAGGTGGGCGACGATTATCTTAAGCTTGAGTTCGTCCCTTAACGACCAGAGGGCGTGGAGCATCACTACGGAGTCGGCCCCGCCTGAGACCGCCGCTACCACGGCCTCTCCGCCGGAGAGCATTTCATGCTTCCTTATGGTATCTTTTACCTGTTTTAAAAGGTCCGGCATATCAACAGTGCGTGTGACTTTATTGGAGAACACTTTCTACAGAAAGGTTCCCATTTTTCGCGTTTTGTTGATTATAGATGGCGCGGGGTTGGAAGACAAGGCAAATGCTTAAGAGATAGGGGTATTTATTCGGGCTTTCCCTTTTCGGTGCGAAGGAGCTTTCTCTGTCTGGCGAAGATGTACTTTATTATCTTGTCCCTGGTGGTCTCATCGAGGCCGGCGTACATGACCGCCACCTCGTAGCCGCCAACGGCAGGCTCACACCTTACGACCTCGCACGTGAGCCTTATGACGTGGGCGTAGGTCGGCAGAAAGGTCTTGAGCATAAGCCTGGCGCCAGCCTCGAACCTGTCCTTGGCGATAAACCTCAAGCCGCCTCCGGAGATATTGACCTCCCTGGCCACCGGGAGATTGAACCCGTTCTTCTCAGATATCTCGTTTAAAAGGATGTTGAGCTTCTGGTTTATGTCGAAGAGGAGCTCATATAGCTTGGGGTTCTCCTCAGGCTTGGGCTCTATATCGTCGAAAAGAAGCTCCCAGTCCAGTATGGACCTGGATTCTTCATCTCCACGAAGGACCTCGTAGTAGACCGGGATGAGGTCGTTCGTCCTTACGTACTCGCGCCTGGCTTCGGTTGATGTATTTTCTTCCATCTGGCTACCCTTTCAGTATTTCGCTTTCAAGGAAAGCGTCCACGACATCGGGGTCGAACTGGGTCCCACGGCACCTTACTATCTCTTCCCTGGCCACTTCGAGGCCGAGCGCATGCCTGTAGGGCCTGGTAGAGGTCATGGCGTCGAAGGTATCCGCCACGCTGAAGATACGGGCCACAAGCGGTATTTCGCATCCGGCAAGGCCCCTGGGGTATCCTTCCCCGTCCCACCTTTCATGATGGTAGAGCACGACAGACTTCTCCGAGTTAAGGAGATTCAGCGGCCTTAATATCTCCTCGCCCCTCACTACGTGCCCCTTCATGATCTCCCTCTCCTCAATGGTGAAGGTCCCCCCCTTGAGGAGTATATCGTCGCGGACGCCTATCTTCCCGATATCGTGAAGCGGGCCCGCGAAGCTGATGCTGTCGATTACGTCCTGAGGGCAGTTCATGGAGCGCGCGATAGAGACCGCGTACTGGGTGACCCTCTGGGAGTGGTCCTTCGTATAGGTGTCCCTCGCGTCAAGGGCGTTCAGGAGCGAATTGAGCGCGCCTATGATGCTCTGGAATATGTTCTCCGAGAGGGCTATGTTCTCAAGCTTGAGTGACGCCTTGGCGGTGAGGTTAAGGAGAAGGGCAAGCGCGTCGTTGGTTATCTCCTTGGCGCCGGACCTTCCCGCAAGGCCGAGTATGACCACGACCTCCCTGTTGATTATAAGCGGGGCCAGCAGGACCGGGGTCATCTCCGTACCAGGCACGAGCGGACCAAGCGTCCCGCCGTCAACCATCATATACGAGTAGCACTTCTTGGACAACACCTCCCTGAACGGCCCGGTCTTGGGGCTGAACCTGTAGCCTGTTATCGGATTGTCGTACCCTGAAGCCCCCCTCACTGTAAGGTCGCCGTTTTCCTGCTCGGCCACGAGCACGAAGGCCTTTTCAGAGTCGGAGATTATCTGGGCGATGTCCATGGTCTTCCTGAAGATATCCTCTTTCTCGTCAACATCGTCCAAAGACTCGCTTATGGTGTTAAGTATCGAAAGCTCCTTTATCTTCTCCTCGAGCCTCTTTCTCGCGAGGTCCGGCAAAGTGCCTATGGCCCTGGTCTTGTCACCGGGCCTGCTTCCGAGCCTCGAGTTGCCGACCGCCTTCCTTACGATGATCTCCAGCTCCTCTGCCTTGAAAGGCTTGGGCAGGAAATCCACCGCGCCGAACTTTATCGCCTCGACCGCGAGGTCTATGGACGGGTAGCCTGTGACCATCACCACCGGGATATCCGGCGCGGCTTCCTTTGCGAGGTGCAGGAAGTCCATCCCGCTCATGCCTGGCATATTGATATCAGTCAGCACAACATCGAAGTGTTCGTGACGCAGCGCTTTGATCGCGTCCTCCGCCCCGCTGAATTCCGAGACCTTCCATCCCCTCCTGGTCAGTATCTCGGCAAGTACTTCCCTGACGTTCGAGTCGTCATCCACGAGCATTATCCGTATATGCTCTATCTGCAAAACCGTTGCCGCCTGCAAAGTATGACCTCTCCTAAGTTTTGGGTGAGGGTTTCCTCGAGAACCTGTCGGCTTCCCTCAGATATTCCTGATGCCTCAACGGGTTTACCTCGCGCTGCACCGCGTCAATTGCGACGTCGTGGCCCTGGAGATCGTCCGCCGCGATGGCGTCGCCGGTCCCGAGCGCCTTCTTGAGGACGGCTATCTCGCCGTAAGCGGTCCTGAGCTCCTCCAGAAGGGCCCTGTTCTGGATCATGAGCCTCAACTTCTCGCACGCGTTCTTTATCACTACCATCAGCTCGTCGAGCCTGAACGGCTTGGCTATGTAGTCATGAGCGCCGTTCTCTATGGCCTTTACCGCGGTCTCGATGGTGGCGTAGCCGGTTATGATGATAACGAGTATGTCCTTGTCAAGCTCCCTTATGCGCTGGAGAAGGGCAAGCCCGTCCATGCCCGGCATCATAAGGTCTGTGATGACCATGTGGAAGTGGTCCATCCTGAGCTTTTTAAGCGCCTCTTCGCCGTCCCTGGCAAGCGACACCTCATAGCCCCAGTTCCTTATGGCCTCAGTAAGTAGCTCCCTCAGGTCGAGGTCGTCATCGGTTATGAGTATCTTGAATTTTTCGTCAGCCATAATTACAAGCTGTCTTTTTTAAACGACCGTTATTTTGAAAGACTCAAAAGTTTTTAAGACGCGTTCAGGCGAGACCTGGGCGCGTCCGCGCAAGCGCGCATGCGGCAACGCTCAGCGCATGCTCATTTCTTATCCCTCTTGACCGGCTCGGAGATATTAGCCAGCACGTGCCCGAGGATATGACGCCTTTTGCCTTCAGCGGAGATGCTGACTGTGTCAGCGCTGCGGAGCTCTCTTTCCGCTTCCTTCTCCTTAGGCTTCTCATAGCCCTGTAAAGACTGCGAGGCGATGGCGCTATCTATCTTGACCACAGAAAAACCCCCTGTTGGATCATCTGACAATCTCATATCGACAGAAGGGCATGCAAACTTAACCTTTTTTTACTCTTTTTAACAAAAAAACTATAAAAAAAACATCATGCTGGAAAGATTCTGGCCATAGAGGGCGGGGAGGCGAAATAAGATGTGTTTATGAGAGGTCCGAGGAGACATACAGGCGTGAGATGGCCTGTTTTTTTGTTAGCCGATGGTTCGTTTTTCAGGGCCCTGGCCCTGGCCGTATGCCTTGATGGCGCTGCGCCCGGTTTTCAAATGTCCGAGCCTCGAGGAGGTGGAGCCCATTACTGTTGAGAGCTCTGAGAGCAGACGCTTGTCGTTTTCGCGGATCTTGTCGGCCAACGCCTTAAGCTCCGGGTCACCCCTGTGAGGACTGTTTTGAGAAAGATATGAAAAAAGGAGGTCCCTTTCCGCCTGACAAAGCAACAACTCTTCCAAGCGGTTTTCCTTTATAAAACGTACCTGTAGCGTTGATATTTCAAGCAACCTGTTAAGTTTTTCAAGGCACTCGCCCCTGCTATACTCCACAGCTGATGCTCCTTGCGGCAGAGGGGCTTTCCTGCTTATGTCTATCCGCTGAGATCGCCTCCCAGCCGGCCTTAAGCTCGGTTATCACCTTGTTTGCCGCCTCGATCATGCTCGCGTCGTTTTTGAGGTTGGCCTCTGTAAGGCACATGGCGCAAAAATCGTAGAGCCTGGAGAGGTTGCCGGCTATCTCGCCGCCCTCCTCCCTGTTAAGGGAATTGGCCAGCTCGCCTATTATCTCAAGGGACCTGTTGAGGTGCGTCCCCCTGCCCTTGATATCGCCATCGGCAACCGCCTTCTGCGCAAGCTTGTTGAAGCGCAGTATCCCATCATAAAGCATGATCACCAGAGTGACCTTGTCAGCGGTCATGACCTGGACGTTCCGGTATCTGGATACACCGTTCATCAATTAACCCCCGAAGTAATTGACCAAGGCGTTGCTCTGCGACTGCAAACTGGCAAGCATGGTCTCAAGCGTGGTGAACTGGCTCCTAAGCTGCTCTTCATATATGAAAAGCTGAGCGTCCTTTTCCCTTATATCATCATCCAGCCTCTTGATGTTCTTGTCAATGCCGTTCTGGCGCCCCTTTATCCTGCCGTCGACAAAATCATCGATATCGCTTGCCGCCTCATACAGGAGGTCGCCGAAGCCGGAAATGCTCTCACCCTTCACGAACATCTTCACTACGTCATCGTAGCTCCCGGAGAGGGCTGTTGAAAAGGCAGACGAATCAAAAGCCATGAGACCGTCATCACCGGTCTTGACGCCTACATGCTGCAGCCTGTTCATGCTATCAGGCAGGCCGCTTACGGCCGAGGTCATTATCCTCCTCAGGTCTTCCCAGACGCTCCTGGCAACGCCGTCTCCGAAGAAGGGCCCTCCCTTCTTGGTCTCGCTGTCATACCTGTTGTTAGCCTTTACGTAACTTGCAACACCGTTGTACGCGTCGACGATGGCTTTTACCTTCTTCCCGATCTCCTCGGAGTCCCTGCTTACGGTAAGCGTTATAGTCTTAAGCGGGTCGGCGACGGTGAGGTCGAGCGAAACGCCGGTGATTATGTCGGAGACACTGTTCGTGCTCCTTGTGAAGGTGATGCCGTCAACCGTGACAGAGGCGTTCTGCGCGGCCTGGAGGGTCGTCGAGAAGGCAAGGGTTGTATCGTTCTGTGTGATGGTGACCGCGCCGCCAGTGCCGGTCGTATCGCTCGTGAGCACCAGCCTGTATGGATTGGCGCCTGTGCCTTCGTTCACGACAGTGGCGCTGACCCCTGCATCGAGGGCGTTTATGGAGTCCCGGAGGCCGGCAAGGGTGGTGGTCGAGTCCACTGAGACGGTCTGGACATCGCCGGATCCGACCTGGAAACTGAAAGAACCTGCGGCAGAGGCTATGACGGTGGTGTCTGTTGCCACACCGTCGGCGGCTATCCTGTGAGCCTTTGCGAGGCTATTGACGGTCACCTCGTACGAACCAGCCGCCGAGGTCGAGCCTGCGGTAGCCGTAAAATACGAGCTTTCGCTTGTAGTTGTTTTGAAGATACTGAAGGCAGAGCCGCTCTTAAGGGCATCTGCGGCTGTGATGAGGCTTTTTATCTTGGTGCTGAGGTTAGAATACGCGGTTTGGGCGGACTTGAGCGCAGACTTCTCCGACTCAAGCTGGTTAATGGAATATTTTCTGACATTGACGAGCTGTGTTATCAGCGACTGATAATCTATATTGCTGACTACGCCTGAAGTGGCGGTGATGCTCATGGAAGCCTCCCTTGCGGGCCTTTTTAGGTATTGTTCCTGTAGAGGACGCCTACAAGCTCCTTCATCCTCTTCCTTATCGTAATAAGCTCCTCTGCCGGGATCTGCCTTATGACCTCGTTGGTCTCAGGGTCTACAATCTTGACGAGCACCTCGTTTAGCTCGCCGTCGACCTCGAACCTCAGTTCCGCATTAAGCCTTTTTAAAAATATCTGGACGTCGGCTGCTGCGGCCTCCAACTCTCCGGCAGGGCCGTCTTTTGGGGATGTCCCCTGTTCGCGTACTGCCTCAGGTGTCCGTACCTGAGCCTTTTTAAGGTGCTCGGCGTACTCGTTCTGGATCGAATTGATGGCGCTTATATCTATGCCCATACTACCTCCTCATGGGTGGGCTGGGAGGCCCTGCGGCCTCCCAGCGCCCGTTTGAGGCTCTTGTTGAATGGTGCGCTTATTACCTGAGGAGCGAGAGCACGTTCTGCGGTATCGAGTTCGCCTGCGCAAGGACCGATGTGCCGGCCTGGACCATTATCTGGTTCCTGGTGTACTGCGCGGTCTCGAAGGCGAAGTCAGCGTCCCTGATCCTCGACTCGGCGGCCTGGTAGTTGGTGTAGGTCACCTGGAGGTTGCTAAGAGCGGCTGAAAGCCTGTTGGTCGAAGCGCCGTATACCGCGCGGGCGTCATTTATGGTCTTGAGCGCGGTGCTTACAGAGCTGATGGCGCTCAGGGCGCCAGCCTGGGTGTCGAGAAGGCCGGCTGACAGGCCCAGGGCCGTACCGGCGGTAAGGGCCGCGAGAGTGACGGTAAGCCTGTCGTCGGCCGAGGTCTTGAAGCCGATATACATGGATATCGACGTCTCGTTGCCGTTTATGAGCTTGTAGCCGCCGAACTCCGTGGTGTTGGCTATCCTGTCTATCTCGTTGATGAGCGTGTCGAACTCATCGGAGTAATAGGACCTGTTGGTCGAATCCAGGGTGCCCTGCGCGGCGGAAGCGGCGAGCTCACCCATCCTGGTCACGATATTGGTTATCTGCTCCGCGGCCTTGTCGCTCACTTCCATGGCGCTGACGCCGTCGTTGATGTTCCTGATGGAGGCCTGGATCATCCTGGACTGGCTCCTCAGCTGGTCGGCCCTGCCGAGGCCCGCGGCGTCGTCGGCTGCGCTGTTGACCCTGTAACCGGAAGAAAGCCTCTGTACGCTTACCTTGAGCTGTGCGTTGGAAGTAGCCAGGTTCTGCTGAGCGATAAGAGCCGATACGTTGGTATTGATGGTAAGTGACATTTGTAATACCCTCCTTAGTGTTTTGATCCGGCATCCTTGCCGTTTTTTGTTTTTTGCTTCCAGGGTATCAGCACCCGGCCTTTAACTCTGTTCTTCCTCCCTTCCGGCCCTGTTTGTCTGAATCCTTTGTTACTTTATCGGCGCCCCAGAGCTACGACTTGAGGGCAAAATCGATCCTCTACGCGTTAAAGTGAAAAATCCTCTCCTCCATGGCCTCCAGGAAGGGCTGGAGTTCGTATTCGAGGAGGTCGGCCAGAAGGACGCTGTCGCCGTTCTCTTTGGCCTGCTTCATCTCCTCAAGGCACCTCATTATCGCATTGAAGTACGAGGCCGGATTCTCCATGAAGAGGTCCATATTGTACTTCTCGCCGCCCCTGGCAAGGGCGTCCATCGTCCTCAAGATCTCTACAAGCCCATCGAAGATGGACGCGAAGGCAGAGTCTGCCCTGGTGCTGCCCCCTACCCTCAATTCCCCGACGCATAAAGGGACGTTATCCCTTGTGACCCTGATATACTCCTGAACAAGGTCGAGCCCTTCGAGAGCGACCTCTTCCATCGAGGCGGTGTTGAGCTTGAAGTCCTCATAGCCCGAAATGGGCCTTTTGAGCACCTTGCTCCCCCTCCATTCAGAGAGCCTTTCGCCGTCGACCCACAGCTCCATTACGAACCTCCTGTTGCCAGTGAGGTCCCTTTCCACGGCGTCGATAAGCTCGCCGATGGTGGAATCATTGCCCTTATCCTCAAAATCCAGCCTTATGCCATCCAGGTAAACTTGGGTCATTACCTCACTCCTATCGTTTTTTATCATAAGGCGGCAACGCTTGCCCGGCCACAAGAGCCTTGAGCTTTCTTCAACCCCTCTGCCGAGCCCCAGAGGACCTGTGCATAGCGTCCGCACATCCTTGAAACATCCCTGTAGGCCTCGGAGATGGTCTCAATCTCCTTACTGACACTCGCCTCGTTTTCCCCGCCCTCTCGTCGTCTAAGGTATTCCTTGAGCTTGTAAGTGGTCGTCATGAGCGATTCCCATATAAAAGTCGACTTCTCCGCGTCCTTGAAGAGCTTATCCTCGAGCCTTTTTATCCTATCCGCGCTTTTAATGGCATCCGGGCCTGCCTGCCCCCCGGTGACCGACTTCCTTATCTGCTCCGCTTCCTTGACTATAGAATCGGCTGAAACGCGCATTTCCTTTAGCCCCTTTTGCATGGACTCCAGAGACGCGGCGACCGCTTTAATATCAGGGGCCTGCCTTCCAGCGACGGCCTGCCGGATTATATTTTCTATCGGAAGATCTTCCCTTATATGCCTCTCAAGAGCTTCTCTGAGGGTCACGTGCTCCATGCCTTCGATATACGCGCCGCCTTCGGTAGCGTTAAGCACCCTTGTAGCGTTTCCAATCTTCTTCATATGCGCCATATAGTCCTCAAACCATTGATGGAATGTCACCCAGTCGTACTTGCTCGCCACCGGCTTCCCATCAAGGCCCTTGAGCCACAGGAGATTGAACCTGCTCTTTGCCTTCTCCTTGAGGGTCACATAATCCTCTTCGATCAGGACCTCTCCCTTTTCCCTGTCTATCTTTATATCCTGGCTGACGTAAACGCCTCCGGGCGCGTGCGTGGCCCCCTCGCCAAAGGAGAGGTCCTGCCCCACGAAGATGACTGGGTCGCAACCGAACATCACGCCTATATCAAGGGCCGCGGTCGTAACGCTTCCGCCGATCGACGGAAAGTAATGAGAGCCCCAATGGCGCGCAAGCTCCTGGCTCAGGGCAGAGTAGGCGCTGAAAAAAACGAACTTCCCGCCGACCTGCCTTGTGAACATATCCGGGTGCGAGGCGTCCCCGAGTATGAGCCTTGTCTCAAGGTCGTTCTCATCATATGCGAAGTACTCAGGGAGGTCTACCTTCTCCGAGGCTATGATGAAATCCGGGACAACGCCGTACTTCAGGAGCGGCTTATAGGCGGTGATAGCCGCGACGATCACGGCCTTGCCTTTCGCTTCCTTCAGAAGGTGCGCATTCTTTTTAAGCGAAGGGCCTGCCCCGGCTATTATCATCGGTACGCCGTGAAAGCCGCCTTTAAGCGTATCCACAGGCGGACAAGCCGGGAAATACTTCATATTTTCAAGGTAGTTCTCGACCCATTTATCCCTGGAGCTTATATCGGTACAAACGCCTGCCTTGTTCATCGTCTGGGCGTTGTTGACCTTGCTTATGAAATCAAGCAACTCCCGTGGGAAAGCAGCCTTATATGGGTTTGTGCTGTAGCACAATATGTCCTCAAAGCAGTCTATGCACCTTACCCTGGCGAGAAACTCCGGAAGATTATCGTAGACGTCTACTTCGCTTAAAAGCCGTGCGAGGTCGCATCCGGCAACGGCACCAGCGAGTATCTCGGCAGATGGCTCGTAGGCGATGATGTTCTTCCTGCCTTTTTTCAGGAGCGCCTGAGCGAGGTGTCCGCAGCCAAACCCGAAAAGGAGCACCCAGCCGGGCTTTCTGGAGAGAATCTCGTCGGCCTGCAAAAGAGCCTCCTTCACCGGGTCATAGGAGCTGTGAAAGAGGCGGCCCTGGTATTTAAATGTCGGCGCCCCGGACCTGGACTGCTCTATCGGGACCGGTTCTCCGTTATAGCCGGAAAGGCGCAGAGCCAGGTCCATGTTATTCTTACGTATCGCTTCGATATTCTTGTCAAGAATATCCATCTTTTTCAGCTCCTTTTGGCCTTCACGGTAAATTCAGCCTCATTGTAGCCCCGCCAGACCCACCATGCGGTATCGTCGAACTCGCCGAGAGAATGATATACCCTCATGAAGAACGAGTCCTCACCCGGAAGCTCCATGTACCTTATCATCGGAACAGTATAGAGCCTGGACTTGTCGGTAGATATCTCAATAGATTTCCTGCTGTCTCCTATCCTTATCCAGCCTTCGGTGGCGCCGAGGCATGAGCTCGCCGACACGCTCTGGCTTACCGGCTCTTCGTGCGACAGATCATGCCCCTTGAGGTAGAACCTCTCGGCCCCGGCCCCGCCGTTGACCGTCTCGAACCAGAGATCGTCGCGGTCAAAGCCGGAAGGAACGAGCGTAAATATCCCAGCCCGGAGCGACGAGGCCACAAGACCGTTGACCTTTAGCCTGTAGGTAAGCTTAATCTCCGGGGCAGACCTTGAGATCTCGTATCTCTTCCAGAGGATACCTATCCCAAGCTGGCTTTTTATGATCACGCTCACCTTTTCACGTTCTTCTTTTACCTCGACTTGCGATTTCATCAAGTCGGTAGTCTGCTTTCCTTCGCGAGTGGTGTGGATGAGGTGGCCGCTGAAGAAATCCGCGCCGAGCCTTATGTCCTCATAGTGGCCGTGGGGCAATGTGCCGAGTAGCGGCGAGGTTGAAACGTCAGGGAAGACAAGCGACTTAAGCGCATAGCCCTTGTTAGCGATAAACTCGGCATGGACTTTCGGGGTGCATACCTTGAGAACGTTCTCCGACGAGACCGCCTCTGGCCTGAACTCTCCGGAGACGCTTGTGCCTTCTTCCTCGTCCGGGGTAGAGGGCGCGTGAGCGACTGTGCTGCTGCCGTATACCCAGGCCAAAAGAGGGGTCCTGTGCTGGTGGTTCCCGAGGAGGCGCTCTGTCTCCATCTTCAGCCAACCGAGCCTGTTCTGAAAGTACGCGTACTTCTCATCTATGGTATTTGTCCTGAAGTCACTCCCCCACAGGTCGCATAGTACTTCCTTGAAGTCATCGATCGCCTCCTTCTCAAGGGCGCCCTGCCTTATGAGGGCCTTCAGGTTCTCATAGACCTTGTGGCATTCGGTATTGAGATGTACGCTGTCCCTGCCGGTTGCCGCCCAGCGAAGAGGGTTATACTTCTCCTGCTTTTTACAGACTATGGGCGTTTCAGCCGATTCAAGCTGAATGATGTTGCCGGAGTCAGGGTTACCCTTCAGGGACTTGAGAAGCCCTCCCGGGGTTACAAGCGAGGCCCGTGGGTCTGCCGCTATCTTCTCAAGGAGCGCGGATATCCTTAAGTACTCGTCCTCTTTCGTAGGCTCTCCGCCGGGCCTGTAGCTAAAGACCTCCGCGTCGTTACTGTAGACGAGGAAGCCGCGCTCTCCGGTGGAGGCATGAGAGAAGAGATAATCAAGGTACTCGGCTTCGCTTATCTCGCCGTGCACGCACCTCTGGAACTTCTGGAAGGCGATGGAATGGCTCCAGATGACGTCTATGTCGGAAGAAAGGCCCGCGGCCCTCTGCGGGTAATACTTATATTCCTTTGGATACCTGTTATGCTGAAATGAGTTGTTCCAGTCCATTATCAGGGCCTCATACCCTGCGTCTCTGTAGAGGTCTACTATCCCCCTTGAGAAGGTCTGCTCGTTCACGAGGGCTATCCTCGGCCTCCTGCCCAGCAGGTCATGGTAATATTTATTTCCAAGCTCAAGGTTCCACCTGTTCACCTCGGCTGGGATGAGAGGCAATATGGCCTGTGAAAAGCCCGATCCTATGAACTCGCATTTTCCATCGTGCAATAACGACCGGAGCCTTTCCAGAAAGGCCGGGTCGATCCTGTTCACCTCTTTAAGGGTCCAGCCGGTCATCTCCAGGGCTACCGGGAAGCCCTTCTCAGCGAGAGCGAGTATCGGCGCGTAGCACCTCTCGATTATCGCCGGGAAGTGCTCCCTCGGGATGGAAGAGAAGGCGAGGTTACAGTGGAAAAGGGTATAAAGGCTGAGCATCTATCTCTCCTCCAGCCACTTAAAGTTCGGGTCTGTGTTGGGCATCAAGGTCCTGCCGTCCCCGGCAAGGAACCAGAGATAGTAGAGGCCATAGCCGGGCATGGCGGAGACCGGGTGATAGCCCCATGGAATAGTCACAGCGTCATAATCCCCGACCATGAAAGAGAACGACCCCTCTTCCCCGTAAATAGTCTGGGTGCCGAACCCCTCCGCGGGGTTAAGCCGGAAAAGATAAACTTCCTCCATCCTGACTTCATGGCCTGGTACGGGGGTATCATGCTTGTGCGGCGGGAAACTCGACCAGCCCCCAGGCTGGTTGAAGGTCTCGCCCAGGACTAACCGGGAGGCGTTCTGGTCAGGGCCTATTATATCGACTACCTTCCTCTCCCATAACTGCCTGCCGACTGTCTTCTCACGCACCTGCGCGGGAGAGACGAGAAAGGCTTCACCCTTTTCATCTGTCCGTGCCTTGCAGAGCGCAAGCTCCGAATAGGACGAGGCCCTTATCGTCGCCTTACAGTCCCTTGGCAGGCACACGGAAGAGGCGCGAGAGCTGAAGACGTCTTCTCTTTTCAGCGTGAAAAACCTTCCTTCGCACAGGACCTCTACCTGAGCCTTCATCGGTACGATAGCCGTCTCAAAACCAGCCGTATCGAGCTCAAACGAATCGCCAGCGTCAAGGACGAGCATATCAAGGGCAAGCGGGCTGAGCTCATCTGAAAAGACCCTGTTGAGCCCCCTTCCCCTGCCCGCGTTCATCTTTACGGGGTTACGCATAGGCCTTCTCCGTGGCGGTTACTATCTTGAGGGTCGAAGCGGCCATCTGCCAGCTCTCATCCGCGGAATTGTAGTCGGCGCCGCTCGCTATTATATAGCAGACCCTGTGGCCGCAATTCCTGTATGGCGCTATCTCCTCCCCCGGCCTGACCATGAGAAATATCTCATCGACCCCGGAAAGCGCCCTGGCTTCTTCAAGCCCCTCTATCGACATGACCTTTCCGGGCTCAGGGAAGACGGCCTTGCAAACGGTGACCCTCGCGCGCGACGGCACGAAAAATTCCTTTTTAATATCGAGGCCGGCGGCGAGCGCTATGGCCATCTTCTGCGGCTCAAGCCCTGTGGCAAGCGGTGTCGTGTACTGCGAATGGAAGCCGCCGGAAAGCCTCGCGGGAAGCTCAAGGACCATCGGCCCCCTTTTCGTCATGATGGTATCGGCCTTATACGGGCCGAACTCGATGCCAAGGGAAGCGGCGGCTTCGATTGCGAGCCTGTAGAGGCTTTCCTGGATGTTCAGGGAAAGTCTCGTCGGGTTTGTATGGCCTACTTCTATCGGAAAGGGCTGGAAGCCGAAGTGCCTGTCAACAATGCCAAACCTGTAATGGACCCCGTTGTGGATTATAAGCTCAACGCTTTGCTCTTCCCCAACGACGAACTCCTCTATAAGGGCGGTACCTGTCGAGGAGTGTCTTTTGGCGTCGATGAGCGCGTCTTCAAGCTCCGCACCTGAATCTATCCTCCTTGAACCCCTTGACGCGGCGTTATCTATGGCCTTGACCATGCAGGGGTAACCGACCTTTTCAGCCGCGGCCCTGGCCTCAGCGAGGCTTTCGACCTCCTCCGCGTAAGGGGTGGCTACACCGTCGGCAAGCCACCTCTTTTTCATGAGCCACTTGTTATTCGACCTCTCCGCTACATCTACAGGTATTCCGGGGAGGCCAAGGGCGTTAGATACCGTAGCGGCTGTTATCGCAACGTCAGCCCCTGCCACCACGCCGCATATGTTGTACTTTTCCCTGTTGGCTTTTGCCCATAGAGCGTGCGCCCTGGCATCTTTTATATCGATGGCAGCATAATGGTCTGCGGAAGCACGGCCTTCGGCCTCCGGGTTCTTATCTGTGGCGATGACAAAGAGGCCGAGGTCGCGGGCCTTTTTTATAAGCGGTATCTGCATCACCCCGGCTCCGAGGATCATTATCGATCTTTTCCTCATATCCCCCATGCCAGGAAGCCTCCGTCCACCGGGATCACCGCGCCCGTTATGAAATCAGATGCCGATGAAGAGAGAAATACCGCGGTCCCGGCGATCTCTTCGACCCTGCCGAGCCGCTTCATCGGCGTGTTGGAGAGTATCCTCTCGAGCCTCTCTCCTACCAGCACGCTCTCGTTCAGAGACGTCTTGAATACTCCAGGAGCTATCGCGTTTACCTGTATGCCAGAAGGAGCAAGCTCAACCGCGAGGTTCTTGGTCAAAAGGACGATACCCGCCTTTGACGACGTATACGCGGCAGCGTCCTTCAACGCGACAAAAGAGCCGAGCGAGGCTATATTTATCATCTTGCCGCGCCCCTGCCTGACCATCTGCGCCCCGACGGCCCTGCAGACCCTGAAGGCCCCCGTGAGGTTCGTATCTATTATCCGGCCCCACTCCTCGTCAGTTACCTCGAGCGTTGGCTTTTTAAGGTGGGCGCCTGCCGAGTAGACCAGTATGTCTATTCCACCGTTTATATCTACGGCCTCCGTTACGCCCTTTGTGACGGAGGCGCTATCGAGTACGTCCATCTGAACGGCAAAAGAAGCTCCGCCTTTTTCCTTTATCATATTGACGGTAGCGCCGAGCCTGGCCTTGTCCCTGCCGGATACGATGACAGAGGCTCCTGCGCCGGCGAGCCCTATGGCTATCGCCTGCCCGAGGCCGCTTCCTCCGCCAACGACAAGCGCGGTCTTACCCTTGAGGCTAAAGCTGTCCATCACTACCCTATCCTCCTTGCCCTCACGGCAATGGTGTCCCCAAACCCCAGGCGCTTGGCTATGGTGTCCATCGCCCTCTTGTTGACGTCCGGTATGGAGCCTTTGGGGTTGCAGCTCCCGAACCTCACCCAGCTTACAACCGAGAACCCGGCGCCGGAAAGGAGGTCGAAGAGCGATTCCTGCGAAAAAAGGTGTATGTGCTCTACCGGCATGTAGTAGAGCCACTTTCCCGCGAAAAGTTCGGATATCATACCTGTGCACGGAGACTGGATGATGATCTCGCCGCCGGGTGAAAGAAGAGCCCTCGCCTTCCCGACCGCAGCTTTCGGATCTATCATGTGCTCTATTACGTCCCAGATGGTTATAAGGTCGTACTCTCCATCCATATCAGTCAGCTCACGGACAGCGCAGTTGAGCCCTTTTTGCCTTGCAACACCGACCATCTCGTTCGATATATCTATGCCCTCGGCCTCTACGCCGCTTCTACTCATATACTCCACAAACTGCCCGTTGGCGCAGCCTACGTCAAGGACCCGCTTTCCGGCAAGCGTTGACGGGGCCAGGCGGAGGTCAGAGAATGTAAGGTCCTTCTCGGCAAAGTACGCCTCCCTGTACTCATCTGAAAAATGGATATGTATAGACGGGTTATCGGCCCTTTTTTTCATGTACCCGGCTTCATAGAAGTCGCTTATCTCCCTGGGCGTGGGATAGGCCCCCATCCTCTCGACACCGCATCCTGCGCATTTTACGTAGCTGTACCCTGATACCTCTGCCGCAGGCCTTGCCTCACCGCTGCCGCATATCATGCAGTTGTCGATCACTTTTTCACCCCGTATATGACCATTTCCCTGCCGATGCCGTGTCGCGCCATTAACTCGTACATTTCCTTCCTGAAGTCCCTGAGGCCGGGCTCATTAAGAAAAATATCGAGCTTCTTCCTCCTCGCGTGGCTTGCCCTTCCGACCTCGTCATTGCCGACGTAGTTGTCGCCCATGAGCAGAAAAAAGTCTATCGGGAACATCGACGTCGAATTTATGACCCTGAACCCTGACCTCTCCATGAGCTTTGTCAAGGTCGGGAAGCTGAAGTAGTTTATATGGTGGGGCGGGGCCAGCCAATACTGGCTGAAGTCGAGTTTTTCCGTAAGGACCTTCTGCACGGGGCTGAAATCATTGGGCACCACGCAGCATATAACGCCGCCCGTCTCCATCACGCCGGCTGCGGCCTTGAGTATTCCTGCCGGGTCGGGGACGTGCTCAAGGACCTCTGAGAGGTGGACCGCGTCGAATTTGCTCGCAAGCGACGAGGCGGTATCTTTGTTAAAGAAAGCGTTACTCACCTCCAGGCCGAGCCCCTTAGAGTGCGCTGCAGCCTGCCTTGAAGGTTCTACACCCAGGCACTTCCACCCCCTGTCCATCCCGCGTTTGAGGAAATAGCCCGGGCCAGAGCCTATGTCGAGGATAGCGCGCCTGTCCAATGGAAGCTTCGATTCAAGAAAATCGTACCTGTCATCATAGACGCCCTGCCACCAGGGTAGATCTTCCATGACCCTTTCAATAAAAAGGGGCTTTTCATCCCTGTAATACTCCTCGCCGTAGACCTCTTGAAGCTCTTCCGGGCGCGGGACAGGGTCGATATGGATGAAGCCGCAGTCCGCGCAGTCAATCACGCGGAAGCCGTTCGTGCCGCATATCAGGCTCCCTTTGTGGCCCATTTCATTTCCTCCCCCGGAGATCTCAAGCCATTGAGAAGCGACATTACAAGCCCCGCGATCCGCGAGACCCCTTTCCCATCGGTCAAACGGCGCGCGTTAATAGACATATCATCGTAAGCGCGTTCATTCCTGAAAAAGTCTACAGCCTCTTTTATGTGGCATGGCTTTACGTCCATGTAGAAGCCGAGGCTCAAGCAGATGCCGAGCTTCCTGATTGAATCGAGGTCTGCCCTGTCGTCCGCATAATTGCCGATAATCACAGATGGCACGCCCATGTAAGCCAGCTCAAATACCGTTGTGCCCATCGCTGTGAAGCCTATATGAGCCTCACGCATGAGCGGGGCCATGTCCTTGACATTTCGGACGAACCTGAACTTCTCGTCCTTCGGCCAATCACCCTCCGCGTTACGGAACGCCGGGCCTATTACAACCGTTACCTCTATGCCTTCGACGTCATGGAGCGCCTTCAAGACCATCGCGGTCAGGTCAAACGGGTCTGACCCTCCCATTGTGACAAGCACCTTCAACGGAAGCGAGTGCTTGCGAGTCTTGAGAGTGCACGCCTTTCTGAAGTTATCGCCTATTATGATGTAATCGCTCCCTGAAAAGAGGCCCCTCTCATTGCCGCCGCTGTAAAGCGGGGTCGGCATGACGACCGCGTCGGCGTCAACGGAAGACCTGTTGTCTATGAGGACTACCTTCTTGCCGTCCTCCTTAAGGTGGCGCACCTGCACGTTCACGTCCCTCTTGGTGTCTATCACGACAACGCCGCCGGAGAGGTGGCTCGCGTGAGCGCCAGTCAACGGATAAGTGATATGAAAGAGCGCCTCTGAATTGAGCCTCTCAATAACCGGCCTTTCGTTGTTGACGAGGAAATGAAGGGGAAGCTCTTCACTTTCAAGCGCGCGGGCGACATGAACGCACCGCATCACGTGCCCCATGCCAATGGACGACCCGCCCTCTGTCCAGAAAGTCACGCCGTTTTGCATACCCCTTCCCTTTCATCGTGGAGGTTTCTCGAACCCTTGACCTGAAGGGCTAACTTGAGCGTTATGTGCCCATCCTTGACATCCGGGCATGGGGCAATGCGCCTGTCAACGCAGTCCATGAAGTGCTTCATCTCGCCGACGTACATGTCGTTCGTCTCGAACGTAAGCCTGGCCGAGCGCCAGGCCCCGGAGTCGGCGGAGAAGGTCTCTACCGTTCCGTCGATGAAGTTCGCCCTTATCGTCCCCTTTGACCCTGCTATTACCATCCTGTGCTGGTTAGCCCTCTGGAGGAAATCGGTCTGCCAGTTCACGTAAACGCCGTTTCTGAGCCTCATCACGGCTGTGGCGAGGTCCTCGACGTCCATCTCAAGGTCGCTCACCTTGTCGACGAAGGCATGGGCCTCCTCGACCTCGCCCAGGAGCCATCTGATATTGTCGAGGCCATGGATGCTGGTCAGGACCACCCCGCCACCGAGCTTTTTCCTCGCGGCGTACTCTACCCTGTAATCCGCGTTGGGGTGCCAGTCCGGAAGGTAATGGCCTCCGAAGTAGTTCACGTGATAGACCTTGCCTATCGCATCCGAGGAAAGGAGCTCTTTGATGCGGGTGAATACAGGATGGAACCTGTAGCACATGGCCATCATGGCCACTATACCCTTCTCCTCAACGAGATGCTCAAGCTCCTTTATGCCTTCCAGGGTATGCGAAAGGGGCTTCTCTATCAGCAGGTGGACCCCGTTCTTCGCCAGCTCCATCGACATTTCAAGGTGGAGCGATGAAGGCGTGCATACTACAGCCGCCTCAGGCATCTCGGCTACGGCGCACGAAAACTTTGTGGTCAGGACCGGGTTATCGATGCCGGAAGCCGCCTTGCTGAGCCTCTCCTCGCTTGTGTCGCACAGTATGAAGCTCCTTATCCCCAATGATCTCAGGTTTTTTATATGACGCCTGCCTATGGAACCGCAGCCAACGACGAGGACCCTGGTATCTGCTATCATCTGCCATTTTCTCCTCTTCTTTTTACTTCAGTTCCTCTGCCTGAATACCACTCCGACAGGCTCGCCTTCGAGGACGCTTGCCGGGTCGCCGCTCTCTATCGCCTTCTTGAGCGCCTCAAGGGATTCGCAGGAGGCGTCTATCGTTTTCCGTATGTCTTCGGCGGTATGTGAATAGCTTATAAAAACAGGGCCGCCGTAAAGGATGCCCCTTTTGACCGTCTCCTGGAGGAATACGCTCTTAAGGAGCAGGTCGTCTTTACCAGAGCTGTCTTTTGCGGAGATGCCTCCCCTGGGCGGCTTGCCGGTTATCATGAAAGGAAGGCCGATGCTCTCGGCAAAGCCGTTGATGCCCTTATGGAGCATCTCTCCCATCTCCCATATGTGCTCGACGACAGGTTTTGCAAGCACCTCGTTTATGGTAGCCTTGGCGGCGGCAAGCCCGATGGTGTCCCCGGAGTATGTCATGGAGAAGAAGACCTCGTTAAGCTCTTTCATGAACTCGCGCCTTCCGGCTATAGCGGATATGGCAAAGCCGTTGGCCATGCCCTTGCCGAAGCAGGCAAGATCCGGGACGACGTTGTAATACTTCTGCGCCCCGCCGGTAGAGTACCTGAAACCGGTTACTATCTCATCGAGGACAAAGAGAGCGCCGTTCCTGTTGGCTGCTTCTTTCACGAGCTGGAGGAAGTTCTTCCCGGTCATGGGGTCGATCGCCGGGTCTGTCCCTGGGACCTCCATTATCACGCAGCCGATCTTGCCGGAGTGCTCTGCGAAAACCTTCTCAAGGGACTCTATCCGGTTGTAATCGAACGGGTGCATGTACTCGGCAAGCGCCTTCGGGATGCCCTTGTTCCTGGGAGTGACGACAGCGTACCAGTCCTGGCAGCCGTGGTAGCCGCAGTACGCGATATGGTCCCTGCCGGTATATGCCCTCGCTACCTTTACCGCCGCGCTTGTGACGTCAGCGCCGTTCTTGCCGAACCTGACCATCTCGGCGCATGGAATAATGGACTTGAGCAGTTCGGCGACCTCTACCTCAAGCGGGTGCATCAGGGTGAAGGTGGTGCCCTCCCTCACCTGTCTTATGACCGCTTCGCTTACCGGGGCGTAGTCGTAACCCAGAAGGATCGGCCCGAGGGCCAGCGGATAATCGATATACTCGTTGCCGTCAACGTCCCATACATGGGAGCCACTGCCCTTTTTAAGATACTTTGGTGTTATCCCCCTCACGAACTGGTCAGGCCCTTTACTGAGGGTCTGCGTGCCAGCCGGTATGACGGCGGCCGCCCTTTCCCATAGCCTGTCTGATTCAGGAAAAAGGCTCGTCTTAAGTTCTTTTTTCTCTGCAAGATTCATAACAGCGCCTCTCACCTCTTTTTATCTTCTCAGCCGGCCCTCTGGACCGACTTGTCTTCCTTGATGGACCTGGCGTAGCCCTCGTTCCTCGTGGTCTCCGCGTTTATCTCAAGGAGCCCCGGGTTCTTCTCAAGGAACCTCAATATCTCTTCCATGTGGAAGACCCTTTCGCCGGCCCCGATGCCTTCGTATATCGCTGTCACGAGCCTCAAGTCCCTTTCGTCGTCAACTGTCCAGCGCATGTGAGAGAGGTCTTCAGCGCTCATTATCTTGCAGACCCTGAAACGCTGGTGGTTCTTCCAGATATACGGGGTTACATGCTCGCGTTCTGAGGAAAGCCCGGCCTGCATGTAGGCCTTCTCAAGGGAAGCGAAAGAGAAGACCTCTACGTCGAGACCGTCCGGGAAGGAAGGGTCTATGCTCACGTAATCGAAACCGCCCTCCGCGAACTTGAGGACCGCCCTGTCAACGAGGGCAGGGTCAAGAAGAGGGCAGTCCGAGGTGATACGCACGATTGTATTCGCCTTGGCCCCGCGAGCCGCGTAGAAGTACCTGTCAAGGACATCGTCTGAAGAACCCCTGTAGCAGCCGGTTCCGTTAAGAGCGCACCATTCGGCTATCAAGTCGTCAGCCGGCTGGTCGGTCGTGGCTATTATGATGTCGTCTATGGACTTTGCCGCCTTTAGCCTGTTGACGACATGCCAGAGCATCGGCCTTCCGGCTATGCCCTTCATGACTTTTCCGGGCAGCCTCGTGGAACCCATGCGCGCCTGCACGATCGCGATTACCGGTTTCATCTTCGTACTTACCTGCATATGTCCTCGCTCCTTACCGGCATGTCCTTCAAGAGGTCCCTGCACGCGACCTTCCCGATGATGCCGCTTAATTCCCTTGGCTCCATCCCGTACGCGTGGCGCACGAGCTTCAAGCTCTCCGAGGTTATGACCTCGCCCTTGGGGATATTGACCTTCGCGTATATCGACCTCCTCGCGCCCGTCCTCTCGGCCATTTCGTTGGGCGAGGGTTTTTTTACCCCGTCCCCGAGCGCTGCTTCAAGGTTCCTTATCTCCGCGACCATGTGCCTGAACTCGTCTACCTCCATGGCATACGGGTGGTCCGGCCCCTTGAGCCCTCTGTCGAAGGTGATATGCTTCTCTATTATCGAAGCGCCCAGGGCTACTGCCGCCACAGGCACAGTATTCCCCGGCGTATGGTCGGAGAAACCGACGGGGCAGCCGAACTCCCTATTGATGCTCACCATCGCCCTTATGTTCACGTCCGCGTATGACGGCGGATAAAGGGAAGCGCAGTGGAGGAGCGCGACCTGGTAGTTGCCAGCGCCGGTTATAACCTCTACCGCGCGCCTTACTTCCTCCATATAGGCGGCACCTGTTGAAAGTATTACGGGTTTGCCGTAAGAGGCCACCTGCCTGAGAAGTGGTTCGTTTGTGACCTCGCCTGAGGCGAGCTTGAAGGCCTCTACACCTATCGAGTTCAATAGTTCAGCCCTTCCAGAGTCGAACGGGGCTGAAAGAAAGGTGGTGCCGACAGAGGCGCAGTACTTCATGAGTATCGGATGCCAGTCCTCAGGCACTGTAAGCCTTTCAATGACCGGATAGGCGGGATGCGCCACCCAGTTGCCGGATTCATCGGGCCTCAGGGGATTAAAGAGCCCTTCAGCAGTGAACGATTGGAGCTTTACGGCATCCGCCCCCGCGTACCTGGCGGCCTTTATAAGCTCCTTGGCCCTCTCAAGGTCAGAGTCGTGGTTAGAGCCTATCTCCGCGATGACGTAGACAGGATATCCGGCGCCAACCGCCCTTTTGCCGATATGTATGATATTCCTCATCCTGAATCTGGCTCCTTTTGTGTAATGGCGCGTCAGGCCGCCTCTGTGCCGTCCGCCTTCTTTTCGCGCTTAGGCTCACTATCTTTTCTTTCGACGAGCGCGCCCTCGCACTCAGGGCATATCATGCCCCTCCCGGAGTTCATCAGATGACGCGCCCCCCAGCCCCAGTAAAGTCTGCCGCAATCCACGCATTCGTATCTAGGCATCATCTTTGGCCTCTCTTCCTTTAAACCGCTTCCGCCCTCTGCGCGGGCGCTGAAAGGCACGCGAGCGTCGAGATAAGCCCTTCCGCGACCGCCCCCGCCTCCTCATCTGAAAGAAGGGGGTATATGGGAAGGCTTACCTCTTCATCATATAGTCTCTCAGCCACGGGGAAGTCCCCCGGCCTGAAGCCGAGTTCCCGGTAATATGGCTGGAGGTGCACAGGAATATAATGGACCTGCAGGTTGATGCCTATGGCGGACATCAGCCTGAAGAGCTCCTGCCTCTGAACCCCAAGCTCATCGAAGGCGATCCTAACGGGATAGAGGTGCCATGCGCTCCGGGTTTGCGACCCGGCGTGCGGTATCTTGATAAAAGGATACTTGGAAAGGAGCCTGTCGTAGATGGCCGCTATCCCGGCCCTCCTCTCCACGAAGCTATCCAGCTTTTTCATCTGGCTTATGCCAAGGGCGCACTGGATGTCAGAGAGCCTGTAGTTGAAGCCCAGGTGCTGCATCTCGTAATACCAGGGAAGGCCCTGTCCACGTTGAAGCCTTGCCGGGTCCTTCACAACCCCGTGGCTTCTAAGGGCCTTCAGCTTCTCATAGAGTTCTTTATTATTAGTGGTTATCGCCCCGCCCTCGGCGGTCGTGATGGACTTAACAGGGTGGAAGCTAAAGACGGCAAGGTCTGAGTGGCTGCATGAGCCGGCTTTATGGACCTTTCCGGCTGAATCGGTCCACTCGGCCCCAAGGGCGTGACAGGCGTCCTCGATGACCTTAAGGCCGTACTTCACGGCGATCTCGCTGATCTCCTCCATGCGGCACGTGGTGCCCGCGAAGTGTACCGGGATGATGGCCTTTATAGAGCGGTCCTTTTTGACTTTCTTTTCTATTTCAACAGGGTCGATATTGAGGGTCAGTCCGTCTATATCGGCGAACTCGGGCCTCGCGCCCACATACAGGGCGGCGTTGGCGGAAGCGAGAAAGGTCAATGGCGATGTAAGGGCCTTCTCCCCTGCCCCAAGCCCCAGGCCCAAGCAGGCGAGATGGAGCGCGGCGGTGCCGTTGGAGCAGGCGACGGCGTAGCGCGCGCCGGTGTAATCGGCGATGGCCCTCTCGAATTCCTCTACGAGCGGCCCCTGAGTGAGCATCCCGGAGCGGAGTGTTTCGACGACGGAGGCTATATCCGATTCGTCAATTGTTTGCCGCCCGTAAGATATGGCCCTTTTCGCCATTGGAGAACTCCTGTATGATATTTTTTATCGCGTGGACGCTCAAGACCTCGCAGTTTCTGTCGCTTGAGTAGACGAAGCCCTCTGGCACTGGCTTCCCGCCGTTCTTCCTCTCCTCGCCCCACCATGGGAACTGGGGCTGTATGACAAAATGATTTTCATACTCAAGGGTGAGCCTTCCGTCGTCCTCTGATATGAGCGTTTCATGGAGCTTCTCGCCGGGCCTTATGCCGACGACCTTGATCGAGCATTCCGGGGCGACGGCCTTCGCTACGTCCGTCATCGCGGCGCTCGGTATCCTGGGCACGAATATCTCGCCGCCCTTCATCCTGTCAAGGGACGCGAGCACGAACTCCGCGCCCTGGTCAAGGGTTATCCAGAAACGGGTCATCCTTGTGTCGGTAACCGGCAGCACCCCCGACTCTTTCATCTTGAGAAAAAGCGGGATGACGCTTCCGCGGCTTCCGACCACGTTGCCGTATCTTACAACAGAGAACCTTGTGGGCTTGCTTCCGGCGTAGGAGTTGCCTGCGATGAAGAGCTTATCCGAGCAGAGCTTTGTCGCGCCGTACAGGTTGATGGGGTTGGCGGCCTTGTCAGTAGAAAGGGCAACGACCTTCTTGATTCCAAGGTCTACGCATACGTCTATGACGTTCTGGGCGCCGAGGACGTTTGTCTTTATCGCCTCGAAGGGGTTATATTCGGCTGCCGGGACCTGCTTGAGCGCCGCCGCGTGGACTACGTAATCGACCCCGTCGAAGGCCCGGTAGAGCCTCTCCTTGTCCCTTACGTCGCCTATGAAGAACCTCAGACAGGGGTCGGGAAAGGACTGCATCATCTCCGATTGCTTCAGCTCGTCCCGGCTGAGTATCACCAGCCTTTTAGGCCTATACCGCTCAAGGATCTTGCCCGTAAGCTTCTTGCCGAGTGAGCCGGTGCCGCCGGTAATGAGAATAGTCCTGCCGTTCAAGTCCATAGAACGCTCCTTCTGGTTTTGCCAGAAGTATTTGCAATGAACGTGCCAATTGCGGCATCCAAAAACGCATTAAAATTATCGTTGATTTTTCAAGCAGTTAGAAGCGGAGGGGTCTGGCGAAAAGGATTTTCAAGGCCGAGAGCGCCTGTGCAAGTCAAATATATGACGATTAATTCAGGTCGATGGCGAAAATCCTGCCTGGCGTGCCGGAAGATTTTTCCGGCCCGTCTCAGACCTTGATGAGGAAGCTTGAGGGATAGTCGTCCCTGTCTATAACGCACTGGACGGCCCTCATGTTATCGGCGTTGAAGATGACCGGCCCCTTGAGGTTCAGGCTTATCTCGCGCTTGTTCTTGGAGACGCAGACCATGACGAGGGTCAAAAGGCTCTCATTACCAGAGGCCCCAAGCGCCTCGGTCTCGCCTTTCTTCAATGGGACCGAAAACCCGGGCTTGAAGGCGCACGGGTCGGTCAGGAGGAACGCTACCCCCGGGTCTTCAGCGGACTGCAGCCACCTGAACATGCCCTCCTGGTCGTGGTCGATGAGGACGAACCTTCTCAGCCTCTCGAACCCAGGCATCCCATGTACGAACTGGATTATCCTGTCCTCGGCGACCGAGACCTGCCCGAAGCGGCTTGTGGGAAAACTTACCTGTAAAGCGGTATTGGCGGCTACGTTCATTTTTTCATGAATCCTTTCAAGGCGTCTGCGATATCCCCGGGCAGGCCCGCCGCTTTGAGGTTATCCTCCTGTATCCTGAGGTATATCTCCTCCCTGTGCACCGGGCAGCTCTGCGGGGCCTCTATGCCCAGCTTCACATGGTTTTCCTTCACTTCAACGACGATGAGCTTTATATCATCGCCGATCCTTATCCCTTCTCCCGACTTCCTTGTCAGTACAAGCATTTCGCCCTCCCTGGCTTTTTTTTAAGAGTCCATCCCTGGACTCATCCGTCAGATGTAATCAAAGATATTGAGGCTGAAGACCTTTCCAGCCGAAGACAGCGAGGCCTGAAGGGCCACCTCGTCGGACTTAAGGCTTGTAATAAGCTCCACGATATCGGCGTCCTCAAGAGTGGAGATCGTCGACTCAAGCTCAAGCGTATAGACGGAAATGTCGCTATTGGCGGCCTTAAGCCTGGAGACCTTGCCCCCTATGTCGGAGACCGCGTTGGATAGCTGGCTGAAACCGGCGTCAAGCCCGTCCCTTGCCGCCAGCACACCGGCGGCATCATTTGAGCCAAGGGCTGAAGAGAGGGCGGAAACAGCCGCCATGAGGTCGGTCCCGCCTCCAGAGCCGCTAAAGGCCTCGCCGCCGTTGACACCTATGACCACGGTGCTCGTCGGGCTTACCTTTATCGACTGGACGTTCGCGTCGCCCTGGTAGACCCCGGAGGCGTCAAAAGCCACGGTGTCGGTCTTGTACCCGGAAAAGACATACCTGCCGTCAAAGCTGGTGTTGCCTATGCTTACAAGCTCGTCAAAGAGGTTGTCGACCTCCTTTTTTATCATGCCCATCGACTCTGAGTTCGCCGTCCCGCTTGAAGCCGTGACAGCCAGCTCCTGCAGCCTCATGACGACGTCCTTGGCCCTGTCGAGCGCCTGCTCTGCCACCCCGAGGTGCGCTAGCCCCGTGCCAATGTTCCTCTCATACTGCCCGAACCTCGACAGGAGGGATTTAGAGGTGAGGATGTTGTGCGCGTTCACAGGGTCGTCCGATGGCGCGTTCACCTTCTTCTGCGTGGCCAGTTGCTTATTCAGGCGGTAGATGGCCTCCTGCCGCTTGAATATATCGTTTACGTACGCGTCATATGAGAGCTTCTGAGTGATCCTCATTCAGCCCCTCCTATCTGATGTCCAAAAGGGTTTCAAACATCTGGTCGACTGTCGCCATGAGCTTCGCGGCCGCCTCGTAAGCCCTCTGGAGCTTCACGAGGTTTATCGCCTCCTCTTCAAGGGATACACCTGAGGTCGACTCCCTCGCAGCCACGAGTTCCTGAGTGAACATCCCCTGGGCGTCGGCGTTGAGCCTGGCGCTATTAACATCGGTGCCCAGGTCGGTCACTATACGGCTGTAGAACCTCCCGAAAGAGGAGCCGTCAACGGTTGCCGCGTCCCTCAGGTCGGCAAGGGCAAGGGCGTTGGAGTTGTCCCCGGGGACCCCCGCGGCGGTAGAAGAGGCAGCGACCTTCGCCGGGTCCGTCACGGCCACCGAGAAGTCCCTCGCGGCGTTCTCCCTGACGCTTACAAAGAACTTGTCCCCGGCTGCCGGCGTGCCTGAGCCATCGGTAACGGTGACGCTCAGCCCGCCAAAGGTTATGGCAGACCCGGAGGTGTACGCGCCGCCTGAGACGACCATGTTTGTGCCTGTATTGACGACCGTGTATGATGCCGGCCCTGAAAACCTTATCTCGTAATCGTCGAGGGTCACCTGGCTCAAGTCCGTGACAGTGCCACCGGATATGACAGTCCCGCCTGTGTTGGAGCTATTTGCCCTTGAGTAGACCGAAAGCGGAGAAAAGAAATCCGTCCCGGTCGAGCCGTCTGTCCCGTACCCGGCCGAGTGCTGGAGGTTGACCTCTTTCACGAGCGTGGCCGCAAGCAGGTTCACCTTGTCGTGGACCTGGCTGTAATAATCGAGCGCGTCGAGGTCTCCCCTCAGAGAGCCTGCCGAGATCCTGTCGTTTATCGTGGCGCCATTAAGAATAATATCGTATGACCCAGCCTCTCCTGGGTCGGCCTCAAGGCTCACGAGAGAGGCCTTGTTCCCTGCTACTATGAATGATCCACCTAAAAATACGTCCGATTGCCCGTTCTCGTTTTCGCTGACCGAGATATCGACTATCTTCGCGAGGTCGTCCAGAAGGAGGTCCCTCCTGTCCTTCAGGTCGTTGGCCTGGAGGCCTGATAGCTCAGAGGCCGACACCTGCAGATTGAGCCCGGCTATCTGCGAGGTCAGGCTGTTGATCTCGGTCACCTTCGATTCTATGGTGCTGTTAATATTGCTTACGTTCAGCCTGATACTCGAATCGATGGTATTGAACGTATCGGCCAGGACCCCGGCGTTGGCAAGGAGGGCAGACCTCTCCCCGTAGGACGACGGGTTTGTGGCCACCTCCTGGAACGAATTGAAGAGGGCGTCAAGCCTGGTGCTCAAGCCGGAGCCGTCGAAATCGTTCAATATCGCTTCCATGGCCGAAAGGTGCTGGCCCGTGGTCTCGTATTTGGAAAGGAGCGACATCGAGCTTCTGAGCTGGATAGTCTGGAAGGAGTCATAGACGCGCTGGATGCCTGTGGCGTTGACGCCTGTGCCGAAGTACAAGCCCCCGAAGTTGACCGGGTTATTGGTGGAAAGGATCGCCCTCTGCCTTGTGTAACCGTCGGTATTCGCGTTGGTAATATTGTGAGCGGTCACGTTCATGGCCTTCTGGTTGGCCATGAGCGCCGATTTGGCGATATTGAATATGGCGTTAAGGCTGGACATCTCAGGCCCCTTTGTTCAATCGTGTGCCCTTTACCGCGAACTCCTCTATGGTGCCGCCGGGCTTATAGACGCTGGACTGGAGGAAGTTCCCCAGAAAGCCGAGCGTCTTCTTTACGTTCTCGAGAGAGCTTTCCATCACAAGGCTGTTAAGGCTGTTTATCTCCTTGATGCTGAAGGCGAGAGAAAGGATGGTCTTGTGGCAGTCGTCTAATTCCTTTTTCCCTGGCCCGGCATGCTCTATAACCGATGACAGGGACGGAGCCTCGCCTTCCCGGGATAACCCCAGGGCGGAGGCCGCCTCTTCGATCAGATTGCCCCTTGCCTGGGAGAGGACGTTCAACCTCATTACGAGGTTTTCTTTCTGGCCTACGACCTCATAGAGCGACTTGTAATCACGCCCGGCCATGGATTCCGTCTCCTTCTGGAGCACGGTCACGAGCTCTTTGCAAAGCCGGATCTCGTATTTTAGGTGGTCTATGAGCTTGTCTGTCTGCATCCTATTTTTTCGTGTGCAGGGCGTCTCGAACAGCCCGCTCTATCATCTTTTCGGCGACCTTGCCGGCGTCAACTTCGTAATCCCCGTTCTCCACATCGTTTTTAAGCTTTTCTACCTTCTCTACCCTTACATCAGGGACCGAATCAAGGAGCGCCTTCGCCTTGTTTAATTCCCTCGCCTTGGACGATATATCAACGCTGTCGCCTGATGGGTTCCCCCCGGGGGCATCATTTTTCTTTACGTTCCCCCCGCCCTCACCGGTCTTCTTTACAAAATTGTCAGTTCCTACGCCGCCTGGCTTTTTACCGCCGATCTTCATTGAACCCTCCTAAAGTGCCGGATATCCGGTCTCTTACCAGTCATATCGGCGATCTTTTTAAAAAACTTTAGGAGAGCGCGCCCTCTTAGCGTCAAATTTCCGGACAATCCAGCACCAACCCCCTCTTAACCGTATATGCTCTTCGGGTCTATGGCAGTCCCCTGCCTCAAGACCTCGAAGTGCAGGTGCGGCCCTGTTGACCTGCCTGTAGAGCCGACATATGCCATAGGTTCTGAAGGTATTACCATATCCCCTTGTTTTACAATATTTTTTGAGTTATGACCATACCTTGTGACGTACCCGTTGTCATGGAGTACCTCGATCATATTGCCGTAGCCTCCCTTAAGTCCACTGAATATTACCCTGCCGGGGGCAGCGGGGTAGACAGGCGTCCCCTGCCTCGCTGCTATGTCGAGGCCGTGGTGGAACCTTACTTCGCCGCTGAATGGATCTACCCTCCTGCCAAATTCAGAGCTGACCCTTTTGGCGTCCTTTAACGGGAATATGAAAGGCTCTGCCTCGCCTGAGAGCGCCTTTGGCTCCTGGACCTGTCTTTGAGGCGCGGATGGTACGGCTTTGATGGGCTCAGGCGCTACGGACCTGAGGGGCGTTACAGCCGGGAGCCTCGGAGGCAGCTCTGTTTTAATTGTTTCGCCCTCTACCGCGCTCTCCACCTTTGAAAGCTCCCTCAGGAGCATCTCTCCAAGCCCTATGCCGCCTGCGCGCGCCATGTCCTTTGAAAGCTCTGTATCGAGAAGAGATGTATATATCTCCTCACCGCTGCCGCCATGAAAAAGCTCATTTTTATCTATAGTCTCGCGCATGGTCTTGAGCATCTGGTTTATGAACAGGGCCTCGAAGTCGGCAACCGCCTTCTTAAGCTCTGCCGGGTTATCCCTGGCAAGGGACTTTAACTCATCAGTCCTGCCTGGCGTTATCGGCCCGATACTGTTCATAGGCTCCCTTAAAGGCCGACCTTTTCAAGGTCGACAGCGATATGCTTTATGCAGCACTCGAGATCATCGAGGGCCCCCGGTTCGTCCTTGAGCCTCATCGCGGCGCCCATAATCGATACAAGACCGTTCCTCACGTGGTGAGATATGTACCGCTTGCATTCCTTGGGTATCTCCGATGATTTCTGTATAGCAAGCTCTTCTCCAAATATCTTCGCGCCCATGCTTTCTCTCCTGCGGTTTACTATATTATCTCGAGTTCGGCCTGCAATGCGCCGGATGCCTTAATGGCCTGAAGTATCGCCACAAGGTCCCTTGGTGTAACGCCTACCAGGTTAAGGGCCCTCACCACCTCGCCGAGTGTTACGCTCTCCGGCAGGACGATGAGGCGGGACTTCTGCTCTTCTACTTCCATATTGTCGTAAGGTACTACCACCGTTTCGCCCTTTTTGGACAGTGGGGGCGGCTGGGATATGGCGTACTGCGTCTTTATCTCTATCGAGATGTCGCCGTGAGATACGGCGACCTTCGATATCCTTACGTGTTCGCCCATCACGACCGTGCCGGTCCTCTCGTTCACGACTACCCTCGTGACGGCGTCAGGGCTTACGTCTATACCCTCGACCTTCGAGATGAACACGACCACGTTCCTGAACTGCTCAGGCACAAGGAGCCTTATCCTGCCGGCGTCCACGGCCGTGGCTACCCCGCGTAAGCCCAGGTAGTCGTTCACGGACCTGGCGACCCTTTCGGCTGTCGTAAAATCGGGATTACGGAGCGACAGATAAAGCTCCTGCCTGTTGGCTATGTCCAGAGCTATCTCTTTTTCGATTATGGCGCCACCGGGTATCTTGGCGGCGGTCTGGTGGTTCTTCGACACCTTTACGGTATCGCTTCCGGCAGAAAACCCGGCCAGCGCAAGCGGCCCCTGCGCGACGGCATATACAGAGCCGTCGTGCCCCTTCAAAGGGGTCGCTATGAGGGTCCCGCCCTGAAGGCTTGTAGCATCCCCGATAGATGAGATCACCACGTCGATCTCGGAGCCGGGTTTGGAGAAGGCCTGCAGTTCGGCTGTGACAAGCACCGCGGCCGTGTTCTTGACCTTGATGGCCTTGGGGTCGAACTTGAGCCCCATCTTGTTGAGCATGTTCGCTATCGACTGTGTCGTATAGACAGCGCTCGATTTATCCCCTGTGCCGCTGAGTCCGACTACAAGCCCGTAGCCCACAAGCTGGTTTGGCCTTACCCCATCAATGAAGGCGATGTCCTTTATCCTCGCCGCGCCGGCGTCATAAGCGGAAAAAAAGAGGAATGAGACCGCTATGTATAAGATCTTAAAAAGGCCAGACATTGTCGAGTATCCTCCTGAGCCAGCCCGGAGACTGCTCATCGTCTATAACGCCCCTGCCCGAGTACTCTATCTTCGCGTCCGACAGGAGCATGGAGGAGATTACGTTCTCCTCGTTTATATCCTCGGGCCTCGCTATGCCGCTTAGGACTATGAACTGCTGTTCGTTGTTTACTATGGTATCCTTGCGCCCCTCCAACACGAGGTTCCCGTTGGAAAGCACCTCTACTATCCTTGTGGCTATGACGGCGCTGAGCTCTCCGCTCCTTTTTGTGGTGCCTGCTCCGTCAAAGTCAGCTTCATAGCTCGATTCTATCTCCGGGCTGAAGGGCTGACCCTGGTTCAAGAAGTTTCTCATCCCCAGGTTCAACGGCAGGCCGAAGAGCTTGGAGACGGCTATGTCGTTGGTCGAAGAGCGCGACGTCGAGGTGCTCGCCTCCTTTATCGCGCTCGTCTTCTCGGAGACACGGACCGTGACTATGTCGCCGACGTTTTTAGCCCTCAGGTCCTGAAAGAGGGCGTTCCTCGATGTCTCACCCGGCCAGATGGAGCCGGTCGTTGATGGCACCGTGCCGCTTTTAACGGGAATGGACGCGGTATCGATCTTTTTTATCTGGGGCGCCGCGCATCCGGCCACGGCAGCTGCCGCGAGTATGATTATCAATTTTTTCATGGCACCGTCTCAGAAGTTGATGATTATCTCGCCCGGCCCGGCTACGGTACCGAGCACCTCTTTCCCGGAGGCGGTCTTTACGGCGACCGTCCCTCCCCTGTACCCGTCCTCAGACGCGACACCGGCGGATCTTATCATGATATTGCCGCTCTCTACCCTGATGGCCACACGCTCTCCACGCTTCACAATGACCTCAGGCCTTACATAATCCTTTTGCAGAACGCTCCCGGCGGCTATCGGCCGGAGCACCACCTGGCCAACAGCATCTTCAATAGTCGAGAAGGCATCCCTTGCCTCCTCCAGCTCGACCCTGGCGACATTAAGGTCAGAGGCGGCGATCTTTGTCCTGCCCTTTAAAGCTTTAAGCGCGACGACAGCTTCCGTGAAGACCCTGACCCTCGCCCTTCCCCAAATGGTCTTCGCCTCCCGGCCTTTTGAACGCAGCTCCAGCGAAAACGATATCCTGCCTGGAGAGGTGATCCTCCTGGGCAAGTCGAGCCTTAAAGAATCGTATTGGGCGGGATCGAGCCCTGGTGTCTCCACCTCGTCTATCTCAACCGATCCCTTGTCCCATGGCAGCCCGTTCAAAAGCTCCCTTTTGATAAAGGAGACCGCGTCAGTAGCCGCTTCCGACTGTACTGGAAGAAGGACGAGGAGCGAGAAGAGGGCTATCATATAAAAGCGAAGGAGCGACATCGGTTACCTCTTCATCGAGTTTGCGGTCTGGAGCATCTCGTCGGTCGTCTGGATGGACTTCGAGTTTATCTCGTAAGCCCTCTGCGCCGCTATCATTGATACCATCTCCTCGACCACGCTCACGTTGGACATCTCAAGGAAGCCCTGGGCAAGCGTACCGAGCCCGTCGGTCCCCGGAGCGGCAACCGTGGCAACACCAGAGGCCGCGCTCTCAGTATAGAGGTTCCTTCCGACCGGCTGAAGGCCGGACGGGTTTATGAACCTCGCAAGCTCGAGGTTCCCGACCTGCGTGGGCGCTGCTATGCCAGGCTGCTTGACCGACACTATGCCGTCCGCGCTTATCGTGATCGCGAGCGCGTCAGAGGGTATCGTTATCTGAGGCTCTATCATATAGCCGTCGGAGGTGACGAGGCGGCCTTCGCTGTCGACCTTGAACTCGCCGGTCCTTGTGTAGGCTGTCTGGCCGTCGGGCCTGGATATCTGGAAAAAGCCCTCGCCTTCTATCGCGATGTCAAGAGGGTTGCCGCTCTGCTTGAAGTTGCCCTGATTGAATATCTTCTCTGTCGATACCGTCCTGACGCCTTGGCCTATCTGTATGCCGGTAGGGACCATGGTCGAGGGGGACGAAGAGGCTCCGGCTGATTTTATCTCCTGATAGAGAAGGTCCTGGTAGTCCACCCTGCTCTTCTTGAAGCCTGTCGTGTTGACGTTGGCGAGGTTATGCGCGATTATGTCTATATTCATCTGCTGCGCCTCCATACCGGTAGAGGCGGTCCACAAAGCCCTTATCATATTTCATACCCTCCTTTGATTAAGTCCTGCCAACTTCCTCTATGGCCTTCCTTGTCATGTCGTCCATGCTCTGGATAAGCTTCGTATTGGTCTCGTATGACCTCATGGCCTCTATCATGGTCGTCATGGCCCTCACGGCGTTCACGTTGGAGGCCTCTATATATCCCTGCTCTACCTGGGTATTGGGGCTCGCCGGGGTCTCCTTCGCGCCCGGGAGCGGCGCGAAAAATCCGCCTTCCCTTCTAAGGGCAGCCGTGTCGATGAATGAGGCGAGCTTAAGCTTCGCGGCAACCGCACCGTTAACGTGTATCGCGCCGGCTCCGTCTATCAGCACCTCAGGCGTAGAAAGCTTTATCCTGCCGCCGTCTCCCATCACGGGATACCCTTCCATGGTGACGAGGTTGCCTTCGTTATTCAGGGTGAAGCTCCCGTCCCGCGTGTACCTCATACCGGAAGGCGTTTCCACGACAAAAAAACCGTCGCCATTTATGGCGACATCCAACTTCCGCTCGGTCCTCTGCGCGTGCCCCTGCCCCATGTCGATCGTAAGTTCATCAAGTTTTCCGAATGTCCTTACCCGGAAGATATCGGTTATCGCGTCCTCAAACAATGGCCTCTGCGCCTTGAACCCTGCGGTATTTACGTTGGCGAGGTTATCTGTGAGGGCCTCCATCCTTCTTTCCTGCATGACGGCTCCTGAGAGCGCAACGAATATTCCCTTGTCCATCGAGGACCTCCTTTACACGGCAATGGCTTCAAATTGCAACAGTTGCAACAGCCGTGCCAAGACCGAAAACCTGTCAACGCTTGCTGAAAAAGCCCTTTGCCCTATGGCCATGATGAACGTTTTTTCCCGTTCATGGACTTTTTTTCCCACTACATCCTTTTAAGCGCGGAGAGCAGGTCGGCCTCGCCGGTAAGCAGCCCCAGCCTTCTGGCCACCTCGCCCGCTGGTATCCCTGACCTGTACATATTGAGGGCCCTGGTGTATACGTCCTCGCCCCCGTCATCGCGGCTCGGCTTGGCGCTTACGGCCTGAGCCTTTCTTATCATATCCTCGATCGCCGCCTGCCTTTCGTTCAAACCCTTGCCGTACCGTTCAATATCGGCGCCAAGCCTGAAGGAGGCCTTTCGCACCTCTGAAAGCTCATTTTTAAGCTCCTTCAAAAGGGCATCGCCGGCGGTATGACTGAAAGGCTGCCTCATGGCCCCTCTCCTGAAAAGAACGATATAGAATATCCCGCACATGAAAGCGATATTGATGCCACAAAGAACAGCGCCCCAAAAGAACATATCCAGACCTCCCAGTACGGAGTTGTGTCAAAAGCATCTCGGGGTTCATGTAGTTGCAAAAGACGTGCCCTGTGCCTGCAGTAGATGAGGGATATAGATGGAAAGTGAGAGAGGAAATGAAGAAGGGGCCTTTAAGGCCCCTGAAAGGATGAAAATCTATAAGAAAAACGGGTCAGTGGAAATCTTCGCTCTGGGCAAGCGATAGTTTCACCTTCTCGGCAAGCTCATCTAACTTGCCGCCGGTTATGCCAAGGGACTCCGGCAGATTACCGTAAGAGACCTCATCACCGCCAGGTTTCCTCCATCCCATGCCAAACTTTTGGCACATCCTGTCAGCCAGGGTTATGGCATTGCCAAGGTTCGAGAGGTACTTCTCCTTTGACAGCGCCTCCGGGTCGTCGAAAGAGCGTATAAGAGATTCAAGGGTCTCCGGGAAGCCCCACTTTTTGACGATAAAGGCGCCGACCTCTCTCTGGGAGAAATCGAAGTACTCCCTTTCGGCCACATCAAAGGGGATGGAGTCATTGTAGACCCTCTGCATCACCATGGCGAACTTGTCAGGGAACTCGTTGTTGAGGACGACCTTTCCCACATCATGCAGCAGCCCGCCTATGAAGGCGTCCTCAGGGTCAGAGCTCCTGGTCTGCTTCGCTATCACGTTAGCGGCCAGGGCCGAGCCCAACATCTGCTCCCAGATAAGCTTCTCGGTGAGCCCGAACCTCTTGTAGACGTTCTTCATGGATGTGGCCACCACTATGTTCCTCACCGAGTTGAGGCCGAGCCTCAGTATCGCCTGCGTGAGGTTCTGTATATTCCTGTAGCTCCCGTAAAAGGCCGAGTTTGCCACCTTCAGCAGTTTGGTGGTAAGTCCAGGGTCAGCGCTTATGAGCCTCTTGATCTTCTCTATGGATATATCCGGGTCGGCCATCATCACGAGGACCTTCTGTGTGGTCGCCGGGAGGACCGGCAGCTCAAGAGACTTGCTGAGGACATCCTCAAGGCTTTTTGCTGGCTGAGCCATCTTACTCTCCTCTCATTCCGGGCGAGGCCCGGTAACGGGTAACAACAGGCTATTTTTATCTGGAACTGGACACAGGTCTATTAACAGCGTGCTCAGGCAACCGCCCCAAGCGCGTCTTTTTCACTCTTTGTAAGCACTTTTTCCACATCAAGGAGTATAAGGAGCCTGCCGTCAAGCTTGCCGACCCCCTTGATATAATCAGAATCCACCCCTGTGGCTATTGCCGGCGGAGGCTCGACCCTGTCAGCCGGGAGCCTTAAGACCTCTGACACCGCGTCCACCTTGAGCCCGACAGTCTTATCGTCGACCTCGACGACTATTATCCTTGTCTCGTTGGTCCTCTCGTTGGAGCCAAGGCCGAACCTTTTCCTGAGCTCGAGCACAGGGATGACCTTGCCCCTCAGGTTTATCACGCCCTCGACGAAGTCAGGGGCCTTCGGGACCCTGGTTATCTCCATATGCCTTATGATCTCCTGCACTCGCAGGATATCGAGCGAGAATTCCTCGTTGCCAAGCCTGAAAGTCACAAGCTGCAGGACTTCCCTCAAGTCGAGTTCCTTTTTCGGGTCCATCTCAAAAGCCTCCTTTGGCCGCCACGCCCTAAGCTATGTTTAAATATTCGGACGTTACGCCCTTGAACTTGAATTTATTTAGTCCGCCAGCTATCTCGCGTTCATTTCCGGGTTCAGCACCATTATGTCTACCCTCCTGTTCTTCATCCTGCCGGAAGGGGTGTCGTTGGTGTCGATGGGCCTGTACTCGCCAAAGCCAAGCGCCGAAAGCTTTCTCGGATCGAACCTGTGATGGTCTATGAAGTACTTGAGTATCCGGAGCGACCTGCCGGTAGAGAGGTCCCAGTTGGAAGGAAAGCGCTCGGTCGAGATCGGGATGTTGTCGGTATGCCCCTCTATCCTTATGCTGTTCGGCAGCTCGGCAAGCGCCCTTGCCACCTCGTCCATCACGGCGAGCCCCTCATGGAGAAGGACGTCCGTTCCAGGGGTGAAGAGCATGCTCTCGGATATCCTTATCGTTATCTTCTGCTCGTCCTTGATGAGAGTGAGCTTTTTGTCCTGTTCAAGGTCCTCGAGGGCTGTCCGTACCTTCTCATAGTTGTTATTGAACATGTCATTGAACTCATCAGACATGTGGGAGCGCTCCTCCCTTACGAACCGCGGCCCCTCGGGCTTTCTCGTAGAGGTGTAAAGAGAGGGGTTGAAGGCTATGGCAAGCGATTCGCTCAATATCCTGAACTTTCCCTCGTTTACCGATGAGATGGCGTACATGCTGACGAAGAAGGCAAAGAGGAGCGTGATGAAATCCGCATATGATACCAGCCAGCGCTCGTGGTTCTCATGCTCCTCATGCCGTTTTTTTCTTGCCATATAACCCCTGCGAAATAAAAAGCGGAGCCAACAGGCCCGTTATTTTTTCTTCTGCGAGTCCCTCAGGAAGCCTACAAGCTTCTCTTCGACCCTTCTCGGGTTCTCGCCTTCCGAGAGCGCGATGAGGCCTTCGATTATCATATCCTGCATGATGACCTCTTCCCTTATCCTCAACTTCATCTTCCCGGCGAGAGGAAGGTAGACAAGGTTCGCCGCGCCTACGCCGTAGATAGTGGCAACGAAGGCCACGGCTATGCCGGCGCCAAGCTTCTGCGGGTCAGAGAGGTTCTCCATCACGTGAATGAGCCCCATGACCGCGCCGAGTATGCCTATCGTAGGCGAATACCCTCCGGCGGACTCAAATACCTTGGCCGAGGTGAGGTTATACTCTTCCTTATGCTCTATCTCGATCTCGAGTATCTCACGGGTGAGCTTCGGCTCAGTGCCGTCGACTACAAGCTGGAGCCCTTTCCGGAGGAACGGGTCCTGGACCTTCTTTATGCTGTTCTCCAGCGCGAGCAGGCCGTCCTTCCTCGCCACCCCGGCAAGTTCAGCCAGGAGCTTTATCGTCTTATTTGGGTCGGAGTTCTGGCTCAAGAGGACGAACTTCGCGTTCTTGATGGCGAGCGAGACCACGTGCATGGGGTAGTTGACCATGACCGCGCCCAAAGTGCCGCCGAAGACGATGATGGCCGCGGTCGCCTGCATGATGGATTCTATAGACCCGCCTTCGAGGACCTGCCCCCCAAGGATCGCGCCAAACCCAATGACGATGCCTAATATTGTCAATATATCCATATAAGCGAGGGTCTCCGGTTCAGATCATGTTCACTATTTCAGCCGCTATCAGTTCCAGAGGCGCTACCTTGTCGGCCAGGCCCGCCTCGATGACCGACTTGGGCATGCCATAGACGGTGCACGTCTGCTCGTTCTGGGCAAGTGTCTTTCCGCCCTTCTCCTTTATGTGCCTCATCCCCTCCATGCCGTCGTGGCCCATGCCGGTAAGGATGACACCAAGCGCCCTCCCCGGGTAGCTGTCAGCTACAGAGGTCATGCAAATATCGATGCAAGGCTTGTAGAGAGCGCTCTTCGGCTCTTCGTCTATCTCGAAGGCGAGCCCGGTGACGCCTTTCTTCCTGACCTTGGTCTGCATCCCGCCCGGAGAGAGGAATACCTTCCCGGCGCCTATCGGCTCCCCATTCTGGGCCTCCTTGACGGGGATCTTGCAGATGCCGTTAAGCCTTTCGGCAAACGGCCCGGTAAAGGCCTTGGGCATATGTATCGACACAAGAAAGGACGTATCCATGCCGCCCGGAAGGTTGGTGAGTATCGACTGGACCGCCCTCGGCCCACCTGTTGAAGCCCCTATGGCCACAAAGGCCATCTTGAGAGTGGCGTACCCCTTCCTCTGAAGCGGTGGAGCTGGAGCGGCAACAACCGGTTTTTGCTCGGACCGGAGCGTGGCGAATTGTGGCTTCCTCTTCGCTACGGCCTTTATCTTTGCGACAAGCTCGTCCTGTATCTTCATGAGGTCAAAAGCAGAGGTGACGAGGTTCTTGGAAATATAGTCGGCTGCCCCCTTGTCAAGCGCCTCGAAGGTAGCCTTCGCGCCCTCGCTTGTAAGCGAGCTGACCATTATTATGGGCAACGGCATCCTCTCCATCAGCATCTCGGTAGCCTCGAGCCCGTTCATCCTGGGCATCTCTATATCCATGGTCACGACGTCTGGCTTGAGCTGTAGGGCCATCTCAACGCCCTCCGCTCCGTCCCTGGCTGCGCCGACGACCTCGATCTCAAGGTCCGCCTCGAGCATCTGCCTTATGACCCTTCTCATGAAGGCGGAATCGTCAATTACAAGGACCCTTATCTTCACTGATTCTCCTTCAATGCACGTAGCCAAGGCTTTGGGAAGCGAGCAGCCCTGCCATGTCCAGTATCAATATCACGTTCCCGTCGCCTGTTATGCAGGCGCCGGCTATGCCTTCCGTCCCTTTAAGATACTCGCCCATCGACTTCATCACTATTTCTTCCTGGCCGTGAAGCCTCTCGACCAGTATGCCGAAGTTCCTCTCGCCTATCCCTATTATCACAATATACTTCCAGTCAGATTGCGTTGAAGGGACCGCGCCGCCGGATACCAGGCTCCCGAGCCGGACCACCGGGAATACCTTGTCCCTTATGTTTATTACCTCTTTACCCTCTATCGTCTTTATGTCGCTGGCCGTCACCCTGATGTTCTCGACGACATTGGAAAGAGGTATACCGTATATCTCCCCGCCCGCTTCCACGGTGAGGGCCTGGATTATCGCCAGCGTCAACGGCAGCCTGAAGGTTATCCTGGTGCCCTTGCCCACCTCTGAATCGACCGATATCGTGCCGTTTATCCTTGAGATGTTGGTCTTGACCACGTCCATTCCCACGCCCCTTCCGGAGATGTTGCTTACCTTGCTCGCGGTAGAAAAGCCGGGCAGGAAAATGAGGTTAAAAGCGTCCTTGGCGGAAAGCTTTTCAGCGTCATCCTGGCTTAAAAGCCCCTTCTCTACAGCCGACCTCTTTATGGCCTCAGGGTCCATACCCTTGCCGTCGTCAGAGACCGAGACGATTATGTTCCTGCCTTCCTGATACGCGGAAAGCCCAATGGTACCGCACCTGGGCTTACCATTGGCGACCCTTTCCTCGGGCGACTCCATCCCGTGGTCGACTGAGTTCCTTATGAGGTGGACAAGCGGGTCGCCTATCTCTTCTATTACGGTCTTGTCCAATTCCGTCTCTTCTCCGCTTACGGCAAGCTCTACTTCCCTGGCTGTCTGCCTCGCGAGGTCCCTTACCATCCTGGGGAATTTATTGAAGACCTTGGCTACGGGCTGCATCCTTATCTTCATGACGCCGAGCTGCAGATCCGACGTGACGAGGTCGAGCTGCGCTATCGCCTCGTTCAGATGCGTCTCAAGCTCTGAAGTGATCCCGCTTCCGCCGAGCCTGGAGCCAAGCTTCATGAGCCTGTTCCTGGAAAGCACCAGCTCTCCGGCGAGGTTCAAAACCGTATCGAGCCTGTCTATATCGACCCTTATGGACTGGTCCCTTGAGGCGGCGGCGCCTTCTTCAGCCTTCTGGGCTTTATGCTCCTCAGCCTTCCGGGGCTTATTCTCCTCAATCTTCCGGGGCTTTTGCTCCTCCTCGGCGATGGCAGTGGCCGTAACGGCCGCCGGGGGAGCCTCTTTTTCATTTTCTGCCAGCTTGCCGCTGAGTATGTCAGTCAAAAGACCCGTTAGAGGGGCCGTGTCCTCCTGCCTTCCGTTTTTTTCACGGATGTTGTTCAGCAGTATTTTAATAAGATCGACCGATTGAAGTATGGCGTCGGTGATGCCGGAGGTCACCCTCATCTCGGATTTCCGGAGCTTGTTCAGCACGTCCTCGGTCACATGGGTGACGTCGACCATCTGCTGGAATCCAAGAAAGCCCGCAGCGCCCTTAATGGTGTGGATCGACCTGAATATCTCGTTAAGGAGCGGCAGGTCGCCAGGGTTCTTCTCAAGCTCGACGAACTTCTGATCGAGGCTCTCGAGCGATTCCGACGACTCCGTAAGAAAGTCGTTTATTATGTCATCCATCTCGTCCAAAGGAAACGACATGGCATTCCCCCTTTGGATTTAAGCCCCGAGCTCCTTGAGGAGCTTGTCGACGATGTCCTGGTTCATCTTCAATTCCTTCTGCTGCTTCGGCTCTTCGGAGATGGCAAAGGCCTTGTCCTCAAGTCCGAAGCTCAACGCTATCTCCAGCAGCTTCTTCTCTACTACCGCAAGAGATCCTATTACCTTCTTGAGCTTCTGTCCGGTGAGGTCCTGGAAGGACATGTGGGTAAAAAGCTCCACCAGGTCGTCCTTGGTCTTGGAATTTATCCCGTCGATCTCTTTTATCAAGGCTGCCCCCTTGCCCGGGTCTATAGAAGGGGCGGCGGCCCATTCAGAGAGGGATTTAAGGAGTGAACCTGCCCTGTCGCGCTCCGCCAGGAGCCCCTCTACTATGCTCATTATCTTGTTCGCGGCGTTCTCAAGGTCGCCGGTAACGTCGGAGAGCTGGCTGGAAGCCTCCGGGAACTGCTCGGCCCCCATCTTTACGGTCGTCTCTATCGTATCAAGCCCGTTCCTTGTCTTGTCTATGAACTTAGCGAGGCCCGAGAGCTCCTCGCGTATCTTATTCATCACTACACCCCAGTCCTGTCGGCTCATCTTATCCCCTCCCGAAAAATCTTTTTTAGTAACGCGTCCGCGGCTTCCGTGCTGCTACTGGTTTACCTTCTGCAGGATGAGGTCGATCCTCTCCTTGAGGGCCGCAGCGGTAAACGGCTTGACTATATAGTTGTTTACTCCGGCCTGTACGGCCGTGACGACGTTCTCTTTTGCAGACTCCGCCGTGACCATAAGGACCGGCGTGTTCTTGAGAGAATCGTCCTGCCTGATGTGCTTCAGGAGATCTATCCCCGGCATATTCGGCATGTTCCAGTCCGTGACGACGAAATCGAACTTGCCTGTCCTCAGCTTCTCCAGCGCCGTGGTCCCGTCGTCCGCCTCGTCCACGTTGTTGTAGCCGATCTCGCGGAGGATATTCTTTATTATCCTCCTCATCGTGGAAAAATCGTCCACTACGAGGATCTTCATATTATTGTCCAGCATCCTTCTCCCTCCTGATCAACGCGAAATGGGTTTATTGTCAGATGAGCTTCTCTATCTCATATAAAAGCCTCTGCGGCGAGATAGGTTTCGACAGATAGGTGGTCACGCCGGCCTCCATGCCCATCCTCCTGTCCGCCTCTCCGGCCTCTGTGGTTATCATTATTATCGGGATATCCCTGTAGGAATCCTGCCCCCTCAGGCTTTTCGAAAGCTCGTAGCCGTCCATCTGCGGCATGTTCAGGTCGGTCACGATGAGGTCGGCGGGATCGGTGGCCATGATCTCCAGCGCCTCGATGCCGTTTGTGGCGCTGATTATCTTATACCCCTTCTCCCTGATGATATACGACAGCAGTTTCCTTGTCGTATCGCAGTCATCGACTACCAGTATCTTTTTCTCCATAGAACAGCCTCTCGGATCAGATTTTTTTATAGACTACGGAACGCTCTATGCTGACAGGCCTGAAAAGCCTCGTTATGCTGTGAAGCGACTCTGAAAATCCTACAAAGAGATAGCCGCCCCTGTCCATGCTGTCATAGATATGGCCTATGGCTTTTTTCTTCGAGGCGTCATCGAAGTATATGAGCACGTTCCTGCACAAGACTATGTCCATACCCCTGACCATCCTGGTCTCGAGAGAGTCCATCAGGTTCATCCTCTTGAACTTCACAATCTCATGCGCCCGCTTGCTTATCGTGTACGATTCGCCTGCCGGGCTGAAGTACTTTTTCAGGTAATGTTCAGGAGTATTCCGAAGCGCGTACTTCTCATAGAAACCGGCCGCCGCCGCCTTCAGGACGTTTTCGCTTATATCAGTCGCGAGTATCTCTATATTCCATCCCTTCAGATGAACCCCGTCCTCAAGAAGCATCATCGCGAGCGTAAGAGGCTCTTCCCCGGTAGAGCAGGCCGCGCTCCATATCTTGATGTTCCTGTTTCCGTTTTGACCCTTTTCATCGAGGACCTTCGCCACAACGCCCTTTCTGAAGGCATCGAGCTGCACCGGGTCCCTGAAAAAGCTCGTCTCGTTCGTGACGACCGAGTTGAAGAGGTTTTGAAGCTCCCTGTCCTTTTCCCTGTCATAGGTCAGGAAATAGTAATAGTCCTCGAAGGTCTTGAGGTTTCTCTCATCGAGCCTTCTCGCGAGCCTGGTCTCCAGCAGGTACTTCTTGTTCTCCGGGAAGAAGATACCGCACCTGCTGTATATGATGTCCCTCACAAGCAGGAATGTCTCGTTGGAGAGAGCCGGTTTATTTATTCCTAATGTCAGCATCTAAGCGATTCTATAGCGCTCTCTACAGCGCCCCTTACGCTGGGATCCGGGTGGTCCACGAACTGCATCAGTATATCGACCGATTCGGTTGCCCCGAGCCTCTCAAGAGCCCTCGCGGCGGCCGCCTTCACCGGCGCCTCGTCTTTTACGAGTTTTTCAATTATAAGTCCTTCCACATCGTGCTCGCCAAGCTCGCCCAGGAGGAGCACAGAGTGATACCTGACCCATATGTTCCTGTCCATCAGCGCGTGCACGAGGGCGGATTTAATCTTCTCGCCGCTCCAGCCGCCGAGCCCCTTCAGGACCGAGAGCTTCACGTCGTCATTGTCGTCGTTCAATCCCTTGACGATCTCGTCTATGGCGTAAGGGATGCCAAGCCTGGCCATCGACTTGTAGGCGGCCTTCCTGACGTTGTGGCTGGTGTCCTTCGCCGCTTTTTTAAGCACGTCGAGGGCCTCTTCGTCGCCTATGGCGCCGAGCCCCCTTGCGCCCATTTCCCTTAATTGCTCGTTATCAGCCTCAAGCAGGGCTATAAACCCTTTTCTCACGGAATCAGCGGGTATCAGGGCAAGGCTGTCTGTTATCTCCTCCATCACGTCCCTGTAAGACTCCCTGCGCACGGCATCGAAAAGAGAAGAGACCGCCGATGGCCCGGCAAGTGAGGAAAGCGCCCTGGCGGCGATCTTCCGCGTGTGGCCGTCAGAGCTTTCAAGGAACTGATAGAGCACCTCTATCGAACTGGTCGATCCGATGGACTCGAGCGCGACGACTATTTCTCTCATCTCGTTCTTCGCGACCCTGGCCACCAGGTGCTGCAGGACAGGGACCGCGGCAGCTAATTTCATCTCTCCGAGCGCCTTGACGATTATCCTGAGGCACTTTGAGCCCTGCTTAAGGTTCTCCTTAAGCTCTGGAAGGAGACGCCTTCCCGAGAGCGCGACTATTGTATCTACAAGGAAGGCCTCCGTCTCCTCGTCCAGCTCGTTTTGAGCCTCGATAAAACAGAATACCCGGTCGATGCCTTCCCCTGCCGGGAGCCTCAGGAGCGCCAGCCCCCTCAGTGCCTTTAACTTGCCATGCCTGTCCTCATCCTCGAACGCCTTTGAAAAGAAGCTGAAGTACGTCTTCTTGAACTCCAGCGAAGGCCTGAAATCGGATCCCGGCGAGAATACCTTTTCCATGAGCTCTACTATGCCGTTTGTGCTGAAGGACCTGCCCTTGCGCACCATCGGCTTGAGTGTTGCGAGCACGGCTACCGCGTCTTCGATAGATGACAGCTTCGCCACGGCGTCTATAGCCGCCTCTTTTATCAGGCCGGAATCGGTCTTTATAAGCCCTATCAACGGTTCAAGGGCCCTTCCGTCACGAACAAGGCCGAGCCCCTCGATAGCGGAAAACCTTACCCATTCTTCTGTGTCTTCAAGGGCCTTTAAAAGCACAGGCACGGCTTCAGGCGACTTGAGCCTTCCAAGGCAGACGGCAACAGAGGCCCTCACATTCGGGTTCCTGTGGCTTATAAGCGGGAAGAGGATAGAAAGCGAGCGTTCTTCCCTCGTATTTGAAATAATATCAACAGCGAACTTTACAATATCGTCGTCTTCATGGTCCAGGAGCCCGGCAAGCGTCATAAAGGCGTCAGGACCCAGGAGCTCGAGTATCTCTATCCCGATGTTCCTCAAGACAGCACTCTCTTCACCCAGCAGATGCGCTATGGCAGAGGCCACTTTTTCGCCGCCTATTGAGGTAAGCGCGTGGATGGACGCTTCCCTTACGCCAGGGTCATCGTCCCTAAGGGCCGTTACCAGGGCCGGGATAAACTCCTCCATCCTGCCATCCCCGATGGCTTCGCACGCGTCCCTTCTGAGGTAAGGGTCCTGGGAAACGAGCATTTCCCTCATAGAATCGTTATTTTCCATATTCACCCTTCCCTTTTATCGGGTAAAAGACGGTAATTCTTTAATTTTTCTGCGCGCGCCGCGAAAAGTCCTTAAAGTATTTTTTTGAGCCTTCCTTTTAGCCTGTGCATGGTCTGGCTGTGAAGCTGGCAGACCCTGGACTCGGTTATGTCAAGGATCTTGCCTATCTCCTTGAGCGTAAGCTCGTCATAGTAGTAAAGTGATATGATGAGCTTTTCCTTTTCAGGGAGCGCCTCTACCGCCTCGGCGACCTTCCTTTTGATCTCGTTGAACTTTACGACGGTCATCGGGTCAACGCCCTCCGGATCCTTTATGCACTCCAGGATGTCCATGCCGTCGTCATGGTTCATACCGAGGTCCTCGAGGTTCATGACGCTAAGAGCGCTTACCTGGCTCAGGATCTTGTTCAGGGCGTCGGTGGAGATATCCAGGAACTTGGCGACCTCCTCGGTCTCTGCCGGCCTCCCGGTCCGCTTCTCTATCTCGTCGTAGGCCTTCTCAAGCTGGTTCGACTTGTCCCTCATCGACCTGGTCATCCAGTCCATGCTCCGGAGCTCGTCCAGTATCGAGCCCCTGATCCTTATGGAGGCGTAGGTGTTGAACTGGACGCCCTTGCTTGTGTCGAACCTGTCTATCGACTCAAGGAGGCCTATCGTTCCGGCGCTTATGAGGTCGTTGACGTCGATATGAGGCGGGAGGTTCACGGCTACCTGGTAGGCGATTATCTTCACCAGGTGTATGTTCTCCTCAAGAAGCCTGTCTCTGTCTGGTCTCGCGATAGTTTGCATGTCCCACTTCCTCTTCTTAGGATTCGGATCCCGGTTTCAGATATTTCTCGTCAGGAACTGCTTCCAGAAAAACTGCATCCCGCCCTTGAGTCCATCCTGCGCGGGGGAAGCGCATAACTCCTTCGCTATGTCCTGATAGCACTGGCTCGCCTTCGATTCAGGATAAAGCTCCATTACGGCCTTCTGCCTGATTACAGACCTATGCACGTTCTCGTCGAGGAGCACGCAGCCGACGTACTCTACCGAGATACTCAGGAACCTTTCGGCGGCAAGGCTTATCTTCCTGTAGACCTCGATCCCTTCCTTTCTGTTCTTTACCTCGTTCACGAGGAGCTTGAACCTCCTCTCGCCGTGTTTGTGGAGGAGCACCTTCATGAGGGCATAGGCGTCTGTTATCGAGGTCGGCTCAGGAGTTACGACGACCATTATCTCCTGCGCCGCGACGTTGAAGAAAAGGACGTTGCTCGATATCCCGGCGCCCGTATCTATTATCATTATGTCGAATGCCTCTTCCAGCTCCTCAAGGTGAGAAGCGAGCGCAAGCCTCTCTTCCGCGGAAAGAGAGGTGAGCTCCTGGACCCCTGAGCTGGCCGGGAGTATGGATATCCCCTCCGGGCCGTCTACGAGCACTTCGCCTATGCTCTTCTCCCCGCGAAGGAGATGCCCCATGTTGTACCTGGGGGCAAGCCCCAGAAGGACGTCAAGGTTGCCGAGCCCGAGGTCCGCGTCAAGGAGAAGCACCTTTTTACCCATCCTCGAAAACGCTATGGCAAGGTTTATGACCGAGTTGGTCTTGCCAACCCCGCCCTTGCCGCTGCTGACCGATATGACCCTCGTCACTGGGACTTCTTGGTTCTCTTCGGCAAATCTTCTTAGTGTCACAGCCTGATCCATTCCCTTCTCCTTAATTCGGCATTATGAATTGCATGAGCCGTTCCCTTGAGGCTGCTTCTATGTCCTCCGGCACGCGCGCTCCCGTTGAAAGGTACGCGACAGGCTTCTTGGCCAGTACCATGGCATTCAATATAGGCCCGTGGACCGTGCCTTCGTCCAGCCTCGTGAACGTAAGCGAGTCGATGGGAAGCGCGCCGAACCCCTTTATGGCTTCGTAAAGGGCCTCGTCCCTTGTCTGCGAATTAAGCACCAGGTTGAACTTCACCTCAGGGGCCGCGGCTGACATGGCCTTGAGCTCGTTCATGCCGGATGAATCTCTCTGGCTCCTTCCGGCCGTGTCGATGAGGATAAGCTCCTTGTCATCATGATTTTTGATGCAGCCCCTGAGCTCGTTAAGGTCCCTGGCGACCTCCACAGGCACGCCCATGAGCTTGCCGTAGACCTTGAGCTGCTCGGCGGCCGCTATCCTGTATGTGTCCATCGTAATGAGAGCCGTCCGCCTCTTCTTCCTGAGCGCGTTCACCGCCGTAAGCTTTGCGATAGTCGTGGTCTTCCCGACGCCCGCGGCGCCTACAAAGGCGACAACACCTTTACCGGCGAGCGGGTCGGCGACAGCGATCCTTTCATAGACCTTCTTCCTTATGCACGACTTCAGGTAGACTATGTCAGCGGCCTTCTCCTTGGTCACGCCGCTTAAGGTGTTCATCAGTATCTTCCTGGCAAGGCGCCTGTCCACGCCGCCTGCCGCCAGGTTCTCCTCAAGCCTGTTGAAGATATCTGAGACCGGGCTCCCGGAGCTGGAGACCATCGCCATACAGAGCTTCTTAAGTTCCTTTAGCTCCTTGATCTCCTTCCTTAAGTCATCGACCTGGGGGGCAAGCGTCCCGGTATTCCTTTCCTGGACGGGAGCCGTTTGCCTGCTTCTTCTATCATCAAGGTCCAGGCTTATCGGATTTGTCAGGTCATAATCTATGGCTGCGACCACCTCATGCATCCCAGCCCCGAGCCGCTTGGTGCTCAGTATCAGGGCGTTCTCCCCGAACTCGGCCTTTACGTCCTTTATCGCTTCCCTGACTGAAGAGGCTGTAAACCGTTTGATCCGCATGCTATAACCTCACCACCTTTAGTGTCTGTACCCGTGCGTTACTTGATATCTCATTGTGAGAAAGGATGGTCACCGCCGGAAAGACCCTCTCGGTGAGCCTCCTGACGAACCTTCTCGTCTGGTGCGAAACAAGGAGCACTGGCTGGTGCCCCTTTGACATTGCCTCCTCAAGCCCCTCCTTGACCTTCCCGAGTATCCTCTGCGCGAGCCCGGGCTCGATCGTCAAGAAGGAGCCCTGGGGGGTCTCGTGCACGGATTTCACTATCGCGTCCTCGATATCGTTGCTCAAGGCTATCGCCTGGATAGTGTAGTCAGATGAGATGTGGCTCTTGGTTATCTGCCTCGCGAGCCCCATCCTCACGTACTCTGTGAGGAGGTCTGTATCTTTAGTGATCGACGCGTAATCGGCAAGGGTCTCCAGTATGGTCTGCAGGTCCCTTATAGAGACCCTCTCCTTCAAGAGGTTCTGCAGGACCTTCTGCACGCCTCCGAGGCTCAGCATGCCCGGGACAAGCTCTTCGACCACCTTGGGATGGGTCTTCGCCACCCTGTCGATAAGCACCTGAACCTCCTGGCGGCCAAGTATCTCGTTGGCGTGGCCCCTTATGACCTCTGTAACGTGCGTGGCTATTACAGCGGAATGGTTCACGACCGTGTAGCCCATGAGCTGCGCCTTTTCAAGCTGCGCGTCAGGCACCCAGATCGACGGCAGGCCGAAGGCCGGGTCGGTGGTAGGCACGCCGTCGAGACCCGGCTGTGCGTTACCCGGGTCTATAGCGAGGGAATGGCCAGCAAGGAGCTCGCCCCTCGCGACCTCTACGCCCTTGACGAGGAAGAGGTACTCAGCGGGCTTAAGCTGCAGGTTGTCCTTTATATGGACAGCCGGCACCATGATGCCCATCTCCTCGGCGAACTGCCTCCTTATGGCCTTCACCCTCTCAAGGAGCTCTCCACCCTCGGAGGAATCGACAAGCGGGATGAGCCTGTAGCCGACCTCGAGGCTCAAGGTATCTATAAGCGGTACCTCGTCCACCGCCTCTTTCTTCGCGGCGGGCCTGGCAGCGGCCTTCTCCTGTTCGAGCTCCTCGGCCTTTCTGTCCTCGGCGGTCTTGTAGACGATGTAGCCCACCGCGCCTGTCACGATCGAGAACGTGAGGAAGGCTATGTGCGGCAGTCCGGGTATGAGACCGAAGACGAAGAGTATGGCGGAGGCGATGAGCAAAGGCTTGGGAGAAAACAGGAACTGCTTTCCGATGCTGTCGCTTAAGCCAGCCTCCGAGTTGACGTTCGATACGACGATACCGGCAGCGGTAGAGATGATGAGCGCGGGTATCTGGGCTACAAGCCCGTCGCCGACGGTAAGGAGCGTATAGACCTTGGCGGCTTCGCCTACCGGAAGGCCCTGCTGGGCTACACCGATGATGAGGCCGCCGACTATATTTATCACCGTGATGAGGATGCCGGCCACGGCGTCTCCCCTTACGAATTTGCTTGCGCCGTCCATGGCCCCGTAGAAGTCGGCTTCGAGCGAGACTTCCTTCCTCCTCCGCCTGGCCTCGTCGTCACCTATGAGGCCCGCGTTCAGGTCGGCGTCTATCGCCATCTGCTTGCCGGGCATCGCGTCGAGCGTAAACCTCGCGGCCACCTCGGCTATGCGCCCGGCGCCCTTTGTGATGACGACGAAGTTGATGATGACGAGTATGGCGAAGACTATGAAGCCGACGGCGTAATTGCCGCCGACGACGAAGTTACCGAAGGATTTTATGACCTGGCCCGCGGCCTCCGGGCCGTCAGCCCCGTGGAGGAGGATGATCCTCGTGGACGCGACGTTGAGCGAGAGCCTGAAGAGCGTCGTGACAAGAAGCAGTACCGGGAAGGTCGAAAAATCAAGCGGCTTTTTTACGTAGACCGCCACAAGCAGTATTATTATCGCCGCCGTTATGTTGAAGGTAAGGAAAAGGTCGAGGGCCAGTGGCGGCACCGGAAGGATCATCACGAAGATGATGCCCACGATGCCCAGCGGCAGCATGAGGTCCGCCCTTTTTTTCCAGTTAGCTGTGTCTGTCAGTCCAGCCATGGCCACTCCTTATCTCCTCGCCTTCGATTTCAGTCTGTAGACGTACGCGAGCACCTCGGCAACGGCCTTGTACATGCTCGCCGGTATCTCCATCCCTATCTTCACGCTCTTAAAGAGGCCTCTGGCGAGGGGCTTGTTCTCAAGGACCGGCACGCCGTGCTTTTTCGCGATCTCCCTGATCTTCTCGGCTACAAGGCCCGCGCCCTTTGCCACCACCACCGGCGCGTTCCCCTTTGTCCTGTCATATTTAAGGGCGACAGCCAGGTGGGTCGGGTTGGTGAGGATGACGTCCGCCTTTGGCACGTCCTGCATCATCCTCTTCCTGGCCATATCCCTCTGCAAGGACCTGATCCTGGCCTTGACAACCGGGTCTCCCTCGGTATCCTTGTGCTCTTCCCTGATCTCTTCCCTGGTCATCCTCAAGCCCTTCTCGAAGTGCCACCTCTGGAAGGCGTAATCTATGACCGCTATGGCCGCGATGACCCATACGGTCCTGAGCATTATCTTGAAGGTGGTCTGTCCTACGTACAGGACGGACGGCGCGGCGTCCATGTCGATGAGCATGGGCATCGTCTGCCATTCCTGCTTTACGCAGGAGTAGACGACGTAAGAGAGAACGCTCACTTTGAGGACCGATTTCACAAGCTCGGCGAGCGAGTTTATGGAGAAGAACTTTTTGATCCCGGCAAGCGGATTGATCTTGTTGAAGTCAGGCGCGAGCGGCTTTGACGTGAGGTTGAAGCCGGTCTGGAGGACGTAGGACAGCGCTCCGAGGAACGGTATCGCCAGGGCCGGCGCTATTATCACGAGGAAGCTCCATGAGAGGTCCTTGAATATCGTGTCGAGCTCCTTTATGCCGAGCTCGCCCTTGAAGACATGGAAGTACTTCCTCATGACATCGGCCACACCTGAGTACATCCAGGTCGAGGAGAAGTAGAGGACCGCCACCCCGCCGGCGACCATGAAAAGCGTGCTTACCTCTCGCGATGTGGGGAAATTGCCTTCCTCGCGCGCCTGTTCGCGCCTTCGCGATGTAGCTTGTTCTGTGCGTTCCTGGCCCTGTTCCTCAGCCATTACATCACCCTCATGAGGTTAAAGACACCCTGCCACATCTGGTCGAAGACCGCGGTAACCGCCGTCTCGAAGACCGGCAATGACATGGCTATCATCAGAAAACCGACGAATATCGTTATCGCGAAACCTATGACGAACATGTTTATCTGCGGGACTGTGCGCGCCATTATGCCGAGGGCCACGTTCACGAATATCAATATGGCCACCACCGGCGCGGAGAACTTGAAGGCAAGGACGAATATCTCCCGCGAGAAGGCCAGGAAGCCATCCATAAGCTCGCCTGAAAAATTAAAGCCGTACGGGGGGATCGCGTCAAAGCTCTTCTTAAGGGCCATTATGACCATCAGGTGTCCGTTTACGCTGAGGAATATGAGGAGCGTGAGTATGCTGAGGAATTTTCCAAGGACCGTTACTTGCGAGCCGTGTAGCGGGTCGTAGACGGTCGCCATGCCGATGCCCATCTGGAAACCGGCGACCTGCCCGGCGAACTCTATGCCGCTCAGGACGAACCTGATGGCAAGTCCAATGGTTATTCCGATAAGGACCTCGCCCCCGACAGACGCGGCCAGTGCAAAGGCCGACTGGGGCAAGGGGACCTGAGGCGTAAGCGGCGTAAGCAGGACCGCTATCAGCATGGTGAGGCCGAGCTTTATCTGCATCGGCACGTTTACCGCGCCGAATATCGGCGCTGCCATGAGGATCGACCCGGTCCTGACGAGCACGAAAAGGAAGGTCGAGTAATTAGCCAATATGTACTGTGCTATGTCCATTTACCTTATGTAGTTGGGTATGTTGGTGAATATATCGCTCGTGAACTTGAGCATCACTTCCATCATCCATGGTGCCAGCGCTATAAGCGCGATGAAGACCGCGATGAGCTTCGGCACGAAAGAAAGCGTCATCTCCTGTATCTGTGTGACAGCCTGGAGTATGCTTATCACCAGTCCGACGGCCATGCCTACTAACAGTATCGGGGCCGAGACCATGATAACCACCTCTACGGTTTCCCGGCCTATGCTTGTCACAAATTCAGGGGTCATTGGCGCGTCTCCTATCCGAAGCTCTGCACGAGAGAGCCGACCAGCAGGTACCAGCCGTCCACAAGCACGAAGAGCATCAGCTTAAAGGGCATCGACACCATGACCGGCGGCAGCATCATCATGCCCATCGACATGAGGACGCTGGCGACGACCATGTCTATTACGAGGAACGGCAGGTAGATGAGAAAGCCTATCTGGAAGGCCGTCTTCAGCTCGCTTGTGACGAACGCCGGTATAAGGGCGAGCGTCGGTATCTCTTCCTTCGTTTTCGGGGTCTCGGCCTTTGAAAGCCTCAGGAAAAGCTCCATATCCTTTTCCCTGGTGTTCTTGAGCATGAAATCGCGAAGAGGCTTTATCGCCCCGGTGAAGGCGGCCTCCTGGGAGATCGTCCCCTGCATGTACGGCTTGAGCGCTGTCTCGTTTATATTGGTGAGCGCCGGCGACATTATGAAAAAAGTAAGGAAGAGGGCGAGCCCTACAAGCACCTGGTTCGGAGGGGCCTGCTGGACGCCAAGTGCCTGCCTCAGAAGAGAGAATACGACTATAAGCCTCGTGAAAGACGTCATCATCAATAATATGGCAGGGGCGAGTGTCAAGACCGTAAGAAGCAATATTATCTGTATCGCCGTGGCAAGCCCCTGAGGTGAGTTTGCGCCGCCAAGCGTGAGACTTACGTTCGGAAGGCCAACCGGGCCAACCTGGTCAGCCGCAAAGACCGCGCCAGAGGAGGCGACGAGTGAGAGGGCTATAGATAATAATATCAGCGCCGTTCTTTTCATCAGAACCACCTAAAGGCCCCCCTGAAGGATGCTTAAAAAAGGCCTGCGTTTCGAGTCCTTGAGCTTCCTGAGCTCCTCTACAGCTTCTGTCCCTTCGACCCTTGAAAGGAAGGTTATCGACGTCGGGGTAAGCCCGAGGACGAGCATCTCTCCCGCAACCTCTACAACGGCTATGTTCTTCTTCGGGCCGAGAAACGACGTGGCAACGACCCTTATCGGGTCGGCGGCAGCTCCGTTTTTGCCCTTTGCCTGCCCCTTCATAAAACGCTTGAGGGCGTAGAGGGCCACCCCGAGGAGGCCGAGGATGAAAACGAGCGTCAGGATCGATTTTACGAGAAGATACATGTAAGAGTCGTTCATTTCAGCCTGTTCAGCCTTTCGCTCTGGCTCACGATGTCCGTAAGCTTCACTCCGAACTTGTCATTTACCACCACGGCCTCGCCCCTCGCGATGAGCCTGCCGTTAACGAGTATCTCCATCGGCTCTCCAGCCAGCTTTTCAAGCTCGACCACCGCCCCCTGTCCCAGCTGGAGGAGGTCCTTCACGAGCATCCTCGTCCTGCCTATCTCAACCGCGACTGTAAGAGGTATGTCCAGGAGCATTTCCATGTTCGTGATGCTCCCGTTGTTTTCATGCTTGAGATTTCCGAAGCTCGCCGGCCTCGCCTCGACCTCGTTCTTTTTAGGCTGCGGCGCCGGCTGCGCCTGCTTTGCCTCCTCGAAGGCAGTGCTCCACTGGTCGTCCATCGCGCCGTTCGTAGTCCCCTGCTCGTTCTCGCTCATCACCTAACTCCTTTCTCCATTGGATGATTCCATCATCTTGAGGGCGTAATTGTTGTCCATGACGCCTGGTCTTGCCAGGAACTTAGGCAGATCCTCCACGTGTACGTCCAGCAGGTCCTTTACCTTCCTGTCCAGCTGTATCACGTCCCCCGCCTTGAGGCTCAGAAGGTCCGTTATGCTTATCTCCGCCCTCCCTATCTCGCCGGAAAGCGCGAGAGTAACGCCTGCGAACTGCGACTTGAGGTTCTCCGTCCATTTCACGTCTACCTCTGAGCTGTCTATCCTGTGCGAGCCGAGGAGCTTGTCTTTTATCGGCTCGAGCGTGGAATAGGGTATGCAGATGAAGAAGTTGCCGGAGATCGCCTCTATCTCCATCCTGAAGGTCGAGACCATGACGTGCTCAGAGGGTGCGACGATATTCACGAACTGCGGGTTCATCTCAGACCTGAGCGGCTTGAACTCCACCGGGTGTACCGCCTTCCAGACAGCGCACATCTCGTGGAATATGACCTCCACTATCTTTTTCACGACCGCCTGCTCGACGTTGGTGAAGTCCCTGCCCTCGATCCTGTTATGGAACCTTCCGTCGCCGCCGAAGTAGCTGTCCACTATGAGAAAGACAAGGCTCGGGTCGATGCTTAAAACGCCCTGCCCCCTGAACGGCATGAGCTGGAAGACGTTCAGGCTCGACGGCACCTGCAAATTTCTCAGGAACTCCTCGTATTTGAGGGTCTTGGTGCTATCCGGGCTTATGTCCACGGTCTTTCTCATCACGTTAAATAGCGGTATCCTCGCAGCCCTGCTGAACTTCTCGTTTATCATCTCAAGGGCCGGGAGCTTGCCGCGTATGACCTTCTCCTGATTGGCGAAGTCATAGGAACGGACATCTCCGGTCTCACCTTCCTCCTGCCTTTCAGCCTCGGTCTTTATATCGCCGTTTGAAAGGCCCCTTAAGAGCGCGTCTACCTCTACCTGTGTAAGTATCTGCTCTGCCATGTCGGTCCCTTTACTGGATCACGAATTCAGTAAAATAGGCGGTCTTTACCTTATCCTTGGCCAGGTACTGGTTGACCCTGGCCACTATCTCGTCCCTCATCTGGTACTTGCCTTCTACAGTGCCTATATCCGTATAGCTCTTGCTGCTCAAGAGTATGATGAGAGAGTCCCTTATCTGAGTTGCAAGGCCCGTAAGCTCGACGGTCGATGAACCGGGAGGAAGCTCAAGGTTCACGGTGAGCTTAAGGTACCTTGTGCCGGAGTTGTCCTGGAGGTTCACGATGAAAGGCTCGAGGGCGAAGATACTCGCCTTTGAGTCCCCGTTTTCACCGCCATGCGAGGACTCTTTTGCGCCGTGCTCTCCGGCGTTACCAGACTTTCCGTTGAGGAAAAGATAGGCCCCCGCGCCCAACCCTAAGACGGCAACGGCTATTATGGCGATGAGAAGGCCCTTTCCCTTCTTCGGAGGGTGTGCTACCTCTTCCTTCTTCTCTTCTGCGCTCATCTGAGCCTCCTAAGTATTCTTTCCGGTCTCTCCGGCCATCTTCAGACTTGTGAATGCCTACTGATTTTGCAATACCCGTGCCAGTCCCCGGCAAGGCCATACTGACCTGCCAAGTACCTTGATTTAAAAGTAAAATAATATGACGCGAATAGCCTTAAAAGTGGTGGCAGCACGTCCCGTCAAAGGATTGGATGCAGGCGCGTCAGAAATATGACTTCAGCCCTTCAAAAAAACAAAAAAAAGGGGCGATGGCCAAAGCCATCGCCCCTTTGCTGCACTTGGCCTCTTTAACGCTTGAGGTTCACAAGCTCGGCGAGGAGCTCATCTGTGGTGGTTATTATCTTTGAGTTGGCCTGAAAGCCCCTCTGGGCCGAGATCATGTTTACGAACTCCCTCGCGAGGTCGACGTTGGAAAGCTCCAGGGTGCTCGATTGTACCAGGCCGAGGCCAGAGCTACCGGGGGCGCCTATAAGGGACTGCCCTGAGTCGTATGTCTCGGAATAGAGGTTCATGCCCTCACTCGACAGGTTCGTCGGGCTGGCGAAGTCGGCCAGGAGCACCTGCCCGAGTGTTAAGTCCCTGCCGTTGGTGAAGATGCCGCTTATTATGCCGTTCTGGTCGATACTTATCCTCTGTAGGTTGCCGGATGAGTAGCCGTCCTGTGTTAACGTCGAAACGCCCGAGGCTGTGCCGTACTGTGTGGTGGCGTCTACACCAGTGCCCCCCTGTGTTATGCTGGTGCCGAAGTCGAAGGTGATGTTCTGCCCCTGCCCGGCGCCGCCAGTAAAGTTAAAGCCGCCGGTCGGGTATGTAGTGGCGCTCTCGGAATATAGGGCGCCGGAGCTATTGAATGTCACATTGCCCTGGGCCTGCACCTCGGTATTGCCGCTCGTTGACTCCGAGGCGTCTGCCACAGCGAACCACTCCCAGGTGTTTCCAGTGGCGCCCAATGAATCCTTCCTGAAGTAGAGGGAAACGACATGGTCGTTGCCGAGGGAATCGTATACCGTTACCGGCACCGAGAAGTTCGAGGTGTCTCCGGCGTTATCGAGGTCAAACTCACCGGCTGCGGAAGAACCTGTGTCGCTCGACCCCGCCGCGAGGACGCCTGAGCTTGCTGAAAAGCCGAGGAGCGAGGCGGAGGTCGAAGCGGCGTTGCCCCAGTCAAGGACAAGACTGCCGGAATTGCTTGAGTCATTTGTAACGCTAAAGAGCCCGGTCTGGTCGTCGAATGTCACGGTGTATGTCTCCCCGCTCGCCCCGACAGACTGTAGTGAGGTCTTTATCGCGCCGGCTACCTCTGCCCCGGTTGCCGCGCCACCTGATGAAAGGCCGCCGTCATTAACGAGGCTCGCGGTGAGCCAGGTAGTGCCGCCGTCGATACTGAAGCGTATATCGTCGTTGGCGCCCGAGTCGAAGACGAAGCCGGAGACCGGGGCGTTGGAGTTCAAGTTGGCGTTAAGTACGGCGTTAGTCGTAGGGTTAGGGCTTATTATCTTTGTGGTAAGCTGAAGGTTCGTGACCGTATTCTGAAGCGACCCGGCGCTGTTAGCCATATACCCCTGGAGCCTCAGGCCCTCCGGGTTTGTTATGAACCCGTCCTTGTCTGTGGAGAACTGCCCGGCCCTGGTATAGTACCTGGACCCGAGCACAGGATCGCCTACCATGTAGAAGCCGCTGCCGTTGACGGCCAGGTCGAGCGCGTTGCCGGTGCTCTCGAAGGCGCCCTGGCTGAATTGCTTCTGTATGCTGCTCATCTGTACACCGAGGCCGATCTGGTTCGTGCCGGAGCCGCCAGAAAGCGTCTGGCTGAGGACATCTCCGAAGGTGACCCTGCTTCCCTTGAAGCCGATGGTATTAACGTTTGAGATATTGTTGCCTATGACCGAGAGGTTCGACATGTTGGCGTTAAGGCCGCTTATTCCGGTATAAAGAGCTGACTGCATTATGTTCCTCCTTCTTTGGATGTCTTAAGTTTAATAGATCTCTTTTATGCCGTCCCTTTTGACGGCCGTCCCGTTGACGTATATACTCGAGCTTCCTTCTTCCATCCCTACCCCGGTCACATAGCCGAGGATATATTTCTCAGCGCCCATGGGAGCCCCGTCAGCCCCCTTAGCGTTCACGGAGAACCCGTACTTGCCGGCAGGCAGAGCCAACCCCCTGCCGTCCTTGCCGTCCCAGGCGGCCTCGTTATCCCCCGCGCCCCTGGCCCCGAGCTCTATCGTCCTCACCGGCAGGCCTGAGGCGTCGGTTATCGTGAGGCTCACAGACTCGGCGGACCCTCCAAGCGAGAAGCCAACGACCTGCTCATTCGTGCCGTCGAAGTCAAATTTGCTTGTCTCAGCCTTTACGACCCTGCCGATGAGGCTGGCGGAGCCAAAGTCCTGGAGGCTCGTGACGCTATTGGCCATCCCGGTCATGGTAGAGTTGATGTTCTGCAGCCCCTCGAGAGAGCTGAACTGGGCGAGCTGAGCCACAAAATCGGTGTTGTCCATCGGGTTCAACGGGTCCTGGTTCTCAAGCTGCGTGACCAGGAGCTTCAAAAACGCGTCCTTGCCCATCGCATCTTCGGCTTCTGGCTTGTATGATGATGCCCCTGAACCGTATACACCTACGCCTTCTATCATCACTTTCTCCTTTCCAAAAAAGGGCCGTTAAGCAAAGATGTCTATTCGACCGCTTGACGCGTCCCGTCTGTATGAAGGCAACTCTTCCTCCTCAAATCTTCTGCCGCGCCCTTCGCCGTCCCTGTCCTGCCAGCCACCGTTCAACTGTTCTTTCATGCCGCCCTGATCTTGAGAGATGCCCTGAGCGCTCCTGCTAATTCCGATCACGCATTCTTTCAGGTTTAGCCCGTTGGCGCCGAGCGCCTCCTTAAGGACCGAGGCGTCCGTCTCTATCGCGCGCTTCACTTCAAGATTATCGGCGAGTATCTCTGCGACCACGTCGTCGTTTACAATGTTAAGCTTTATTACAAGCTCGCCGAGGTTCTCCGGGTTGAGCCTCATCCTCACCTCGCCGCCGCCGTTCTGCACCGAGATGCGTATGCCGGCGTTGAGCTTCTCCTTAAGCTCTTCGAATGAGTCAACAGCGGCAGCCGGCGATGTCCTGGCCGGCATATCGACAAGCTCCTTGAAGCCGTTGCCTGCGTGTATTGTAGCGGAATGCCGGTCGCCGCCCGTGGTTTCGTTATTTCTCTGCCCTTGAGCGCCCTCCCGGCCGTTCCACTGCGCGTTAGCGTCCTGGCCTTCGGTATTTTCAACAGATGTCAGGCCGCCTGGGTCACCAGAGCTATCCTCTGCTTTCGCTCCATTTGATTCTGTCCTCACAGTCTCTACAGCCTTAAGCTCTTCACGCCCCTGAAACTCGCCCTTGCTTGCGTCTAACGGCTGAGTGTTGGTCGCCGCAGCCTGAGGCATTACTTCATCAAGGAAATCTTCAGGAGACTGCTGAGCGTCCACGCCAATTCCAGAGGGTATCTGCGCTTCAACGCCCTCGATCAGCCCCTTTACTTCGCCATTAAATGCTGGACCGATTGTCAGAGGCTGAGCTGCCCCTTTCTGTACCGGCCCGGTTATTTGACCTTCGGCGCTACCATCGCCTGATGGCGTTGCCGTTAGTGCGCCCGCAGAAAACGTAAAAGCCGCCGGGGATACCCCCGGGACGGAAACGGCGTCATTGACCTCAGCCAAAGAAGCCTTCGCCGCATCTTCCCCTGCGTTGGCTCCTGTGTCAGCCTCAGGAGAGTCTTCCACGATATCGGCCTCCTCCCTGGCAGAGGTGTCCGCCACATCGGTAGCCCTGGAAAGACCATCGAGGAGCGTTGAGAACTCGTTGTCAGCGCCTTTCCCGCTATCTTCGGCCTTAAAGCCGCCTGACAAATCGTTTGATGAAATCGATGAGACTATCATTATCCGCCCCTCACACGTTTCTTTCGTGAGTATGTTAATAGCAACAGGCGTGCCAACTTGGATTAAGAATGAAAAACAGCGGATATTCGGTGAGTTATAAAGGAAAGGCTAAAACTCTTCTTTTAACTGAGCGGTAATGGCAGGCATCTTTTTCCAGGTGGCGATGCATATTTTTCCCATCTCCAGGGTAAACAGGCAAAAAAAAAGGGGCAGCACAGGGCTGCCCCTCAAAAGAAGTTCGTAAGCCTGCATTATTTGACCTTGAATGACCTGCTTAGCTCTACTGATTTGGCAACGTTTACGAAGGCGAGTATCTTCGAGGCCTTCCTTTCGCTCATCGTCGCGAGTATCATCACGGCCATCTCCTTATCGAGCGCCTCTATCCTTGAAGCCGCCTCCTCAGGGCCCATGGACTCGTAGATCTTTACTATCTTCCTTATCCTCTCGTCATTGACCTCGTTTATCTTTTTGACCATCGACTCGATATCCTGCTGCACCTTCCTGAGCTCCCCGAGGCGGCTCTCTATATCGCCCTTTATGGCGTTGAGGCGCTCCTCTTTTTTAAGGAGATCTCCCTCTCTGGCCTCTATCTCCTTTTCTTTCCTGTTAATCGCGGCGAGAAGCCCCTTCTCCGCCTGAGCGCCAGGGGCAGACGGCAACGATGAGACGGCACTCTCCTGGCTTGCGAGGACCAACGGGGTAGTGAGACCGTACCAGCCCAGATAAAGCGCGCCACCAAGCGCGGCGCCTGCCAAAACTGCGGTGATCACCTTATTTTTCATCATTTCCATTCCTCCCGAACCTGGCGGTTACAAGCTCGTCAGACTCCTTCTGCTCAACCTTGTCCATGCGTTTATTGTATGAGCTCAAAGACCTCTCTTTCATAAGCTCAATGACCTTCCTGTTCTTCGACGCCTCTATGAGCTCGCCCCTTTTCCTTTCAACGACGGCGCTCACCTGAACGAGTATCCTGTCCTGCTCGGATATATGCCTTTTGAGGCCGGACATGTACGAATGGTAAAGCTCCATCTCCTGCCTCCCGGCCCCCGTCTCCTTGAGAGAATCTATCTCATGGCTGGACTTCAGGTACAGCTCCTTGAGCTCTTCGATCCTGCGCTCCTCGTCCTTGAGCCTTTCCAGAGACTCGCCAAACTCCTTATGGCTTATCTCCTCAAGCCTCTGCCTGTACTCAAAGAGCGGCTCAAGGTTGAATTTGAACTTTCTCATGACCTCTTCATGCCGGCAGGCCGAAAAGCGACTGCACGCTGTCGTCGTAGCCCACCCCTTCCGAGATGTCCTGCCTCAAAAAGGCGTTCACCCTGTCGATGGACTTTATCGCGTGGTCAACCTTCGGGTCGCTGCCTTCTTTATAGGCTCCGATGCTTACAAGGTCGTAGGCCTTCCTGTAAGTCGACAGCACCGAGCGCACCTTCATGGCAACACTCCTGTGCTCTGTCGTCACTATGTCGTTCATGACCCTGCTGACGCTGGAGAGAACGTCTATCGCGGGGTAATGGCCATGGTGCGCGAGGTCCCTTGAAAGGACTATGTGTCCATCGAGTATGGCCCTTGCAGAGTCCGCTACCGGGTCGTTCACGTCGTCGCCCTCCGCCAGTATCGTGTAAAATCCGGTTATGCTGCCTTCCCCGCCGGACGTCCCTGCCCTCTCCAGGAGCCTCGGCAGGTGGGCGAAGACCGAAGGCGGGTAGCCTTTTGTGGCAGGCGGCTCGCCTATGGCAAGCCCTATCTCCCTCTGGGCCATGCAGAACCTTGTGATGGAATCCATCATCAGGAGCACGTTCTTGCCCTGGTCCCTGAAGTATTCGGCTATAGCGGTTGCCACCAGCGGCGCCCTCATCCTTATGAGAGGCGGCTGGTCAGATGTGGCGACCACAAGTACAGACCTCTTGAGCCCTTCCTCGCCGAGGTCCTTCTCTATAAATTCCCTTACCTCCCTGCCCCTTTCGCCCACAAGGCAGATGACGTTCACGTCCGCTTCGGTGTTGCGGGCCATCATGCCCATAAGGACGCTTTTACCAACGCCGCTGCCGGCGAAGATGCCTATCCTTTGCCCCTTGCCAACTGTCAGGAGGCCGTTTATGGCCCTTATGCCCACGTTCAGGGGGCTTTCTATCCTTTTTCTGGCTAACGGGTTTGGAGGGGTAGCGTAAAGCGGGTATTCGCATTCAGGTTCAAATGGGCCGATACCATCTATCGGGGAGCCGAGACCATCGAGTGTCCTCCCGAGGAGCGCCCTCCCGGTCTTAACAGACGCGATAGTCCTGCGGGCGACTATCTTGCTGCCCGGCCCTATGCCCCTCACCTCTCCAAGAGGCATAAGGAGTATCTTGTCCTCTGAGAAGCCCACGACCTCGCACTGGATGGGCTCGTGGCCGTCCTTGGGGAATACATGGCAGAGCTCACCGACCGAGGAGCCCGGGCCGAGCCCTTCCATCACAAGGCCTATTACCCTCGTGACCCTGCCGTGCACCCTTACCGGGTTTATCTCATCTACGGCCCTGGTCCGCCTTCTCAGGCGCTCAAGGGCGGCTGTATGCGTCAGCAAGCTTCTCCTCTATCTCGCTCATTATGGAAGTGATGGTCGAATCGATCTCGCCGAAGTTCGTCGATATGACGCACCCGCCCCTTGAGACAAGCTCGTCAGGCTCTACGCTCAAGCCCCTGGCGCCTCCGCAGTACTTAAGCAGCTCTGGCCTGTTCCTGCTCACCACCTCGATCTCCCTGGGGTTGACCCTTATGGCTATCTCCCCGCCGGCGACAACGGCCTTGAGGGCGGTCCTCACGCAATCGAGCACACCGTCCTCTTTTATCTCCACCTCTCTCTGGACGACTTTTTTCGCTATCGCCAGGCTAAGTACGGCCATCTCGTTTTCGCAGGCGCTGAAGAGCGATTCCCTGAAAGACGCAAGCTCCTGTATTATGCCTTCGAGGCCGCTAAAGTACACATCGGCCTTCCTGGCCCCGAACTCGAAGCCTGCCTTCTCGCCGGCCATGAAGCCCTTCTCGTAAGCCTCTTTCTCAATGGCCTCTATCCCGCTGCCGACGCCTTCATGGTCTTTACTGCCGGCGTGGCCATGCGAATGTCCATGGGCGGGAAGGCTGAAGGGCTCCGGGCTTATCCTTACGGAGGTGTTCTTTATGATCTTAGACGAGTACATCTCCGCCCCTTCCCGACCTTGCGAGCTTGCCTTCCTGCTCGAGCCTTCTTGCGATCTTTATTATCTCCTGCTGAGACCTCTCGACGTCGGAGAGCTTTACAGGCCCCTTTGCCTCCATGTCCTCGCGTAGCATCTCGGAAGCCCTCTCCGACATGTTCTTGAGGAACTTCTCCTTTATCGATTCGTCCGAGCCCTTGAGGGCGAGGCCGAGCACGTCCGAGCTGAGCTCCTTTATTATGAGCTGCAGGCCCCTGTCGTCCACTCCCATGAGGTCCGCGAAGACGAACATCTTCTCCTGGACGCGCATGGCGAGGTCCGGGCTGGCCTTCTCGATGATGTCTATGATGTCGCCTTCGGCCTTGGAATCTATCTGGTTCAATATCTCGGCGGCGAGCTTCACCCCCTCGACGGAAGAACCCTGGTTGGACTCCGCCGAGAGCATCTGTTCGCTTATGAGCGACTCCAGGTCCCTTACGGCGGCCTGCGGGATCCGCTTCAGGTTCGCGACCCGTAGCATGACCTCGCCCCTCAGCCTGTCTTCCTGTATGTTCAAGAGCACCATCGCCGCCCTGTCAGCGTCCAGGTGCGCGAGTATCAGCGCGATTATCTGCGGGTGCTCGTCCTTGACTATGTTTGCCACGAGAGCCGGGTCCATCCACTTAAGCGACTCTATGCCGCCCCCGCCCATCTCCCTGGTTATCTGGTCGAGTATATACTGCGCCTTCTCCGGGCCAAGCGTCCTTACCATCACGTTCCTGGCGAACTCGACGCCCTCGACAAAGAGCTCTCCCTTATCGAGCATCTCGATGAACTCACTCACTACGTGACGGCCCATCTGGAGCGAGATCGATTCCTTTCTGACCATCATCCCGCCGAGGAGCTGCATCTCGGAAGGGGTCATGAACTTGAAGACATCGCTTGCCAGTTCCTCGCCTATGTTCATCAAGAGTATGGCGGCCTTTTCAGGCCCTTTTAGCCTTGGTTCCTTAGCCATCACTTCTCCTTGATCCAGTTCTTCAAGACCATCGCCACCTGCTGGGGGTTCTCCTTGACGACGCCCTTCAACCTGTTCACCGAATCCTTGTCAGCGTCGGTGCCGGCATCCAGCATAGCGCCGCCTTGACCGGCGGCAAGGGCATGAGGCAACTTGTGCTGTATCTCCTCGAGGGCCGCCCTCTCCTGCATGAGCCTTTTCATGATCGGCCTGACGACGAAGATGAGCGTAAGGGCCGTAATGAGGAGGACTGTCCCGTACTTCATGGCCACCGGCACGAGCTGAGGCGGGAAATAATACTCTTTTTCAGTAGCCACAACCTCTGCCTCTGATGTCTCCTGCTCAAAGGGCGCGCTTACGACCGATATGACGTCACCCCTCGATTCATCAAAGCCCACCGCACCCTTTACCATCTCGGTGTATTTTGCCAACTCATCATCCGCCCTCGGTGTGTAATTGCGGGCTTCTTTACCGTCGGCGTCCTTTACAGTCTGGTAGGTGCCGTCAACCAGGACCGACACCGTAAGCCTCTTTATCGAGCCGATCGGTTCTACGACGTGGCTCGTGACCTTGCTTATCTCGTAGTTTATTACCTCGTCCTGCCTCTGGCTCTGCGAAGGTGTCGAGTTGGCCGGGGCCTGGGCCTGCGCCGTCTCGGGCATGTTGGAGAGGACCCCAGGCACGCCCAAGGCAACCGTCCCGCCGATGCTCTTCTCCTTCCCCCTCTGTTCGCTCCTGACTACCTGCCCATCCGGGTCGAACCTCTCTTCTGTGCGCTCTACGTGCTTGGTATCGACCTCGGCGGAGACCCTGGCGACCACCTTGTTGACGCCTACTGCCTTCTCGAGCATGCTCTGGAGCCTCTGCTCGTAGTCGTTCTCGATGCCTTTCTTGTACTCAAGCTGTGTGGATGAAAGTATTAGCGGGTTCTCCCCGCCCGACTCCCTCGTCCACATCCTCCCGGCTGTATCGACCACGGCCACGTCCTGCGGCTTGAGATTATCGGTGCTGTTGGCGACCAGGTGCACGATAGAGCTTACCTGCCCCTGGCTGAGCTCCTTACCGGGCTTGAGCTTCACGATCACAGAGGCGCGGGCCTTTTTCTGCTCGTCAAGGAATACGCCTTTCTCCGGAAGGGCAAGGTGCACCCTCGCAGACTCTACTTCCTTTATCTGGGCTATGGTCCTGGCGAGCTCGCCCTGAAGGGCCCTCTTATAGTTGACCTTCTGCACGAAATCCGTCACGCCGAAAGATGTCTTGTCGAATATCTCGAAACCCACGCCCCCGCCCTGCGGCAGCCCCTCTCCGGCAAGCTCCATCCTGGTCTCGTAGACCTTGTCCGCCGGGACGCTTATGGTCGAGCCGTCTACGCTGTAGGGTATCCTCTTCTCCTTGAGCTTCTCTATTACCGCGCCAGAGTCCTCGTCCGACAGTTGCGCGTAGAGGGTCTGGTACTCCGGCCCCTGGTTCCAGAGGACCGATACCGCTATCGCCGCTATGGCCGCGGCTGCCACGGCGAGCGTTACAGCCGGCCTTTTGGCCACGAAAGAGATAATGCTCTCAAGGAGTTTGTCCATGGGTTATACCTGCGTCCTCATTATCTCTTCATAGGCCTGCACGAGCTTATTTCTTACCTGCACCATGAGGTTGAAGGAGAGGTTCGCCTTCTCTATGGCTATCATGGTGTCATGGATATTGTTCACCTGGCCGGTGGAAAGCCCCTCTATCGCCTTGTCAGCCTCGTTATGGAGGCTGTTGACCTTGTCTATCGATTCCTTAAGGACCTGAGAGAAGCCTGTCCCCTGCTCTCCGCCAGCCGCGGCCTTACCGAGGGAATCTATCTGGGCGCTCAAGGCCCCTTTTACTGAATCAACCATGGCTTCTTCTCCTTATTAATTACTGTCCGAGCTCGAGGGCGCGTAGCGCCATCTCCCTCGTCGCCTTGAAGGCCGTAACGTTGGCCTCGTAGCTCCGGGAAGCAGCTATCATATTGACCATCTCTTCCGCCGCGTTCACGTTGGGATAGGCCACATAGCCGCTCTTGTCCGCGTCAGGGTGGCCGGGCTCGTAGGTATACTTAAGGGGCCTCGCGTCCTCTACGATCCCCGCAACCTTTACACCGGTATTGTAGTTCGCCGAGGCACTCTGCAGGTGGCTCCCGAAGTCGTTCTGCCCGTTCGAGGAGAATACGATGTCCTTTCTCCTGTAAGCCCCGCCGCTTGCGGTCCTCGTCGTCTCTACGTTGGCGAGGTTGCTCGCGATGATGTTCATCCTGAGCCTCTGGGCTTCCATCCCGGAGGCGCTAACCGAGAAAAGGTCCGCCATTTATCTCGCTCCTTCCTTTATGGCCGTCATGAGCATGTTGAGCTTGCCTTTGAGTATGTTCGCTGAAATATTGTACATGAGGGTATTCTCTGAAAGCCTTGCCATCTCGGCCTCGATCCCTACCGAATTGGCGTCATAGCCAGGCAGGTCCGTAGCCCTGTCGAGCACCCGGGGCTCAGGCGAGGAAGGCGAGCCAAAGGAGATATGGGCGTGGTTGGTGCTCGCGAGATACATCCCCGCCGGCGCACTGCCCTCCCTTTTCTTCATCTCCTGCTCGAAGTTGATGTCGACTGCCCGGTAGCCGGGTGTCTCCTGGTTGGCGATGTTGGATGAGAGGAGCTTGTGCCTTGAGGCACGCAGGTCCATCGTATTGCCGAGAAGCTCTATGGTCTTGTCGAAGATCCCGCCGGTCATACAGTCACCTTTGGATTTTATTGGCAATCAGGTCTTGTATTCTGCAAATACCGTACCAACCGTAATAAATGGACTAAGGGCCTGCCTTAAGATATCGACTGACAGGGGCCGGAAAGGGAAGATTATTCCTACCCGGGCAAAATCTGCCCATATTCCTTGAGTTTATTCCTTAAAGTACGGACCGAGATGCCGAGGATCCTGGCCGCATGCGTCCTGTTCCCCTCCACTTCATCAAGCGTCCTGCTTATAAGCCCCTTCTCCATCTCCCAAAGTGTCATTAAATTGGCGCTGCCGGCATCCGGATTCCTGTCATGGGTATCTTCCGATATCTGGATATCGGCCTCGCAGGGGTCGTTGCAGATGACAAGATGCTCTATCTCCAGGGCGCTGCCCTGCGAGAGGAGTACCGCCCTTTCCATGGTATTTTCCATCTCCCTGATATTGCCCCTCCACTCGCACTTTTTTATGTGCTCCATCGCCTTGGGGGAAACTTCCTCGACCCTTCTTAAGTACTTGGCGCTGAATTTTTTCATGAAATGAAGCGCGAGGGCCTCGATATCCTCGCCGCGCTCGCGAAGCGGCGGAAGCGTTAGCGGAAAGATATTAAGCCTGTAGAAGAGGTCCTCCCTGAAACGCCCCTCCTTCACTTCCTTTCTCATGTCCCTGTTGGTCGTGGCTATTATCCTGATGTCAAGCGGAAGAGGCGACCTGCCGCCAAGCCTCTCTACCTCCTTCTCCTGTATTACGCGAAGGAGCTTGGCCTGGAGCTTACAGTCCATCTCGCTTATCTCATCCAGGAGTATGGTCCCTTTATCTGCAAGCTCGAACTTCCCCTGCCTTGAGGAGTGGGCCCCCGTGAAAGCGCCCTTTTCGTGTCCGAAAAGCTCGCTCTCAAGGAGGCCGTCGGGGATGGACGCGCAGTTTACGGCTACAAATGCGTTCTCTTTCCTTGGGCTGTTCTCGTGTATAAAACGGGCCAGAAGCTCCTTTCCTGTACCGCTCTCCCCTGATAAAAGGACAGTCGCGTCGCTTGAGGCCGCCACCATCGCCATCGATACGAGCTTTTGCATCCTGGCGCCGCTGGCGAGCATGGTCTTGCCCCTGGCCTCAAACGCGGCGCTCTCGCTTATCCTGAACGCCTTCTCGACCGTCTCTTCAAGGGCCTCGAGTCTGAAGGGCTTCAGTATGAAATCCACGGCCCCTTCCTTTACCGCCTCGACGGCCTTCTGGATGGTGCCGAAGGCGGTTATAAGGAGCACCGGAAGGCGCGGTCTTGCCTTCTTGACCTCTCTTAATAGCTCCATGCCGCCCATCCTTGGCATGTTGATATCGCTTATCACCATTCCGAACTCGCCAGAAGAAAGCTCTTCGAGGGCCTCCATGCCGTTTTCCGCGAGTACGGGCTCGTAGCCCTTTCTTAGAAGCGCCTCCTTTATGGCAAGCCTCATCCCGGCTTCGTCGTCTACGACAAGGACCCTTTTCATATCATCTCCATTTCGCCGGCAGGCAGCCCGATGGTAAAGGTCGTGCCATCGCCTTTTGAAGAGTCTACTTTCATATAGCCCCTGTGCGCGTCTACCACGGTGGTCACTATCGCAAGCCCCAACCCGGTGCCCCTGTCCTTGGTCGTGAAGAACGGGTCGAATATCCTGTCGAGGTGCTCAACCGGGATCCCGCCGCCGTTGTCTTTCACCTTTATCTCCATGCACCTCTTTTTCTTCTCTACCATCCTGGCCGTTATCTCAAGCCTGCCGCCCTCGCCGACCGCGTCGAGCGCGTTTATTATGAGGTTAAGGAACAGCTGGCGCAGCAGATTGGGGTCAGCCGCGAACTGCGTCTGTCCGGCAAAAGAGGTATCTATCTCAACGCCTTTTTTCTCGCGCCCTTTCGCGAGGAGCACCGAGTCTTCTATTATTTCCTTTATATCGACCGCCTTAAGCCTCGCCTCCGGCGAGTTGGCGAAAAGGAGCATGTTTGAAAGCAGGTTATCAAGGGTCTTGATGCCGGTGCTTATGTGGGTGGCGAGCTTCTTCCTGTCGGGCTCTGCGGAAAGCTCCCTTTCAAGGAGTGTTGAGAATATCGCCATGGAGCCGAGCGGGTTCCTTATCTCGTGCGCTATCCTGGCGGCCATCTCGCCCATGGCGGAAAGCCTCCTCGACCTCTCTATGGCCCTGTTCTTCTCCGCCAGCTCAGCGCTTAAGTCCTCTATCCTCGTCTCAAGCATCGCGTACTGCTGTTCGAGCTTTGTCGAGGCTTCCCTGAAGACGTTGAACGCGTCGCTAAGAAGGTCTACCGGTACCTGCTCTGTCATCAAGCCCTCCTAAATGCCCTTTGCTTCCTTGAATATGCCTTCCGACCAGGGCGCGTACTCGCCGCCGGCGGCTTTAAGCTCTTCTATGGCCCTGGCCTTGTCAGCGGCGCGTCCGAGCCTGGAGAAGCACTGTGCCAGCCTGTAGAGCGCCCACGACCTCTCCTCTTTCTCCTTCTCATCGATCAGTCCCGCAGCCTGCCTGTATCCTTGCGCGGCCCTCGCGAAGTCCTTTGTCTCGAAGATCGCGTCAGCGTACCTCAAGAACGCCCTGGAGGCCTCCTTCGACTCTCCCCTGGCCTGAAAGGCGCGCGCCGCGTTCTCGAAAAGGGCCGCCGCTTCCCCGAAACGTCCGACCTTGAAGACCGATTCCGCCTTCATGGCGGCAAGCCTGGGGTCCGCCGTGCCGGTGAACCTCGATACCGTCCCGTGCTCGCCCTTCTCAAAGGCTATCATGGCATCCAGCTCATTTAACTCTCTGGTCTTTGCGCTCTTCGGGAACCTCGTCCTGAAGGCCCCTACGAGCCTTTCCGCCGAATTGATGTCGTTTTGCGCTATATAGACCCGAGCGAGCAGGAGCATCGCATCTTCGACCATGGGGCCGGTCCCCATCTTTACGGCGTTGTCGAGCAATCTCACCGCCTCGCTATTGAGCCCTGTCTCCATCGACGATCTTCCGATCTTAAAATATGTCTCCGCCTTCTTCCCGAAAGGCACGCTAAGGGGCATATCAAGGAAGAGCTTCAGGACGCCTAAGTGGTCGCCACTCCTGTAAAGCGAGTCAAGCCACTCGTAGAAGAGTATCGACGATACCTTTTCCAGGTCCTGCCTTACCGGGCTTACAGGGTATTTAGCGTAAAAGCGCGAGATATCGCCGTAAGCCTCAGGGTACCTGCCCAGCCTTAGCCTTGCAGCCACAAGACGGAGGTTGGCGACCTCCGTGGAGGCGAAGGAGCCGGTCGCGACCGTCTCATATATCTTCTCGGCCTTACCAACCGAGTCGCCTTCGCCTGACGCGAAGTAAGCGTCTGCGAGCGCAAGCGCGGCCATGGCCCACTGCTCGCCCTTAAGCTTATCCTTCGTCCTGTTATAGAGAAGCGCTGCTTCCTCTGCCTTTCCTTCGGCAAAAAGCGTATCCCCCTCTTTGATGAGAAGGAAGTCGCTCATGAAATCCTCCTTTGGATACCTTGACCTGAGCCCGCCGTATAAGTAGCGCGCCTCCTGGTAATTGCCCCTGGCAAGGTGCATATCCCCGAGGCTCAGGCGTGTCACAGGGTCAAGCTCTTCTATCGCCCTGACCCCTGCCCTGTACATCTTCCACGCTGGCTCTGTCTCGCCCTTTATAAGCAGGGTATTGGCAAGCCATACCCTGGATTCTTCATAGCCTGCGTCAAGGGACTTACTGAACCAGTCCTTTGCCTGTGCGTACTTCTCCTCGAAGAAATAGAGCCGCCCCCTCCTGAAGACCGCCTCGGCCTTGAGCTGGTTATCCTTGCCTTCTATAGCGCGGATGAAGTACCCGGAGGCCTCGGGGTAGAAGCCCTTTCTTTCAAAGTAGTCCCCCATGATGAAGTAGGCGAGCGGCGAATAGCCTGAAGCGGGGTTGGCCCTCAACGCGTTCTCAAGCTCGATATGAGAAGACTTTCCGCTGTAGAAATTGGCAATAGCGCCCAGGACCTCGGCCTTTGAGCGCTCACCCTTTGCCTTATGGGATGAAACGGCGTTAGTAATACCTTTTAAAACCGAATCCCTGCTTTCAGTTGATACGCCTGGGACTATCCTGAAAGGGCTCGTAGGAGGTGGCGCATAAAGCTCAGCCTTGAGCGCCACGACCGCCTTTTTCCTGTAGACCCATCTCCATGAATCGTTGAAGGCAACGAGCTTTACGGGGTCTGGCTCCAATATAAAGACCTCTTTGGGCCTCTGCTCCTTTTTCGCCAGGTAGCCAGGTGGCGGGAAGACGTCGATTATCATCCTGAACGGGCCTGTCAACGTTGAATGCTTAAACGTCGCCCCTTCAATAAGCGTTATATCGAGGGTGGCTGACCTGCCTGGCTGCCCTTCTTTTTCGGCAAGGCCTTCAACCTTCAGGTACTCGGTAACAGGGCTGTCGGCAGGGAGCTTTGACTTGAATTCGCTTATCTTGACGAAAAGGTGCTCCCCGTTACTTGAGACCTCAACCGGGACATCTTCCGAGAATATGATCGTGAGCCTGTGGAAGTCCTTCTGGACGGATGCGCGCATCGCGACTATTTCCGCCGCATAGGCTGATGACGCGATCGCTACAAACGACAGGATTATGGCTGCAATGATCTTCATGGTTGGTCGCTATTCTGTAAAAGCAACAACCGTGCCAGAAAAAGAGCATGGGAAGAGCCTGGGCGGTTCAGAAGAGAATCAGATAGGTATTTCGATATGTTATGGAAGTATTTTAAGACTGGCTACTACGTGTTTTCGCTGGATGCGCGGGACAAGATAGCTGGTTTTCAGGCGCTCAGGGGCCGCACCTGTCAAATTCATGACCCGGCAAGCTCGTTTTCAGAGGCCTCTGGAGAGTCCAACTGCTCAAGAAGCCCTTTCCTCTTCATCTTCTCTAAAAGGGTGGTCCTGTTGAGGTTAAGGTACTCGGCGGCCTTCTTCTTTATGCCGTTCATCCTTTGCAGGGCTGAAAGGATAAGCTCTCTTTCGAAGTTGTCCACAGCCGTATTGAAATCCACGCCGTCATCGTTGAGGCTTAAGATACCCCTGGCTGGAGACGAGGCGGCCCCCCTCGCCTGCCTTATCTTCTCCGGGAGGTCCCTCGGGGTGATATGGTTCCCCTCGTCCTTTAGGACGACGAGCCTTTCCACCAGGTTCTCAAGCTCCCTTATATTGCCCGGCCAGTCATAGGCCTCAAGGAGCCTCAAAGCGTCCTGGGTCGCCCCCGTTATGGTCTTGCGCTTGCGAAGGGCCATCTTTTCGATGAAATGGTCTACGAGCACAGAGACATCCTCTTTCCTGTCCCTCAATGGCGGCAGGTGAACGGGGATGACGTTCAGGCGATAATAGAGGTCGTTCCTGAATTTTTTCTCCTCGACGGCCTTTTCAAGGTCCTGGTTGGTGGCCGCGACCACCCTTACGTCCACCTTTATCGAGTTGCGCCCGCCTACCCTCTCGAACTCTTTCTCCTGCAATACCCTCAATATCTTGACCTGCAGCCCAGGGCTCATGTCCCCTATCTCGTCGAGGAATACAGTCCCTTCATGCGCCGCCTCGAACCTGCCTATCTTGGTGGCTATGGCCCCGGTGAATGCGCCCTTCTCGTAGCCGAATAGCTCGCTTTCAAGGAGGTCTTCGGGAATCGCCGCGCAGTTTATCGGGACAAAGGGCTTTTTGCTCCTCGTGCTGCCATAATGGAGGGCCCTGGCGACAAGCTCCTTGCCGGTGCCGCTCTCGCCAAGTATAAGCACCGTGGAATCGGTATCAGCTATCTTGTCTATAACGTCCCTGACCTGCTGTATCTCGGAGCTGGTGCCGAGTATGGCGGTCGTGCAGCCCTTCTTTATCTCGTCCTTGAGCTTGGAGTTCTCCTCTTTAAGCGTATGGACTTCCTGGGCTTTTTCTATGGTGATAAGAAGCTCGTCCTTGCTGAAGGGCTTCTTAAGATAAGTAAAGGCGCCGACGCGCATGGCCTCTACCGCCGTTTCAACGGAGGCGTAGCCGGTAAGTATTATGCAGGCTGTGTCGGGAGAGATGGATTTTATCGAGCGGACGACGTCGATGCCGCTCATCCCCGGTAGCTTAAGGTCGGTGAGGACGAGGTCGTACTCGTTTTTTCTGGCCAGTTCGCATCCCGCCTCGCCGTTAGGCGCGGTAGCGACGCTATACCCGTTCATCTCGAGTATTTCGCTCAGGTTTTCGCGTATATACTCTTCGTCCTCTACGAGAAGGATCTTGCAGCTCATGAACGGGGCTCCTGGATGCGTGATGGGAAGAGTCTTAATTTTGACGTATTATAAACAATCCAAAAAAAGATGTCAATATTTTGAACATGGCCGAGAGCGCAGGCCAAGGGCTGATTGACAAAAAAGGGGCTGGTGATATATTGAGGTTATTAAAAGGAGGACTGCAATGTCTCAAGCTATAAAGAAAATCTTCACCGTAAACCTCGCCGTAAAAAAAGAGGAGCTGCTCCTTGTCTTCACCGACATCATAGGGGCCGGGGAGCCCGTATCGGATGACGAAAGGCAAAGACGCCTTTCACTCGTCGATATCGCCAGAGAGGTGGCGGAGGCCGGAAAGGAGTTCTGCAACTCCCAATATATCGAGTACCCTGCCGTAGGAAGCCACGGCAAGGAGCCGCCCAGGGCAATGTGGGATGCCTGCTTCGGGAAAATGGCGGTCGAGGAGCTTACCGCTAAAGGCGTCCTCGAAAAGATACTGGCGAAGAAGGCCGGCCACCAGGAGATAGCCGAAGCGGAGCGTATAGTCGAGAGGCTCGGCGAATCCCCGGATGCCATAATCGCGCTATCCAATTATTCGACCTCGCATACGAGGTTCAGGGACCTATTGACCCGCGTCAAGGGCGTCCGTTACGCCTCCATGCCACTTTTCGAAAGATACATGCTCGAAGGCTCCATGACAGCCGACTGGAAAGAGGTGGAAAAGCGGACAAAGAGGCTCGTGGAGATGGTCTCAGGGGCTGAGATGGCCTTTATCACATCCCATAATGGCACCTCCATAAGCTTCTCGATAAAGGGAAGGCCGGTACTCCCTGACACGGGCATACTCACCGCCCCCGGCTCATTCAGCAACCTTCCGGCAGGAGAGGCCTTCCTCGCCCCTGTCGAGGGGACCGCCGAAGGCGTCCTCATACTCGAATGGTCGCCGACAGGAAGGTTCAAAGACCCGGTCGAGCTGATCGTCAAAAAAGGGCAGGTCGTCGAGGTGATAGGCCATGACGATTTCTCAAAACTGCTTAAGGAGAGGATAGAAGAGAACCCGCTTTGCGGCAACATCGCCGAGCTTGGGATAGGGACAAACGAGAAGGCCTCAAGGCCTGACAATATACTCGAAACGGAAAAGATACTCGGGACGGTCCATATCGCCATCGGCGATAACTCGTCCTTCGGTGGCAAAGTGAGCGTGCCATTCCACCAGGACTTCATCTTCTTCAAGCCGACGATGGAGGTCATAAAAGGCGAGGAGAAGGTAGAGGTGATCATCAACGGAGAGCCGAGGTTTACGGAGGAGAAGGTTTTGGAAAAAACTTAAAGCTCCGCATCCCCTTTGCTAAAAGGGAGCAAGGGGTTTGAGGACACTGGGCAATAGATTTGGTGGGCACAGCCCACCGGGCTATAATCGGACATATCGTTTCAATTGCGATTTGATGTTTATTAAATGGTGCGCACAGCGCACCCGCGACTGTAAAGAGTCCTGTCCATTCAGTCGCGTAGGGTGCGCTGTGCGCACCATTATAAATCTGTGCTGTATTCACAATAGTAACCATCTCACAGCAGCAGTCGCGTAGGGTGCGCAATGCGCACCATTATAAATCTGTGCTGTATTCACAATAATAACCGTCTCACAGCAGCAGCCCCGCAATAGCCGCAGTCATAAAACTCGCCAGCACGCCAGCGACAAGGGCCTTCAAGCTCATCCTCGCTATCTCTTTCTTCCGCTCAGGGGCTATCGACCCGATACCGCCTATGAGTATCGCTATCGACCCGAAGTTCGCGAAGCTGCAAAGGGCGTAGGTGGCTATGGCAACAGACCTGGGTTGAAGCGCGCCGCTCGCTATCATGCCCTGCATCTTCTGGTACGATATGAACTCGTTGAAGACCACCTTTATGCCAAGGAGCTGGCCGACCTTCGTGCAGTCCTCCCACGGTACGCCCATGAGGAAGGCGAAAGGCATGAAGAGATAGCCGGATATCTCCTCGAAAGAGGTATTCAGGTAGCCGAGGAAGTGGTCCGTCATCCCGATAAGGGCGACAAAGGCGAGGAGCATCGCGCCAATGGTCGCCGCGAGCTTAAGGCCGTCTGCGGCGCCGTTTGCGGCGGCCTCGATTATGTTCACGTCCACGCTCTTTAAAGCCTCTTTCGCCTCAACGTCATGGACTTCTTTTTTCCGCGATTCCGGCAATATGAGCTTTGATATAAGTATCGCCGCAGGCGCGCTCATGACAGAAGCCGCCAGCAGGTGGCCCGCGCTCGCGCCGAAGCTAACGTAGACGGCCATCACGCTCCCGGCGATGGTAGACATGAAGGCGGCCATGGCAGTAAACAGCTCCGAAGGCGTCATCCTGCGTATGTAGCCCTTCACGCCTGTCGTCGCCTCTATGCCCATGAATACGAACATGGCAGAGAGCAGCGCCTCTGCCCCGGATGCCTTCATAGTCCTTTCCATGACCCATGACAGCCCCCTTACAACCACCTGTATGACGCCAAGATAAAAGAGGATCGACATGAGCGATGATACGAATATGATGACGGGCAATACCTTGAAGGCGAGTATCGCCCCTATATTGTAATCGCTTATGAGGTTGCCGAAGAGGAAACGCGAGCCGATGTCGGTAAAATTGAGTATGCCGGTCATTACCACCCTGGCGAAATCAAATACCAGCAGCCCCGGCCCAGTCTTCAAAATGATGATGGCGAAAAGGAACTGTAGCCCTACCCCCCATGCGACAAGTCTCCAGCTTATGGCTCTCCTGTCGCTGCACAAGGCCCACGCTATTCCAGCAAAGACCAGAAGGCCCGCCAGACCAATAAACCTCTCGACCACTACGGCTACTCCCCTATTATCTTTACAAGCACCCTTTTCCTGCGCCTGCCGTCAAACTCGCCGTAGAATATCTGCTCCCAGGTGCCGAAGTCAAGCTTCCCGTTGGTCACTGCCACGACGACCTCCCTGCCCATAATGGTCCTCTTGAGGTGCGCGTCGGCGTTGTCCTCCCCTGTGTCGTTATGCCTGTACTGCGAGGTAGGCGCGTGCGGGGCCAACTTTTCAAGCCAGACCTTGAAATCAGCGTGCAGCCCCCTTTCGTCGTCGTTTATGAAGACCGAAGAGGTGATGTGCATCGAGTTGACGAGCACGAGCCCTTCCCTCACCCCGCTCTCGCTCAAGACTTCCTCGACCTGAGGGGTAATATTCACAAACCCCACCCTATCCTGGATATTGAAGAAAAGCTCCTTCCTGAATGACTTCATGCGCCCCCCTGCTTTCCTGAAATCTATTTTTCCGAAAGGTTATCACAGGCCTTTTCTTATTTCAACGGAGGGTGGTCTAACAGGATATTGAAAAAGTCCGTCCAGGACTTTTTCAACTACCCGTCCCTGGATTGCTTAGCAGGCTGTTTTTCAACACCCTGCTAAAGGGCCCTTTTAAATACGACGAGGCCGAGTGCAACGGCAAACACGGCGAAGGCGGCAAGGAAGATGAGGTCGAACTGCACGGCCTCGAGGCCAACGCCCTTGAAAAGAAGCGCCCTCATGGCATGAACAGAATAGGTCTCAGGGTTTACAAAAGCAAATGCCTTGAGCCAGCCGGGAAAGCTCTCGATGGGGTATATCGCCCCGCTCGGGAAGAACATTATGACGTTAAGAAATCCGCCGAGCACGCCGACTATCCTCGGGTGGTTTATCCTGCCCATGATTATGAACATGAGCCCCTGGAGGCCAAGGGTCGAAAGGATGATAACGACGACCATAAGGCTGAAAGCGGCAGCCGACATCGCATCCCAGATGTAGAGGCCTGATATGAGAGAGCCGAAAAAGAGGACAACGAGCGCGAGTATCGTAGTTATGAATAATCCGCTCGCGATAAGACCCATGACTATATCCGTCTTCGTAAGAGGGGTGAGAAAGTAGCTCTCCTCAACGCCGAGGAACTTGTCCATGACGATATTGAAGGCGCCCGTTGTCATCGCGCCGAGGAATATGGCCATTATGACGACCCCGGGGATGAGCGTCTGGTCGTAATCTATCTTCCTGTAAAGCTCTATTTCCCTGAGCTTTGCAGCCGCCCTCTCCTCGCGTATGGAGATGAACTCATTTTTAAGCTCCGGCAGTCCGCTCGCTATCGACGCGCGAAGAGCGCTCGCAGAGATAGTCTCGGCGTTGTCGAGATAGAGGCCGAGCTCGGCCGTACTCTTTCTTATTATATTTCTGCTGAAATCAGCCGGGATGACGAGCACGCCCTTGAAGACGCCCTCCCTGAGCCCCTGCAATGCAAAGCCCTGGTCAGATACGACCCGCACCTCTATAGTGCGCGGCCCGGCCTCGACCGAGCGGAGGAGCTCCAAAACCCTGTCTGACCCCGGCCCGCTGTCGAGGTCCACGACGGCGAGCGGCAGGTTCTTAAGCTCGCCCTGAAAAGAATTGCCGAGTATGACAAGATAGATGATGGGCATGAGGAGGCTCATGGCAACGACGAGAGGGTTCCTGATAAACTTCCTCAGGTCCCGTTCGAGTATGGCGAAAAAGCGGTTCATCTATCTACCCCACTTGGTCGGCACGCCCGCGCCGAGGAGGAAGCTTACCTTCCTGGCCTCCTCCTCCCTGATGGGCCTTCCGGTGTAGTGGATGAATACGTCCTCAAGGGTCTGCTCCTTGAGGGTGACCCTTGAGACCCTGCCCCCCATGGACTTTATCGCCTCGACAGATTCCGCCACTATCTCGGCGCCGCGCTCTGACGACAGGAAGATGCTCTCATCGCTGCAAGAGGCCTGGACGATCTTCGGCATCGCCTTAAAACGCTCTACAGCCTTCACCATGTCGATGCCCGATACCGTAAGCTCGACCGTGTCCTTCTGCGGTATCGCCTTCTTGAGCCCCGGCACCGTATCGAGCGCCACAATCTTTCCGTAGTCTATTATCGCCACGCGGTCGCAAAGGGACTCGGCCTCTTCCATGTAGTGTGTGGTAAGCAGGATGGTGAGCCTGTCAGCCTTCCTGAACTTTTCCAGCAGCTCCCAGACAACGTGCCTTGACTGCGGGTCAAGGCCGATAGTCGGCTCGTCAAGTATGAGGATGCCGGGCCTGTGCACCAACCCGCGGGCTATTTCAAGCCGCCTTCTCATGCCGCCGGAGTAGGTGGCAACAAGGTCGCCAGCCCTCTCCTTAAGCTCCACCAGCGAAAGGATCTCGTCTATCCTGCCTTTCCTCTCATTGCGGGAGAGGCCGTAGAACCTGGCGTATATGTCCATCGTCTCGAAACCCGTGAGGTCAAGGTCGCTCGTCATGGCCTGCGGGACTACTCCGATAGCGCTCCTTACGGCCTTTGGGTCTGATACAGCGTCATTGCCCATGACAAGGGCGTTGCCTGAGGTGGGCTTCAGGAGGGTTGTGAGGATGCGTATAAGCGTGGTCTTCCCTGCGCCGTTCGGGCCGAGCAGACCAAAGCACTCTCCCTCCTCTATGCTGAAACTCACCCTGTCGAGGGCTGTAAGTGTCCCGTACCTCTTTACAAGCTCTTTTATCTCTACAGCAGGCATCTTTAATCCTGTTTAAAAGGAATCCTCACGTTTACCGTCATGCCCGGCTTAAGGTATCCCTTTGGGTCGGCAACGGCTACCTTTACCCTGAAGGTCTTTATATCCGGCCTCCCCCGTGTTACGTCCCTCTGGGTGGCGAAGCCGCCAAGCTCGCCTATCTCTTTGACCTTGCCAGGAAAAGAAGCCCCTCCGCCTGAGGGCAGAACCTCAGCCAGCCCGCCTAACGCTATCCCCTGTATACTTGTCTCCTCGATATCCACCCTTGCCCATATGTCCGTCGGGTCATAGACCGTATAGACCTCCGTGCCCGGGCTTACGTACTCGCCTTGCTCGAATGCCTTAAAAGAGACTACCCCGCTCAATGGAGACATTATTGCTGTGTCTTCGAGCTGGGCCTCTATGACCCTGACCTTTGCGTCGGCCTCAGCCCTCCTTGCCTTGGCCGACTCAACGCGCGCCTGAGCTGCAAATATGCCTGTCTCTGCGGCCTTGTCCTTCGCCACCGCGCTCTGCTCCTTGTAGACAGCGCTACTCAATTCGGCCTGTGTCGCCTCATAAGCCGCGTACGCGGCATCAAAGTCCTTTTGCGGCAGATAGCCTTCATCATAAAGGCCTTTGGCCCTGTCAAGGTCATACTTTGCCTTGTTCATAAGGGCCGTGGCCTTTTGGGCAAGGAAGTTGGCGGCTGCGACCTCGTGTGAGGCAGACCGATGTTCCTCTATGGCGTTTTTAAGAGCGGCATCTGCCTCCCCTATTGCCGCGGTAGCGGTAGCGGCCGCGGCATGGGCCTCGGCAAGCCTGGCTTCAAGCTCCTTTTTATCGAGGCGCAAAGCGACAGCCCCTGCCTCTATCCCCTCCCCCTCCTCGCAGCATGCCCACTCTATGCGCCCGGCTGTCTTCGGGGCGATAGCCGCCTCTGTGGCCTCTATTACCCCTGTCGTCTCGATAAGGTCAGGCTCTTTTTCAGCCCTGAAAAAAAAGTAATAGACAGCGAGCGCGGCAAAGAGCGCGGCTACAAGAAGAGCCAGAGGCTTAAAAGGCTTTACGGCCATATTTCGAATACCCCTAAATATTATTAGTCAGAGCTTATCAGAAGAGGGGCTTTTTACCAACGCGCGGAACCGCCCCAAAAGGTAAGTAAGCACTTACTATAATATCAGCCGGGCGGCGGTTGTCAACAGACAAAAAAGGCCGCGCCTTTCTGGCGCGGCCTTGAATAAATACTTATCTCAGGGTTACCCTTTATTCCTTTATCATCTCGGCGTTAGCGACTATCATCCCGCCTATATCAATAGTACCCTCCTGGGCCGCTATTACCGAAGGCTCGTCCCAGGCCCCTCCGTCCTGCCTCCAGATGGCGTTAAAGACCATGCGCTCGCCTTCCGAAAGCATATCAAGCGGGGACTTCTTAGACTTGTACCTCGGTATGAAGAGGAGGCTCATTATCTTCTGCCCGCCAGGGCTTATGGCGCAGCTCACAACGAACCAGTGCTCCGTGAGCTTGTCGACTGTCTTGCTCCCGGTTATAAGATCGACCGCCTTCGGGAGGGCGTCGACCTCCCTTGAGCCGCTCAAGCCATCCACGACAGCGGCGGCAAACGTATTAGTGCCATCCCCCGCGTCAAAGCCGCGAGGCTCCCCGACCTGTATCTTTAACTTCATCCCACGCTCCTGGTTTCCGGCTTAGTTCAAAAATACATAATATAATAGGCCGGATGGAGTGGCAAATGAAATCGCTTCAGCTCGTCTCCTTCATGGCAGCCTGGACCTTTACAAAGTATTTTTCTCCGCTCACCGGGAGATTTCCCCTGTAATACCTCGCTATACCTTCCTTATAGCCCCATCTTTTTATATTATCCGCGAGAATATGGCAGCCCGCGCGGATGTTATTGTCTATATCGAACAGGGTCCCTTCTATGCCCAGCGTCTTCTTCCAGAAAGGCATTACCTGCATGAGCCCCTGCGCGCCCCTGGGGCTTATGGCAAAGAGATCTCCTCTGGATTCAACGCTTATAATCGCGATTATAAGGTTGGGCGGCAGTTCATAAAGACCGCTGTATCGAAGGACAGCCTTTCCTATCTCGTTCACTTCCCAGGCCGTAAGGGACGGGTTCATCGACGCGATAAGGCTCCCCCAGTAAAAATGCTCGGAGCCTGCCCCAAAAGGCAGTTCAAATGACGTAAGCGCCGCGTCAGGACTGAGCCCTACCGCAGCGGCCTCATCGACAGCGCTCCACCTCGAAAACCATAATGTGGCGGTGAGCGCGACTCCGACAAAAAGGAAATAAAAGGCCGCAAGGGTCTTTCTATCCACACTGCACTGTCCGAAATTCCTCATAGCAGTCTTCTCCTTTAAATAGTATTTAACGGATATGGCTGCTTAACCGGAACGCCAACAACAGTCTGAGTGTTTTTAGCGGGGTCGAATAAAGTATAACTCAGGATTTTATTTTTGCACGGAAGCGTTGCTTAAACTTGCGTGAGCAGACCTGCCTGCTATCCTTATTTATAATAAAACAGCTGTTTATGCGGAGGGTGAGATGGGGAAATGGGCTGTCGCCGCTCTTTCATTCGTGCTTCTTCTGGCCGGTCCGGGGTGGACTGTCCAAAATAACGCGGAAGATGTTCAACCGGCGTCTTTAAGGCAATTCAGCATATCGACCGCCCATAAAGTGATCGCCCGCTGGCCTGAAGCGTCAAGGAAAGCCGCCGTTCACGTGCTCGACAAGTACGGGGCCCCGGACCTTTTGACCAATGAGATGCTCATCTGGATGGAAGAGGGAGAGTGGCAGGAGATAATAGTGAGAAAGAGAGCCGTGGAGCACAGGTTCCCGGTCCCTCACGATGACGTCCTCGAGCAGTCGATAGCATATGAGGTGCCGGAGGATAAGTTCGACGACCTTGCCGTTTTCAACGGCAGCGTGATCGCGGAGCGCACAAGGGGGACCCTGTCGTCCAGGTGCGCGAGCGAAGCGATGAACTACCTCGCGCTCAACCTCGCCAACGACATAATCACAAACAGCAAGAGTGTTGAAGAGGCCAGAGCGGCCTTCGCGGATATCTTGAAGGAGCTCATGGAGGGCAGGCCCCATCCATATACAACGGGGCTTAAATTCCGCGTCTACGGCATAAAAGAAACAAGCGACCCGGACTACTCGATCTATGGATAGTAAAGAAGGGATAGTAAAGAAGTGGGTTGGCCTACCGGTTGGCCAGGAGGCGAGTTACCAGAGCTATCATCTCGTTAGCCCTGTATGGCTTGGGCAAAACACCTGAGAAACCATACCTGGCGTACTCGGACATCACAGGGTCGTTAGAGTAGCCACTCGACACAACCACCCTTGCGTGAGGGTCTATCTCAAGTATGTGGCTGACGGCCTCCTTGCCGCCCATGCCAGCCGGGATGGTAAGGTCCATTATGACAAGGTCGAAGGGGCGCTCGGAGACCATCGCGTCCCTGAAAAGGCCTATGGCTTCAGCGCCGTCGCTTGCGAATTCCACATCGCAGCCAACTACCTTCAGCACCTCCCCCGCGGCTTCCCTTATCATATCCTCGTCATCCATCACAAGCACCCTTACATTGCGGGGCTGGGCGTGGCCGCAGGGTGCCTGAACGCCAAGGTCGGACGCAGGCAGGTAAACGGAGAAGACTGAGCCCTTACCCTCAATGGAACTCACATCTATGAACCCGCCGTGGTCCTTGATTATCGAATAGGCCGTAGTAAGCCCAAGCCCGCCGCCTTCAGCCTTTGTAGAGAAATACGGGTCAAAGACCTTCCCTATCTCGGATTCAGGGATGCCGACGCCCTGGTCCTCAACGCGTATGCAGACGTGCGGGGCCGAAAGAAGGCGCCCCTGGGCCTGGTCGGCATTGAAGACACTTATCTTTATGATCCCGCCTTCAGCCATCGCCTGGTCAGCGTTCAGCACGATATTCTGGATGGCCTGCGAGAGCATCCCGGGGTCCGCCTCTACAGGCAGGAGGTCAGGAGAGAATTTGAACTCGCACCTGGACCTCGACCCTGAAGTCGCGAAAGAGCACCACTGCCCCATAACGGAGTCGAGGAGCATCGGCTCCTTGACAGGCGCCCCGCCCTTCGAGAAGGTCAGGAACTGGCGGACCAGGTCCTTTGCCTGATCGCAGGCACGCTCGGCTTCCTGAAGCCGTTTGGCGATCCTCTCGTCAGGCCCGTAGAAGAGCGCGAGCGAGATGTTGCTCATTATACAGGTAAGTATGTTGTTGAAGTTGTGGGCGATGCCTCCGGCGAGCCTGCCGAGGGACTCAAGCTTCTGCGATTTAAGGTGCTCGTTCTGTATGAGCTGCCTTTCTGTAATATCCTTAAAAAGTCCGAGGATAAGCCCTTTTCCGCCTACGTTCAGCGGGGCCGCGCTTATATGTACCTGCACGACGGTCCCGTCCTTGCGTATCATCTCTCCATCATAATCGGCGGCCCTGCCATGTTCTATGTGTGTCGCGAACTTCTGCCTGTACTCCTCGGCCTTACCCGGCGGATGCAACTGGCTCTGGTGCATGCCGATGATCTCATCGCGCGACCTCCCTAAAAGGACCTCTCCCTCTCTGTTCGTCTCGACAATAATCCCTGTGGCGGTGTCGGCAAGCATGGCGGCGTCGTTGAGGTTCTCGAAAAGATGCCTGTACTTCTCCTCGGACTCGGCGAGCCTCTCCTCAGCGACCTTGTATCCGGTTATATCCCTTGACACGACGACAGCGCCTGAGACCGTGCCGTCTTGAGCGATAAAGGGATAACAGGCTATGTTCATGAACCTGCGGCCAACGCCTTTGAACTCAAACCAGGCCCTGTAGTTTATGACCTCGCCTGCAAAAGATCGGTCGATGTAATCTTTTATCAATATCCTGAAGACACCCTCCCCGAGTACCTGAGGCATAGTGCGTCCTACGACCTCATCTCGCTCCATGGCGTGGGCCTTCAGGTAGGCGTCGTTTACAACGAGGTATTCATAATCCCTGTTTACGATGAAGCAGTGGTCAGGGGAAGGAGCGATAAGGCGCTCATAAATTTTAAGGAAATCCGGATGCATGCGATTATCTCCCGAAGTCAGCCCGGATTATATCACAACTATAACTTCATATGTCAACGGCGTGAAAGAAAACGCCCGAAAATCAGATATACTCGCTCTTAGGATGGCAGAAGACATTTCCAGGCTGAAGATAAAAAAACCGGCGGCAAGAAAAGGGTACGGAAGGCCCGGGAGGAAGTACCTCTGGTGGGCTGCCATCGCCATTTTGCTCGCCGTTCTCCTGATACTTGCGTCAGGGGCGCTTAAGACACCAAAGGTCAGGGTAGGCGAGGTCTCTCTTACATACCCCTCCCAGGGGCTTTCTGTGCTCAATGCCAGCGGCTACGTGGAGGCTGAACGGAAGGCCGCGCTCGCCTCGAAGATAACCGGCAGGCTCGCCTGGCTCGGGGTCGAGGAAGGGAGCCGCGTGAAAAAGGGGCAGGTAGTGGCGAGATTAGAGAACGCCGACCTGGCGGCCTCCCTTGACAGCGCGCGCGCCGCCCTCAAGGCGGCAAGGGATGGCCTTGACGCGGCAAAAGCCGAGGCAGATGACGCAGGCGTCGATTTCCGGAGGAAAGAAGAGCTTCTCACAGGGGGCTTCATCTCAAGAAGGGACTTTGACGCCGCAGAGGCGAGGCACAGGAAGGCCCAGGCCGCTTTTGGGTCGGCAATGGCCCAGGTAAAATCAGCGGAAGCCGAGCTACGGGGCGCCGAAGCATCCCTCGGCTACGCGGATATAAGGGCCCCCTTCGGCGGGGTGGTCCTAACGAAGAACGCGGACATAGGAGACATAGTAACACCGCTTGGGGCCGCTGCCGGAACAAAAGCCGCTGTTGTGACAATCGCCGACATGGATACCCTTCAGGTAGAGGCCGACGTATCTGAATCTAACGTCAGCAGGATATCTACAGGCATGCCTTGCGAGATACAGCTCGACGCCCTGCCGGGCAAAAGGTTCAACGGCCAGGTCCACATGATAGTCCCGACAGCGGACAGGGCCAAGGCCTCTGTGCTTGTAAAGGTCCGGTTCATTGAAAAAGACCCGTTGATACTGCCTGAGATGAGCGCCAAGGTGGCCTTCCTTTCAAGGCCTCTGGGGCCCGGAGAGGACAAACCCAGGATGACCGTCCCGTCTTCCGCCGTAACCGGGGAGAACGGCCGCAAATCCGTATTCATCGTCGACAACGGGAGAGCGAGGAAGGCGCAGGTGACGGTCGGGGGCGCTATCGGGGAGACCGTGGAGGTAGCCGGACTTGCGCCAGGCACTCGCATCGTCATCGATCCGCCGGATGGGCTCTCGGACGGCTCGCGGATAGAGCCGCTGGAAGAGTGATGGCCGGTCCTTTCATGCGGATAAGGGGGCTTAACAAGTCCTACGTGCGGGGAAGCCAGATACTGCCTGTGCTGAGGGAAATCGACCTTGACATTAACGAGGGCGAGTTCCTCGCCCTGATGGGCCCGTCAGGGTCAGGTAAAAGCACCCTCCTTAACCTCATAGCCGGCATAGACCGCTCCGATAGCGGCACGATCGAGATAGGCGGCGTCGATATAACCTCCCTTACCGAAGCCGGGCTCACCGCCTGGCGCGCGGAGCACGTAGGCTTCATCTTCCAGTTCTACAACCTGATACCCGTATTGACCGCGCTTGAAAACGTCGAGCTGCCGCTTATCCTCAAGGAGATGCCAGGAAAAGAACGCAAGGAAAGGGCCGGGCTGCTCTTGAGCCTTGTTGGGCTCTCGGAGCGGACAGAGCATTACCCAGGAGAGCTCTCCGGGGGCGAGCAGCAGCGGGTAGCCATAGCGAGGGCGATGGTCTCAGACCCGTCGATGATAGTCGCCGACGAGCCGACAGGAGATCTCGACAGGGCTTCCGCGGAAGAGGTGCTTGAGCTAATGCGCCGGCTCAACGAGGAGTTCGGAAAGACCATCATCATGGTCACGCACGACCCCAGGGCGGCTGAAAAGGCGCGCCTCGTAAGACACCTCGAAAAAGGGCTCCTCAATGGCGCTCCTCGCTAAGATACTTTTCAGGAACGCGCTGCGCCACAGGCTCAGGACAGCCCTCACCGTCCTCGGCATGGCGATAGCCATACTCGCCTTCGGCCTCCTGAGGACTGTCGTCGAAGCCTGGTACGCCGGAGTCGAGGCCTCTCAGGCAAACAGGCTCATCACCAGGAACGCCATCTCGCTTGTCTTCCCGCTTCCCATATCCTATTACGAGAAGATAAGGCAGGTGGAAGGGGTCGTGAATGTATCGCACGGCGACTGGTTCGGAGGTGTATATAAAGATGAGCGTAATTTTTTCGGCAACTTCGCGATGGAGGCCGAAAGCCATCTCGATATCGTAAGCGAGCTTGTGCTGCCTGAAGACGAGCGGACAGCCTACCTTAAGGACAGGAAGGGTTCTATAGCCGGAAGAAAGCTTGCCGAAAGGTTCGGCTGGGAGACGGGCGACCTCATAACTCTCAAGGGGCTCATATACCCCGGAGACTGGGATTTCGTATTGAGGGGCATATACCGCGGGAGGGACGAGACCGTAGACGAATCGCTCTTCTTCTTCCATTGGGAATACCTTAACGAGACCATAAAGGAAAGGGAGCCCGACAGGGGCGACCAGACCGGCTTTTATCTCATACAGATAGCGCGCCCTGAGCTTGCGGCTCTTGTAGCCGGGCGCATAGACGCCCTTTTCAAGAACTCGCTCGCCGAGACGCTTACCGAGACAGAAAGGGCCTTTCAGATGAGCTTCGTATCGATGACAGAGGCTATAATGACCGCGATCCAGCTCGTCTCTTTCGTCGTCATAATCATAATCATGGCCGTGACGGCCAACACCATGGCGATGTCGGTGCGGGAAAGGCTCGGCGAGTTCGCCGCCATGAAGACCCTGGGCTTCGGCCCGCTCTATCTAACTGCGCTCATCTTCGGGGAATCTCTCGTCATAAGCTTTCTCGGCGCGGGCTTAGGCGTAATGCTCACCTTCCCTGCAGCCGGTATCTTTAAAACGCTCCTCGGCCAGTACTTCCCTATATTCATCATCAAGCCGTCGACCTTCTACATGGACGCCGCGGCGGCCTTTCTGGTGGCGGCAGTGTCGGCGATCCTGCCCGCGTACAGGGCGATAACAGTCCCGATAACAGAGGCATTACGGAGGATAGCCTGAATGCCGGTCCCCCTCGTCTACAGCTACCGGTCGCTCTGGACAAGAAAGCTCACCACCGCCCTCACCGCTGGCGGCATGGCTCTCGTGGTCTTCGTCTTCGCGGCGATAACGATGCTTGCGGAAGGCCTTGAGCGGACCCTTGTCGAGACGGGCTCTCCTGAGAACATGGTCGTTGTGAGGAAAGGCGCCCCGTCCGAGGTGCAAAGCAGCATAACCCGCGAGCAGGCCGCGATAATCGAGACAACGGATGGGATAGCCGCTGGCCCGGAGGGGAAGATGATGGCAGCAAAGGAGATAGTCGTCCTCATCTCGCTTCCCAAACGGGGGACCGACAAGCCTTCAAACGTGGTCCTGAGGGGTATATCGTCCATGTCAGCGGCGCTTAAGCCCCAGGCAAGGCTCGTAGAGGGCAGGATGCCAAGGCCCGGCACCTACGAGATAGCCGCCGGGAGATCCGTTGCCAGAAGGTTCAAGGGAGCCGGGGTCGGCGAGACGATAAGGTTCGCCATGAGGGACTGGAAGGTAGTAGGCCTTTTTGACGCCGGCGCAACCGGCTTCTCTTCAGAGATATGGGGCGACATCGACTCTCTCATGCAGGCGTTCAGGAGGCCTGTATATACCTCGGTCGTACTTAAGATGGCTGACCCCGGAAGATTGGACGAGATGGCAAAAAGGATAGAAAGCGACCCGAGGCTCAAGCTTGAGCCGAAGAGGGAAACAGAATTTTACGCCGAGCAGTCCAAGGCATTATCCACCTTTCTCCGGGTACTCGGCACCGGCCTTACGGCCATATTCTCTACAGGGGCTATAATCGGGGCGATGATAACCATGTACTCGGCTGTAGCGAACAGGGTCTCCGAGATAGGCACCTTAAGGGCCATAGGTTTCGGCAGGCCCAGCATACTCGCGGCCTTCCTCGCGGAATCGCTCCTTACAGGGCTTATCGGCGGGGCGGCAGGGCTCCTGTTGGCCTCGTTCCTTCAGTTCTTTACGATATCGACTCTCAACTTCCAGACCTTCGCCGAGCTGGCCTTCTCGTTCACCCTGACCTTGGGGACGGCGCTGGAATCTATAACAATAGCCCTTGCCATGGGCCTTATAGGCGGCCTTCTGCCCGCGGTCAGGGCATCGAAGATGAAGATAGTCGATGCCTTGAGGACGGTATAATACTGCTATCTCCCGGTGCTGCCAAAGCCGTTAGCGCCCCTTGAAGAGGCGTTCAGGTCCTGGACAAGCTCTACGTCAACGTCAGGCACAGGCAGGAATACCATCTGCGCGATCTTGTCCCCGGTCTTAAAAGCAAAGGCATCCCCGGCCTTGTTGCCGTTTATTACGACCACGCATATCTCGCCCCTGTAGCCGCAGTCGACGACACCGGCGGTGACTATAAGCCCCTTTGCGCCAAGGCCGCTCCTGGATTTTATCTGTCCGTACCAGCCCGAAGGTATCTCAAGGGCGATGCCGGTCCTTATTATGCCTGTCGCCCCGGGCGCTATTACGGCCTCACCAGAGGCGAAGAGGTCCCAACCCGCGTCCCCGGCATGAGATTTTTCTGGCGCCCTGGCTTGAGGCGTAACGAGCCTTACCTTCACTAAAAGCCGCGTCTTATCCATAGATCTCCTCCGCCGATCTCCTCCGCCGATCTCCTCCGCCGATCTCCTCCGCCGATCTCCTCCGCCGATCTCCTCCGCCGATCTCCTCCGATTGATCTCCTCCGCCGATCTCCTCCGATTGATCTCCTCCGATTGATGCTTTTTAACATAACTCGCCGTATGACCGCAAAAATATTTGTATTCAGGGCCCTGATGATATAAAATACCGGCACTATGACAAACAAGACCAGGACAACAGAAGAACTTGACGCGTATTTAAAGTCGCTCCTCCAATTCCTTGCGAAGTCTACACAGGCCTATGACATGGGCTTTGACGGCGAGTGCCAGAGGATGGCTGTCGCTGTAAGGGCCATAGTCGAAGACGTGGACGGGACCGGGTCGTTGCTCGACAAGCTCGGCATGGAGATCCAGTTCAACGACAACTCGCCAGATTACGACCCCAAGCTCGCCCTGCCGATGAGCGGGCTCGCGCTCTATTCCCCCACGAACAAGGACAAGAACAGGTACGTGCCGCGGCTCGGAAGAAACCCCGGCATCCCGTTCAGGAAGGTCAGCTTCGAGCAGTGGTTGACCAAGCTCGTCATAATAGACGAAGAGATGGGCGTGCGCATAAGCAGGAAGGAGATACTCTTCGCTGTATCCAATACCATCCCCAAGGCGGCCGCAAGGCCGGTCCTGAATAACGAGTTCAGCGGCCTGATACAGAACAGCCCCCTCGCGTGGGTCGACCAGAAGGCCGGGCTTCGCGACCCGGTAGCCCTTTCCATGCAGTTCGCCAGCACCCGCCATATAGCCTTTGAGCTTATCCTCTCCTTCGAGGAGCAAAAGCCCCAGTACTTTGAGGGGCTCTACCAGCAGAACAACTGATACGCTTTCCGGCGTAAGAACAAATAAAGGCCAGGCAGGTTATCCTGCCTGGCCTTATCTTTTAAAAGTACAAGTTATGAGATCGGCGTCTCTTAGGACTTCTTAAGAAACTTCAGGAACCGCTTTATGAGGCCGCCCTTTTTCTCCTTATGCTCTGCGTGCGCCATGGGCGCGGCAACGGGCTTTGCCTCAGTCTTTACAGCCTCGGGTGTGAACTTTCTCGCCGGTCTCGCGTCCTTCCGTTCAAAAGGCCTCTCCGGCCTATCTGATCTTTGTCCATGAGGCCTGTCCCCTGGCGCGCCACTGTGCTTTCCGCCGGGCCTCGGCCTTCTGCGCTGGCCAGGATGTCCCGGCTTGGGGGCTTCAGCGCCTGCGACGCGCGCGGGCTTTTCGCTGCTTGCCTGATCCTGTCCCGCGCCGTAGTGGGCGAGCTTCTGCTCGTCCCGCTTTTCCGCCGGCGCCGCATGCTCCTTCCTTACGGGGCGAGGACGTTCATGCGCCCCCTTCCTGTCTTTAGAGAAGCTCTTCTCGCGCCTGGGCTTTCCGTCAGGCTTTTTATCCCTCTTCTCAAAAGGCTTGGGTCTCCTGTGCCTTTCCGGCTCAGGGGCTACGTCCTTTACCATCTCGGCTTCATCGACCCACTCCGGTTCGAGCTTCTTCTCTATGTACTTTTCTATCTCAGGGAGGTTCAGGACGTGGTCCTCGCAGGCGAGACTGTAGGCGACCCCGCTCTTGCCTGCCCTCGCGGTCCTGCCTATGCGGTGGACGTAATTGGCGGCGTCATCCGGCAGGTCGTAGTTGATGACGTGCGAAATACCCTCTATATGGAGGCCGCGGGCGGCGACGTCCGTAGCGATAAGGATACTGATTTTGCCGTGCTTCATGCCGTCGATTATCTTCTGGCGGCGCTCCTGGCTTACGTCGCCGGTCAAGACCTTTGCTGAAAGGCCGTTCCCGGCAAGCTTCGCCCCGATCCTTTCGGCCGTTATCTTCATGTTGGTGAATATGATGGCGCGCTCGACGTCAGGCCTCTTGAGGATGGTCAGCAGGACCGGGAGCTTCTCCTCATTCGACACGTAGAATATCTTCTGGTCTATGGCGTTTACAGTGATCTGCTCAGGCTCTATCTCGATGGTAACTGGCTCCGGCTTCATGTAGCGGGAGGCGAGCCTTCTTACGTTTGAGTCGATGGTCGCCGAAAAGAGCATCGTCTGCCTCGGCTTGTTCCTCGGCAGTTTCCCGGCTATGTACATTATGTCCGGGGCGAAGCCCATGTCGAACATGCGGTCGGCCTCGTCGATGACGAATATCTCGATCGAATCGAGCGAAAGGGTCTTTGTCTTATAGAGGTCTATCATGCGGCCAGGGGTCGCGACGACAAGGTCTACCCCGCTTTTGAGCGCGCCCACCTGTTTTCCGTACTCTACGCCGCCGTAGACGGCTACCGACTTGAAGGGAAGGTGCTTTCCGAGCTTCTCGGCGTCGTCTATTATCTGGGTGCAAAGCTCTCTGGTAGGGACCATCACAAGGGCCCTCGGCTGGCCGGTGGTGCTTGGGCCAGAGGCCAGGACCCTGTTGAATATGCTCAGGAGAAAGACCGCTGTCTTTCCCGTGCCTGTCTGAGACTGGGCTATTACGTCTTTTCCTGCGAGACAATCCGGAAGCGATTGTTCCTGAATGGGCGTGCAGTCCACAAACCCGGCGTCGCTTATACCCTTAAGGATGTCCTGGTGAAGCTCCAAACTTTCAAATTTCATCTGTTCTTACATACTCCTCTGCTTGGCAATCTGACATTGCGGTTGATATTTACGAAAACAATATAATATTACACCATTTATAGCATACCCGCGTCAAGCCTTAACTTGTGATGGCGTTTTTCCGGTCTCCGGAAAAGAAAAAGCCAACCATGAAGTCATGGTTGGCTTTAAGGTCATCTGGAGCGGGCGATGGGAATCGAACCCACGTCTAAAGCTTGGGAAGCTTTCATTCTACCATTGAACTACGCCCGCGGTCAGTTAATAAAAATACATGATAAGATTGCCGTAGTCAAGCCTAATCCGGGGGCTTTTTACTTCACCACGCCCACCTCGCCTTCATTGTCGTTAAAGCTCAACCTGTTCTCTTTCTTAACCGGCGCGTAGACCATTACGGCGTCGTCGCACTCCTGGAATTCGTCCTGAGGCTCTGAGAAGGTCATCTCCACCACAGCCTGGCTCACCCAGCCGATATAGCCGCCATCCTCATCCGCCGCCTTGACCTTGAGGTAGCCCTGGCTCCTGCCAAGCACCTTTACAAGTGTGCCGGGACGCAGCGTCCCGACCATCCTTACCATCCCGGGCGACTCCCACATCTTGATTGTGAACTTGCCGCTCGACCAGCTTGTGGCGAATGAGTCCATATCACGCATGACGGCGAACTCGGTGCACGCCTTCGCGCTGCTTGAGGTAAATAGCAAGAGAAGAACTGACAAGACAATCCGCCTCATAGGTCGCTCTTCGGCGCGTCTTTCTCAAAACTTTAGCTCAATCACGCATTTTTAAAGGATTTTTTGCCTCTTTTAAACATCCTTTCAACAACTTTTACCGCCTTTATCCACAGGTTTTTCCACACAGGCGGCTCCCTACCCTGCCCTTGCCGATTGCCGGGCCATTTCCGCTCTGATATACTCAACAAACCAGCTCTTTGGAGGGAAAAGATGGCGGTCAAGTACCGTAACCTGATAGGCGGCAGATGGATCGAGGCGCGTTCCGGCAAGACACTCGATAGCGTAAACCCGGCAGATACCGGCGAAATAGTCGGCGTTGTGCCCGCCTCCGGCAAAGCGGATATTGACGCCGCGGTCAGAGCCGCGAAAGAGGCATTCGACGGCTGGCGGCTTACGCCTGCGCCCAAGCGCGGCGAGATACTTTTCAGGGCCGCGGAAGGCCTCCTCAAGCACAAGGAAGAGCTTGGCCGCCTTGTCACAATGGAGATGGGAAAGATCCTCCCTGAAGGCATGGGGGACGTGCAGGAGGCCATCGACATGGCCTACTACATGGCCGGAGAGGGCAGAAGGCTCTCAGGCGAGACCGTCCCATCAGAGCTAAACTCCAAGGACTGTAAGTCCATAAGGGTCCCTGTCGGCGCCTTTGCCCTCATAACGCCATGGAACTTCCCGACTGCGATTCCGGCGTGGAAGATATTCCCCTGCCTCATCGCCGGCAACACCGCCGTCTTCAAGCCGTCGAGCTATACCCCCGTAGCGGCGGCAAGGCTCGTCGATATCATAACCGAAGCTGGCCTTCCGCCGGGTGTCCTTAACCTCGTGCACGGCACAGGGGACGAGGCAGGCGAATACCTTGCCACCCACCCCGGCATAGACGGGGTCTCTTTCACCGGCTCGTCGGCAGTGGGAGCGAGGCTTGCGCGCCTGTGCAGCGGCATCGAAAAGGAAATATCATGCGAGATGGGCGGCAAAAACCCGATCATCGTGATGGGCGACGCAAGGCTCGACCTCGCCGTTGAAGGCGCCCTCTGGGGCGGCTTCGGCACATCCGGGCAGAGGTGCACGGCAGCGAGCAGGGTAATAGCGCATGAGCCTGTATACGACCGTTTTATAGAGATGTTCACCGGCGCGGCAAGACGATTAAAAATCGGCAATGGCCTTGACGCCGGGGTGCAGATGGGCCCTGTAATAAACAGATCACAGATGGAAAAGGTCCTTGGGCTTATCGAAATAGGCAGAAAAGAAGGGGCGAAGCTCGCCCTCGGCGGCAATGCCCTGAAGGACGGCCGATTCGCCAAGGGCTTCTTCATAGAGCCGACCATATTCATCGACGCAGACCCTAATATGAGGATAGCGCAGGAGGAGATATTCGGCCCGGTGGTGACGGTCATAAAGGCCAGGGACCTTAAGCACGCGATAGATATAGCCAACGGCGTCCAGTACGGCCTTTCGTCATCGATATATACGCAGGACGTAAACAACTCGGCGATAGCCGAGCGCGACCTTGACGCCGGGATCGTCTACATAAACGCGCCGACCATAGGCGCGGAGATACAGCTCCCCTTCGGCGGCACGAAAAGGAGCGGCCTTGGCAGGAAGGACGCCGGCGGCAGGGGCGGCGCCCTTGATACCTTCACCAAATGGAAGGTCATATACAGGGACTTTAGCGGACGCCTCCAGAAGGCACAGATTGACAAGGACTAAAACCGCCGCCCCTGCTTCAGTGACCGTTTTTACTCAGGAAAAAACTATAAATCCATCAGCGCTTTTGTTATAATCCGCCACGCATGACAGGAGGGTGTATGGACCCGGTGCATTTTACAGGCAAGGAGATCCTTGATATGGCCCTGAGGATCGAAGAGAACGGGATGAAGTACTATTACGACGCCTCAAAGGGCGCGAGGACAAAAGAGCTTAAAGTGCTTTTCAAGCTCCTCTCTGACGAGGAAGGGAATCATATAAAAGTATTCAAAGACCTCAAAAAACTCCTGGTCGAAGATACTACGGAGGGCTTCGACCCCTATCTGGGAGAGGCCCAGCAGTACCTCTTTACGATGGCGGATAGCGAAGTATTCACCAACCCTGATGCCGGGAAGGATGCAGCCCGCGCCGTCAAGGGCGAGCAGGAGGCCGTCAACATGGCCTTAAACATGGAAAAGGAATCGCTCCTTTTCTACTATGAGCTGGAGAGGATGATAAGGGAGAAGGACAGGAATGTGATAAATTCCCTTATCGAGCAGGAAAAAGAGCACGTAAGAAGGCTCACCGCCATGCAGAAAATCCTCTTCGGCGGCAAATAGGAAAGGATACCGATGACCCAGTACGTAAAGACGTTTTCCTGCCCCGCGTGCGGGGGATTGGCAAGCGGCATGGGGCACCTCTGCCACCCGAGAAAGGACGTCCCGCCTTTTTCCTGCGAGTTCTGCGGCAAGGAAGTGGAAGACGCGCGCCACGTCTGCTCAAACATGGTCAACAAGCTCGAATACATCTGCAAGAAATGCGGAAGGCTCGCCATCTATGATTCCCTCCTCTGCGAGCCCGCACCCATAGACGAGGAATAGGGGCGCGGCAGATCCATGGAAAATGACCTCAAAGGACGCGGGGCCAGGCATCTTACTCCTGCCCTCGTATTCCACACTGACATCGAAGTCAAGAAGGCCGAGGGGCTCTACGTTGAGTCCATGGACGGGAAAAGGTACATGGACTTCTCCTCAGGGCTCGCCACGGCCAACATCGGCCATTGCCCGCCTGAGGTCATAGAGGCGGCAAAACGCCAGATGGACTCGCTCATCCACTCCGGCTGCATCTTCAGGTACTCATCCGAGATAGAGCTTGCCGAAAGGCTCGCGAGCGTTACCCCCGGCAACATAGATATGTTCTTCTTCTCCAATAGCGGGGCGGAGGCCGTCGAAGGGGCTGTGAAGCTCGCCAGGTACGCTACCGGACGGCAGGGGGTCATAGGCTTCCTGGGCGGCTTTCACGGCAGGACAATGGGGGCATTGAGCATTACGACATCGGCGGCAAGGTACAGGCGCGGCTACCACCCCCTCATGCCGTCATGCTACCACGCGCCGTACCCGTACTGCTTCCGCTGCCACATGGGCATGGAGCGCGGAAGCTGCGCGACAGAATGCTTCGAATACCTCGAAAAGATATTAAAATACCAGATAACGCCTGAAGAGGTTGCCTGCATGGTCATCGAGCCCCTCCTCGGCGAAGGCGGGTATATCGTGCCACCAGCCGATTTCATGCGGAAGGTAAGGGAGCTTTGCTCGAGGCACGGCATACTCCTCATCGCCGACGAGGTGCAAAGCGGCTTCGGCAGGACCGGCAGATGGTTCGCCTCAGAGCACTTCGATCTTGAGCCGGACATAATAGTCATGGCAAAGGGCATAGCCTCCGGCTTCCCCTTGAGCGCCTTCGGGGCATCGGCCGATATCATGTCGAAGTGGCCTCCGGGGGCGCACGGAACCACCTTCGGCGGAAACCCGGTATCGTGCGCGGCGGCGGTGGCGACCATTGACAAGATAGAAAAGGAGAGGCTCCTGGAGAACGCCTCAAGGATGGGGGATCACTTGCTTTCAAGACTTCTGGATATCAAGAACAGGCGAAAGGGCATAGGCGACGTAAGGGGGCTTGGACTCATGATAGGGGTCGAGTTCATAAAGGCTGACGGCGGCCCTGACAGGGAACGGCTCGATGGCGTGATGAAACGGTGCCTTGACGCCGGCCTCATCATAATCGAGTGCGGGGCAGACAAGAACATAGCGCGCCTGATGCCTCCTTTGACCGTCACCGGCCCGGAGATAGACAGGGCCCTTTCGATATTCGAGGAGGCAGTTGCTTGAACCTCCGTAAGCCCGTCCCGATAATCATGACTATCGCCTTGCTCGCGCTTATCTTCATCTGGCTGGACCACATCCTCGCGGGGAATATCCCCGAGAATGCGGCGCTTAAGGCCTTCTCCGGGTTCTTCAGCCTCGTCGGAGACGGGGCGGTCCTCTTTGGCGTCTCAGCGCTCATCTACCTTTCAGGATATTTCAAAAAGAAGACGGCATTGAAGGAGACAGGGCGCGAAGGTGTCCTGGCCATACTCCTTGCCAGCGCCGCCGTGCACCTCATAAAGGCGGCATTTGAGCGCCCCAGGATAGCCCATGGCGCTGACGCGATGGGTTATCTACTTCAGAACACCTCCGTCTTCGACTACTCTGGCAGGTTCAATTCCTTCCCTTCAGGCCACTCAGCGGCGAGCTTTGCGCTCGCATACGTGCTCGCTAAAAAGTTCCCAAGGTTCGCCGTCTTCTTCTACGCGGCGGCTGTACTCGTGGCGATAGCGCGCGTGGGCCTTGGCTCCCATTATCCGACTGACGTGCTCGCCGGGGCCTTGCTCGGCCTCGGGGCAGGCTACCTGATACTCGCGAAGACGGGGTTGCGGGAGAAATGGATAACGGCAGGGCTCGGCCTCCTCATCGTCTTTTTGTCCTTTTTCAAGACAGGCGGCTTCCTCCTCTTTGACGTCGACGAGGCTGTCTTTTCAGCCGCGGCACGGGAGATGGTCGAGACCGGAAACCTTATAACGCCGACTTACAATTTCGAGCCGCGGTATGACAAGCCCATACTGATATACTGGTTCATGAGCGCAGCCTTCAAGCTCTTCGGGACAACGGAGTTCGCGGCGCGCTTCACATCGAGCCTTTTCGGCGTCCTCCTCTCAGGGATGACTTTCCTTTTCGTAAAAAGGCTTACAGGTCTTACAACCGCACTCGTCGCGACCCTGGCCCTTTTTGTAAACCTCGAGTTCTTCGTCTACTCGCATTCCGCGGTAACGGACATGACGCTCGCCTTTTTCATAACCGCGTCCATATTCTCCTTCTACATGGGAACCATAGATGGCAAAAAGAGATGGTTCCTCGGCTTCTGGGCGGCTTCAGCCCTCGCCGTCCTTACAAAGGGCGCGGTCGGCCTTCTCTTCCCGGCCGTGATAGCCATTCTGTACCTCGCCCTCTCCAAAAACCTTCATAGGTCAAAGGAGCTTTTCAGGCCTTCATACATCGGGCTTTTCATCCTTATAGGAGCCCCCTGGTTCATAGCGCAGCTAATGATAAACGGCTGGGACTTCTTTAACGCGTTCATAGTGAAGCACCACATAAAGAGGTATTCTGGCGTGATATCAAGCCATGGCGGGCCGTTGTATTACTATATAGGCGTACTCCTGCTCGGTTTTTTCCCGTGGGTGGCCATGCTCCCGTCGGGTGTGTACAGGGGCTTTAAGCAGAGGCATGACGCGGCCTCGTCGCTCTACCTGCTCGGAGCGATATGGTTCATCTTCGTGCTCGTATTCTTTTCGGTCTCACGGACAAAGCTCCCGAACTATATCTTCCCTCTCTTTCCACCCGCGGCCATCCTTGCCGGGCTGGTCATCTCTGATATGGCTGAGAAGCGCGCGGGGCGCGCGCCGGCCTATCTGCTCGCGGCAATAGCCTTCGTCTTTGCCTCCGCGCTCTTCATCCTGCCGTCGCTGAGCCTCAAGATGGACGTCTACCTGCCGCCAAGGTTCTTCTACACGCTCGGGGCGGCGTTCGCTGCGGTTGCGCTTCTTACCACATTTTCCTTCAGGAAAACTCTCCCATCTTTTCTGTGCATCACAGGCGTGATGGTCCTCATCATCGTCTTCCTGAGGCTCTACGCGCTGCCTCCTGCGAATATCTATCTGCAGAAAACACTCTACGACTATTCCAGGTACGCCAGAGCGGCCCTGCCTCCCGACGGGGTCCTTGCCACCTATGAGATAAACAAGCCGTCGATATCGTTCTATTCAAGGCGTAAGATAGTAAAGGCCGATAAGTCCGATGATTGCAGCATAAATGAGTACTCGAAGAGGACGACGACCATCGTCATAACGAAGGCGTCGGCATACGAGGACTTGAAGGACTATAACCTCCGGGTGATCGACTCAAGCGGCGAGTATATGCTTCTCGGCACTGACGGGCTCCCGCCTTTCAAGGCCCGCTAGCTGTAAGCATACATGCTTTCAAATTGGGGCCTATGAGGAAACGTATCATAATAATGGGCGCCGCGGGACGGGACTTCCATAACTTCAATTGCCTTTACAGGGACGACCCGGCAAGCGAGGTAGTCGCCTTCACCGCCGCCCAGATACCTTTTATCCATGACAGGAAGTACCCCCCTTCCCTTTCCGGCCCGCTCTACCCGGACGGCATACCAATCTATCCGGAAGAAAAGCTCCCGGAGCTGATAAAAAAATACCGGGCCAGCGAGGTAGTCTTCTCCTACAGCGACGTATCCCATGAATACGTGATGCACAGAGCGACGCTCGCGACGGCGCTTGGCGCGTCGTTTGTGCTCCCGTCGCCTGAAGAGACGATGCTCAAATCGTCGCGCCCCGTCATCTCGGTCTCAGCCGTGAGGACCGGCTGCGGAAAGAGCGGGGTCACGAGATATATAGGGCGAACTCTCCTTGAAGCCGGTAAAAAGCCGGTGGTCATCCGCCATCCCATGCCATACGGCGACCTTGCCAGACAGCGCCTCCAGAGGTTCGCCTCTACAGCCGACTTCAGGAAAGAGCGGTGCACGCTTGAAGAGATAGAAGAGTACGAGCCTCTTGTGGTTGCCGGGCTTGTCGTCTACGCCGGGGTCGATTACGCGGCCGTTTTAAAAGAGGCTGAAAAGGAAGGCGAGCTGATCATCTGGGACGGAGGCAACAACGACCTGCCCTTCATAACGCCTGACCTCGAGCTTGTAGTGGCCGACCCTCTAAGGCCAGGACATGAACTCTTATATTATCCGGGCGAGACGAACATGAGGAGGGCCCGCGCGGTGATCATAAACAAGGCGAAGGACGCCCCCGCCGCCTCGATAGAGCAGGTCATCAATAACACGAAGGCGCTTAACCCACAGGCAGCGATCATAAAGACATCCTCAGAGATAACCGTCGAGAAAGAGATAAAGGGAAAAAAAACCCTTGTCATAGAGGACGGCCCGACCCTCACCCACGGCGGCATGACTTATGGCGCAGGGATAATTGCGGCCCGACGGTACGGCGCCGACACGGTCGACCCAAGGCCCCATGCCGTCGGCACCATCAAGGAGACCCTGGATAAATACCCCGGGCTCGAAAAGCTCATCCCGGCGATGGGATACTCGGAGGAGCAGAAAAAGGAACTCGAGGATTCGATAGAACGTACGCCCTGCGACATCGTCCTCATCGCGACACCCATCGACCTTTCAGCGATAATCCGGATAAAGAAACCTGCCGTAAGGGTGCGCTACGACATAGCCGAGATCGACCCCCCGGGGCTTAAAGGCCTTGTGCTCGATTTCACCGATCAGCTGGGGCTTAAGTGAAAGGTATACTCCTCGTCCTGGCAAAAAGGTATATCGCCGGAGCCGAAAGGCAGGACGCGATAAGAACAGCCCTCGCGCTAAACGATATCGGCATAAAGGCCACTATCGACAACCTCGGTGAGAACGTAAGGACGCCAGCTCAGGCAGCCTGGTCGGTTGCGGAGTACCTCGATCTTTTGAAAGATATAAAGGCCTCCGGAGCAGACTCACAGATATCACTCAAGCTCACGCACATGGGCCTGGACATTTCTCCTGAGCTTGCCATAGAGAACCTTGAGACCATCGTGAAGAAAGCCCGTGAGGACGGGAATTTCGTACGCGTTGACATGGAAGGGTCGAAGTACACGCAGGCAACTATCGACATATTCCTCCAGCTCCGCAAAAAATATCCTAACATCGGCGTGGCCCTGCAGAGCGCCCTTAAACGGAGCGTCGACGACGCCAGGATAATAACCGCTGCCGGGGGGAGCATCCGCATTGTCAAAGGCGCGTACAAGGAACCCGCCTCTATCGCCTTTAAGGACAAAAGGGAGGTATATACCAGCTTCGAGGAGATAATGAAAGGGTTGTTGCTCACTGCCACCCGCCCGGCAATCGCCACCCATGATGAAAGGCTCCTGGACGTGGCCAAAAAGTTTGCCGATGAGAATGGCGTCTCAAAGAGGTCGTTCGATTTCGAGATGCTGCTGGGAATAAAAAGAAGCCTTCAGAGGGGGCTTGCCAGGGAGGGCTACAGCGTGAGGGTCTATGTGCCCTATGGCAGGGAATGGCTGCAATACACATTAAGGAGACTGGGGGAACGAAAAGAGAACGTCTGGTTCGTCCTCAAGAACATATTCGACTGAACGCCTTTACTCCTCCCCTCCCCTTCTCCTCATCTTCTTTTTTACGCTTACCACAGTCTTGGCCTTAAGCCGTCTTTCACGGGAGCCGGCGGTGGGCCTGGTCTTGATCCTGCCCTTGGGCACATGGGCAGCCTTCCCGACAAGCTCTACGAGCTTTTGAAGGGCCTCTGCCCTGTTACGCTCCTGGCTGCGGGAATCCCGGGCGATTATCACCACATCCCCCTCGATGGTCATCCTCCGCCCAGCTATAGTCTTGAGCCTTTCTTTCACATACTGCGGCAAAGTGGAGGCGGCTGCGTTGAACCTGAGCTGTACGGCCGTCGAGGCCTTGTTCACGTGCTGGCCGCCGGGGCCGCTCGCGCGGATGAACTCCCAGTTAAGCTCGCTTTCATCGAGCCATACATTTTGAGCCACCTTTATCATGCAGCGAGTTTACACCAGCGCAACTTCACGCACAAGACACAAAAAAAGCCGCGGGTTTGCGCCGCGGCTTGATTGAGCGATTATTCAGACTGTTTACGTCCCTATGGTCCATACCCTCCCGTAGTTCGGAGGGATCGGAAACTGGATCTCTGCCCCCTCATGTATGTTCATCAGGTTTATGTCCGCCCCTTCCCTGCCATGCAGTTCTTCCGTATAATTGCCGCTTATGGGGAATGTGAAGGGCACGGTCTGCTCGGTATCGCTAAAGTTTAGCGCGGTGAGGCTGAAGGTGCCGTTAGTCTTCCTTGAGAAGAGGAGCACCCCGTTTGAGATGTACCTGTCGTCGTTATAGAAGAAATGCTCGCCTGCCCTGAACTGGGCCCCACGGCTGCGTAGCCTTACGAGCTTTCTTACGAGCGCCACAATGCTTTTGCCGACGTCGTCATAGAAGTACTCCCACCTCATGGGACGGAATGTCGCGACCCTGCCCCAGCCCTGGTCGGGCACATTATAATTCTCTCCGAACTCCTGCCCCTGCCAGAGCATCGGTATACCCTTTGCCGTGAAAAGGCCGATAAGGTATGGCTGGAGCTTGAACCACAGGTTCCTGTCTCCCTCGGCAAGAAGCTCGTTGCCGTTCAGGAAGGTCTTGAAGTTGCAGATGAAGCGGGCGTGGTCGTGGTTCTCTATGTACTGGACCGCGCTCTTCTTTATCCTGTCCCCGTTATACGCGACCTCGTCAGGATAACCTATTAGCCCGAACTGCAATCCGAGCCTCCTTAACGCCTCTGCGCTCCCCCTTGCTACCCCCTCTGCCGCGCCGAGTGTCTCGTTCTGCCAGGTGCAGTTCGAGTAGGTCCTCTCGACGACCTCCCTTGGCCCTTCGAGCTGTTCCGCGCACTGTATGAGGTTGATCGCGCCTTCGTTAGACGTGAACCTCTGCCAGTGTCCATGAGCGCCCTTTGACTGCACCGTCTTGTAGGTCTCGTAAGTAAGGGCGGCGTACCCTGTGCCGAGCGGGCCGTCCCACCACTCAGGGACGCAGTCGTAGCGGAAGCCGTCGACATGGTAGCAGTCGAGCCAGTGGCAGTTGACGGTATAGAAGAAGTCCCTGGTGAAGCTTCTTCTGAAGTCCGTGCTCTCGCCGAAGTAGTCCTTGGCGAAATGCCCGATAAAGGGGTTCTCCTGGTAGCCGAGCCTCTTGTAGACGTACGAATAGGGGAAATGCTCGCTGGTATGGCCGTAGACCGAGTCCATTATGACGGCCATCCCCTTATTGTGCGCCTCTTCAATAAGCCTCTGCATGTCCTTCCTCTTCCCGAACCTCTCGTCCACCCCGAAGAAGCCTATGGGGAGATAGCCCCAGTCGACCTGGTTGGCCACGTTGGATACCGGCATGAGCTGGAGGCAGTTTATCCCCAGGTCGCGGAGATAATCCAGGTGCGCTATCGTCTTGTCGAGGTCGCCCCCGAACTCGCTTATGATCAGCTCATAGAGGACCAGGTCGTCAAGCTTCGGCGTTTTCCACCTGGACTCGTTATCGCTCCACTGGTGGTGCCTGTACCCCAGGGTAAAGGCCGAGAGTTTGCCTACCCCGAACTCCCTTGCGAACGGGTCTATTATCCAGTCTATGTGGCGGTCGTGCTCGGTAGCGGCATTAGGATTCTCAAGGAGGTACCTGTAAACGTACCGGCCCTCGGTACCCCAGGCCGAGTTCTGATGCGGCCTCGAATCGGTATTGATCGGGACCTGGACAGACCAGTAGTCGCCGTAATCAGGGTCAGGCGTATGCCTCATCTCGAAGACGAGAGGCTGTATCTCCTGCAGAAACTGATCATTTTCGTGTATTACCTTCACCCACAGCCTGTGGCCGTTAGCTGGCGAGACCCACGGCAGAAAGATACCGAACTGCACAACTCCGCCTTCCAATTCCCTTGTTCCAAGCTTCTCAAGCGGCAGTAGCCTCATAGGTTCCTCCTTTCAGATAGCCTTTTCTGGCCCTGACAGGGTCTTTTTATTAAGTATAGCAGAGGTTTGCAGGAAAACCCTTTGGCGAGGCATTACTGATCAAGATGACGAAGAACAAAAACCGCGAACAGGGCTGAAAAAGCTGGCGGGAGCGGCTTTTTTCTGGAGCCTGCCAAATGGTGTTTAACCCTTCTCCATCATGGTCAGCTCCCATTCATCGGTCTCCTTGTCGAGCCTGATTATATAGGTGCATTTATCGTCAGCCCTGAGCTTGAAATACTCCGTGCCCTCGCCCTGCCATCTGTCGAGCACCTCCTCGACATCAAGGGTCTTTCCGCCTATGGTAAACGAAACAGGCATCTCCTCTGTTTCGTATCCTGAATACGTATTGACCGTTATCGTTATCCCTTGCATGAATTAAGTCTACACTATTTCCTTGTAGCCTGCAGACTTGGCGCTTGAACGTACTTGGAAATTGATCTAAGCTCATAATAAGCGATTTGCGAAGTGCTGCCGGTCAAAACTTAAGGAGGTGGACCTATGGAGAACAGGGAGATAGCAAGGGAATTAAAATCACTTTGCAAGCTCGACATAGACGCTTATTTCGCTTATACGGAGACCTTCCGCCACATCGACATAGCCAACGTTAAAAGGAATATAGAGCGCTTCAGGGAAGACCATGAAAAGCATATAAAGGACCTCTGAGGCGATACAGTCGCTTGGAGAGAAGGCCCCGGAATTTTCAAGGGACTTGAAGGGGTACATCCTTGATGTCTTCACAAAGGTCCGGAGCTTCACAGGGACCGAAGGCGCGCTGAAGGCGTTGAGAACAGGCGAAGAGACGACCAACAGGCGCTATGGAAAGGCCGTAACGATGGATTTTCCGGACAGGATAAAGACGCTTGTGGACAAGAACTACAGGGACGAGCAGCTCCACCTTAGCTACATCGAACAGGCGCTAAAAGACCAGGTCTGGAAAAAAGCCGCCTGAGATTTTCACCTTCCCATTGAGCGGCAAAGCGATATAGATTTGCTTTGCCGCGCCTTGCCATAACCGGGGGTGTCTTCCTCACGCTTGCCCGGCGCTCGGCGTCTTCGAATCCTGCTACAAATAAAAACATCCGTAAACCCATCGGGCTTACGGATGTTTTTTTATTAAAGCACTAAAATGCATTATATCTTCAAAAACACACAAGTCACTTCAGTAGCTTTTGGCTCAATTTTGCAACAATTTAACAAAACTGGCCGCTGTCTCTCAGGATATACAAACATTTTTTGTTCAAAAACAAGCAGGCGTCTTCACTTATTTCAAACCCCTGAACTCTCCTGTCAGTTCGACCTCGACAGGGTAGCCATCAAGCTCTCTTGGGATCTTTTCCTGCTCAGGGGCCTTTTTGGCCACATAGACCTTTATGCAGGGCCTTTTTCCGCAGATCCCTTCCGCTACCCCGACTACGCCTTCCACGCTCATCAGTTTTTTGCCGTGTTTCTTAAGGGCATCGTTTATTGTCATGGCAGTGTGCATACTGCTGTCCCCGGTCTGAACCGTGCCCCGGAGGCCGGAGCACGAAGAGGTTGCAAATAGAAAAAAGCCTATAACCGGAAGATAAAGAAAGGGTAGCCATCTTTTAATAGCTGCCCCTTCCCACTGACCGGAAGGGCCCTTACCGGCCATCAATGGTCACGCCAAAGCTCGAAAGCACCGCGTCTATAGGATTGGCTATCCCGTATTGCCCGGAACTATTTCCGGCAAAGAGCAGGCCGACGGGGTTAGGTACCGGGTCGTTTACGAGAAGCGAACCTGAATCCCCAGCTTTAATGAATGCCCTGTTTGAGTGTACGATTATCTGATTCACGAAAGTAGCGTTGCCGGCTGCTCCGTAATTGACGATGATAGTGGCGTTTATTCCGCTTATTATTCCCTTGGTGAGGGCCGTCGTGCGCCCGTACTTCTGGACAAACTGCCCCAGCACGGCGGGCGCGGTCGCGGACATGGGGACCCCGTAGCCGTTCTGCGGGGTAGAGTTCCCTAGCATGGAGGTGGTCGTCACGGCCAATGCCGCGTCGATGGTGTTCTCGCCTCCGTAGTTGATCGGCACAAAGTTGGCCAGGTTGCCGATGACGTTCACCTGGTCGTAAGTGCAGCTGGTATCATAGAGGCCCGGCTGGAGCACCTGGCTCCCCAAGGGGGCTGAATTGCTGTCTGCGTATACATGATTGTTGCTCAGTGCGTAAACGTTTATCGCGTCCATGACCCGCGCGCCAATCGTGCCGGATGAGCACTCGCCGGCATTGCCGGTGGAAACCCCTATGGGCACGGGCCTCGCGAACCTGACTGCCGGGTTGATCTTACCAGGCGCCCTCATCGCGGAAAAATCGCCGCTGACTTTGATCACGACAGGTATTCCGTCGAGACTGCCCGGTATCGCACCCGGAGCAAGGAGCTTTTTAGAATAGACCTGAATGGCGGGTTGCCCCTCATCGTTTATTCCCACCGCGATTCCTACTACGCCCTGCACAGACATGAGCTGCTTGGCACGGCTGTTCTGCACGGCTATGGCCGACAGGATACGGGCGTTGGCCTTGTCAAAAACCTCTATGCTGGCATTTGCGTCTGAGCCTGCCTGGACAGGATAGGAGAGCTTCGCCTCCATCATGCCGATATCGCTTGATGCGCCCCTGGCGAAACACTCAGACGAGAAGACAAGGGCCAGAACGATGACCAGATACTTGAGAACGGCCTTTCTCATAGCTGAACCTCCTGTTTTATAATTCCAGGTCCGGATTGGAAGCAAAATTGTAATACCAAAAAACAACCAGTACCAGACCCTCCTACATTCAATACACTAATTCAGCCAAGAATGCAAAAAGACATTTCAATTATTCGCCGGTCTTAGTGGCTGTTCATTGTCAGCGTGCTTTATTTGACCGGTATCTGTATAACCGCCTTCTCTCCTGTCTCATTATTCAGCAGCAGTATCGTCTCGTTTGAAATATTTTCCACGACAAATCTTCCGTTGATGGCATCGCCTCTCTTGATCGTATAGACCTCTCCAGCTTTCGAGATAAACGCGGTCTTGCTGGCCCGGTTGTCAAGAAATCCCATAAACTTTACCTCTGAGGCAAAGACCTGTAGTTCAGAGGCCGGCGGAGGCACCTGTACTGGGGGAGGCACCACAGCAGGCGGCTTCAATTCCGCAACCTTCTTGCGTACCGGAATATCGGCAGGGCTGAATATATTCCTCTTAGTTTCTTTGAATGATTCTCTCTCAATATCCAGAAGGCCGAGCTTGAGCGAGGGCAGGCGTTCGCCTCCTCTTTTCTGAACTGGTTTCGGCTCTGATTGCCTCAATGCGGAGAGGTTATAAAAGACGACTCCCCCGAAGCAGATCAACATGATTATGAGAATAGCTTTCTTATTATCCATTATCTTTTACCTGTAATAGACAGACATCCTTAGCTTTAGGACTATCCTGCTATCGCCAGCCTTTCCGCTTGCAAGGTTGACCTCGTCTATGGCAATCGGGCGCCTGCTTGTCTCGATATCATATAGAAACTTTTTGATGTCCTTATAGCTGCCTTCTACCGGAAAAGCAAAAGAGTATCTGGAGAACGAGCCATCCCTGCTTTCAGGACTGTAGTCAGCTGAATGGACTACGAGGTCATGCTGCCTCGCAGATTGAAAAGTCTCATCCAGGATACGGGTCAGGTCCTTTGATTCAGGGAGGCCATTTATAAAACTTTCAGTGCGAGCAACGTCGTAAAGGCCGGAACCCTTGCCGGAGACCGCGGCTCTAAGCTCCCCTGCCCTCATTTCGAGCTCGGCGGCTTTAATTTCCTGGCCCTTAAGGACTGTGCCGCTGAAGATAAAATTCGAGATGATAACGACTATTGCGACTGCAATCGCAACGTGCGCAGGCCTGAGGCTTTTTCCATTTTCAGAACGGGAGTGTGCCATCAGCTTTCAAGACTGTACTGTGCAGAGATATTGAATATCAAGGGCCCATTTCCTTTTTGAGAATGATTCAGGAGTATTACTTTTTTGAATCTACCCGATTCCATTTTGTCTATGGCCTTAAGTATGTCATCAAAATTTCTCGCAGAGCCGCTTATGGTTACACTCGATTGTTCGAAATCCGGGCTTATTTGCAATAAATAGACGCTGTTGGGCAGGACCTCTTCAAGCTCTGAAAGAAGACCTGTCCAAGAGAAGACTTTTTTTTCTACGAAGCCGTTGATGTAATCGACCTGCCTTTTGAAAACCTTTATGTCCTGTTCACTGTTCAGGACAACTTCCCTGGGAAGCTTCTCTTCAAGAGATTTGACCCGTCCAAAGATCACTTCGATATAGGCCCTGTTTGTGATGTATGAATTCAGGTTTGAAATGGTAAGCACAAAGGCTATAATCGACGCAAATACCGCAATCGCTGGCGAGGATATGCTGCCATTCCTTTTTCTTGTAGTCAGATTTATATCTATCCTGCGCACGTTCATATTAAAGGCATGCCCCTGCGGCGGCCAGGAGGTCCAATCCCCTGCCATTCCATCCAGTTGTAATAGAGAACGCGCCAGGGCCAGGCGATTCTATAGGCGCCGGGACTGAATCTCGTGTCAGGTCTGAAAGTCGCCCGGACTCATCTATAAGATAAATCTTTGATATGCTTTTGCCCTGGTTCCTTCCGCAATAAAAGGCGAAGGACGCCGCCGTCTCTCTTTTCACATCAGCGTCATCCGTGACGGATTTGCACCTGTAAAAATCTATTGCTCCTCCGTTGAAGACTATGACCGTGATGTAATCCCTGAACCTGATCACTACTGCCGAATCGCCATCGGCCGAGAGCAGGTTTATTATGTTGAGGGAATGAGTGCTGACCCTTTCTATTGAATGCCCCTTTTGGCAGATATTTTCTTCAATCACTTTGATGATATCTCGTTTTGCGGCAACGCAGAGCACCTTTTTACGAGTACCCTGCCCAAAGGCCTGAAAAGAAAGCACATCCTCATCAGGAGCTGAATCCATCTCACTTTTGGCCCTCGCACGGACTATCTCAAGGACCTCCTTCTTTGATGACGGCAGTTCCTCAAAATCCATGACTACTGTCCTTGCGAGCGTGTCGGGAATTGAGATAGAAATCCTCCGGCTCCGAAACCCTGATGCTGTAAGCGCTTTCTCCAGGCCTTCTTTCAAGAGCTCGGGGCGATTAAAGTCCAATCCCCTCTGGGTCCTCCACGTGCCAAGGATCTGCGGCTTACTTTTCCCTTTCACTTCAACGCCGGCGACGGAATCGCCACCTATGTAAAATCCCGCCCTTTTTAGCTGAAACATTTTCACTCCACGAATGTGACCCTGTTTATCTCTCGCAGGGTGGTCTCGCCGGAAAGGACCTTCTCGATCGCCGATTGCCGCAAGGTCTTCATGCCGCCCTCGACTGCTTTTTTCCTTATCTGGGAGACCGGCTCCTTGCCGGCTATCATGTCCCTTATCTCATCCGTAAGGTCCAGAACCTCGACTATGGCCTTCCTGCCCTTGTACCCGGTATTGTGGCATTCAGGGCACCCTGTACCTTCGTATAGGGTGTACTCGCCATACTTGGCAGGAGCCATGCCCGATTCCGCGAGTACAGAGGGACCAGCCTCCGCCTTCTTCCTGCAGTTAGGGCATATCATCCTTATGAGCCTCTGGGCGAGTATGCAATTCAGAGCCGACACGAAGTTATAAGGCTCTATGCCCATGTGTATGAACCTGCCGATGACGTCGAAGACATTATTCGCGTGGACAGTGGTAAAGACCAGGTGGCCGGTAAGGGCCGCCTGTATGGCAATCTGGGCTGTCTCAGGATCCCTTATCTCGCCTACAAGGACCTTATCCGGGTCGTGCCTAAGGATTGAGCGTAGCCCCCTTGCAAAGGTAAGCCCCTTTTTCTCGTTTACCTGTATCTGCACTACACCGCGGAGCTCATACTCGACCGGGTCCTCTATGGTTATAATCTTGTCCTCTCCCGTGTTTATCTCCGAGAGTGCCGCGTAAAGGGTAGTAGTCTTGCCGCTTCCGGTAGGGCCCGTGACGAGCACCATGCCATAGGGCTCCCGTATCATCTTCCTCATCCTGGCAAGCTCTATTTCGTTGAAGCCCAGGCTGTCTAGCTTAAGATCATCGAACTCATCTCCTATATGCTCCTTATCGAGTATCCTTATTACCGCGTCCTCTCCATATACGCTCGGCATTATGGACAGCCTGAAGTCAATGGCCTTTCCCCGAAGCCTCACCTTGAACTTGCCGTCCTGGGGTATCCTCCTCTCGGAGATATCGAGAGAGGCCATTATTTTGAGCCTCGAGATGACGCTCGGGCTAAGAGACTTTTCAATCGGGTCCATGACCCTGTGGAGTACGCCGTCTATCCTGTACTTAACAACCAACCCCTCCTGGCCGGTCTCAAGATGTATGTCACTGGCCCTCTTCTGTATGGCGTCATACAGGACTGTGTCAACGAGCTTTACGGCTGGGCTCGCATCAGATACCCTCTCAAGACTCAGAACCTCATCTTCATTCAAGTCAGTATCCTTGAGATTCTGACCTGTGGTGCCCACCGCCTCGCTTAGCATCTTTTTCGAACCCAGGCCCTTGATGAGCTTGTCGACTCGGCTTGGGGCGGCAATCACTATGATCCCGGGCTTGCCGCCCCCTTCCCTGATCCTCCGCTCTATCCTGTCCAGTGTCACAAGGTCGGTAGGATCTGACACGGCCAGAACCGAAGCGTCTCCCTTCCTTACCGGGATGAGTCTTGCCTTATGGAGCATATCGGACGGTATCTTCTCCAGAACGTCATTGTCGATTTCAGCGCCGTCGATGTCCATGAACTCAAGCCCGTATTGCTCGGCCAGGGCAGCAACCAGCTCGTTTTCGCCTATCAACCCGAGCTTGCGACAGGCGTCTCCGAAGCGCACACCATGCTCTTTTGAGTACTGAAGCGCTCTCTCTATGTCCTGGTCAGAGATGCTACACTTAAGTACGAGTATCTCCCCTATCCTCTTCAATATCAGATCCTCGCTCCAAGCTGGAATATGGGCATGTACATGAGGACGACTATCGCGCCTATTATAAGACCCATGATGATCATAAGGGCAGGCTCGATGAGCTTGGTAAATACCTCAACCCTGTGCTCGACCTCCTGGTCGTGGAACTCCGCTATCTCCTCGCACATGGCCTGGAGGCTTGCGGACCTCTCGCCGGCCGTGAACATCCGTAGAGTTATCTCAGGCATGAATCCCGTCCCTGCCATCGCCTCAGAAGCCGAGCCGCCCTCCTTGACCTTCCTGACAGCGGATTCTAGCTTTTTTTCAAGAACGGAGTTGTCGAGTACGCCCTTTGACATAGCCATTGCCTCCGGGAGCGTTATCCCCGACCTTAAGAGCATCCCAAGGGTACGGGTGAACTTGGAGACAGAATACCCCTTGTAAATATCCCCTATTCCCGGGGCTCGTAATTTGAGCCTGTCTAAAAGGGCCCTGCCTGAACTGGTTCTGAAATAATAGAAAAACAAAAAAAACAGGATGACCATGGCCGGCGGAAAAAATAAAATATTACCCTTCATGAAATTGGATAGGGCCATAAGGGCTCGCGTGCCAAGAGGGAGCTCAGCGCTTGAGTTCATGTATGCGCCCGCGAACGATGGCACCACATAAGTTATGAGGAACGCTACTACCAGAAAACTCGCCCCGGCGAGTATCAGCGGATACGAAGCTGCGGATATGACCTTCTTCTTGACAGCCTCCATCCTCTTCTGGAACTCTATAAACCCCTTTACTGAGGGTACCAGGTCCCCTGTCCTTTCCCCCGCGGCTATGGTCGAAACATAAAGAGACGTAAAGACAACCGGATGCGCTCTTAGCGCTTCTGAAAGCGGTTTTCCTGACCTGAGGTCCTTGAGGACCCTTTCAAGGACTGCTGAAAGAACCTGGTTGCCGGCACTCTTCATCAATGTCTCCAGGACCTCAACAAGCTGAAGCCCTGCCTTGAGGAGGGTGAGAAAGCCATGGTTGAATACAAGGAACTCGCTATTGGAAATCCGTCTTCTTATGCTAAGCCAGGAAAGACCTCCTGAACGCACATCTAAAGGGACGAGCCCCTCTTCCTCGATCCTGCTCCTGGCCTCCTCAAGGGTCGAGGCCTCGACCTCCTTAAGAAAGACTTTCCCGTCCAGAGTTCCTGTCCTTACCTTATATCTGGCCATTTCCCTTGATATTCTCCGAAACTCAGTTCTTCTTTATGACTTCCTGCGGCACAAAGACGAAAAGCCATTCACCATAAGAGTGTCTATCCTCGAAGCCTTTGAGCTCGAACGGAAACCCTTTTTTCTTTATGGGTTCAGCTTCGCTTGCGCTCCTTAAACCCATAATACCCCCGTCAGGCGCCTTTATGATCTCCCAGCTCGCTTCGCCTGTCATAGGGTCGGGATAAACCCTCCTCAAATAACGCTTTGCCACCGGGTATCTCGGGTCCTTAACAAGGTCCTCAAGACTCCTGGGGTATGAATTCGCTCCCGGGCTCTCGAAGTAATACCTCCCTATCGCCGCCCTTATCTCCCGGCCCCTGAAGATTAGCTCATCTTCCTTATCCCGCTGCGCCTCAACGCTCCAATACTTTCCGGCAGCGCCAGCAGCCAAGCCCATGACTGTTATCATGAACAGAACAGAAAGGTATGTGAAACCCTCCTTACCATTCACTGTAGGCGACTCCATTGGTGCCAACAAGGCGGCTTCCGCTTTTTACGTCGTATACTCCGGGGTCTCCTTCAACAGGTATCTCTATCCAGGTCTCGTCCGAATTGGTAAACGGGTCAACTGGCACTGAGCGGATATATTTTTTATTCGAGAGTTCGCGGAGGCTTTCAGGGTAAGCTCCATTATCCGCGTAGTGCTTGTCTATGGCCTCCCTGAGCTGGTATATATCTTCCTTCAGCACCGCCTCTCTGGATTTTGTCACTGAGTTCTGATAGAGCGGCACGGCAATTCCAGCAAGTATGCCAATAAGCGTCATCACTATCAGCATTTCTATGAGAGTGAAGCCGCCTTTACCAGTCTTTGTAATATGTGCCGTCAAGCGCCTGCTCCTCGCTCTTTGAATATATATCAAATACATCGTCGCCTTCCTGCGGGTCATCAGGCGGGCTCTGGTAGCTTCTCAAGCCCCACGTCTCCTCAGGCGCGGTGTCCTTGACCTTGCTAATAGGGTCGCGTGGAATACGCCTGAGTAGAAATATCTTCCGCCCCGATTGCGCTGAAGAGGCATCATCGATCCCTTCGACAAGTATATTCAAGTCCGGCGGATAACCAGACTCGCCAACGCTCTTCTTAATCTTCCCTTCGTCCCAGGCCCGCTTGTAATCGTCTATTGCTGTCCTTATCATGCGGAGGCTCTGCCTTAATTCAGCCTCTTTTACCCGTTTTGAAGAGATCTGAGATAAAGGCATTATGACTGCCGCGAGAATGGCTATTATGGCGACCGTTATTACAAGCTCGATATAGGTGAACCCATTCCGTGCCATAAAACGGCCTTATGGTTGAGGAGGAGGCATAAGAGGCTGAGGCGGGGCAAACTGTTCAGGCATCTGCATCGGGCTTGGCTGATATGGCTGGCCTGGCAGCGCGGTCTGTTCGCCTGAATAACCCTCAAGGACAGGCCTTGCGGACGGGAACTCGTCCCTTCCGGACATGAAGCCCTTTACCGCTTCTTCAGGGATCTCCATCTGCCTTATGACATGCGGCGTAATGGAAAGCAGCACCTCGGTCTTGATAGCGCTATCGTCCACGTTGGAGAAAAAACGTCCAAGTAAAGGCACTTCTCCAATGATCGGTATCCTTGCTGTGGTCTTTCTCTCTTCGTCACTTATAAGCCCGCCGAAGACCTGCGTCTCGCCGTCCTTGAGGCGCAAGACAGTCTCGGTATTCCTCGTTCCTATCTGGTATGCAACGCTGCCGGTTGAAGTAATCGTCTTTGTGCCGAGCGCGCTTACCTCAAGGGCGAGCTTTATGTCTATCTCATCGTTCTGCCTTACCGTAGGCTCTACGGAAAGCTTGAGACCTACATCCTGATATTGGATGTTCTCGGTTGAAACGCCCTGGTTCACTGTGGTGGTTATGATAGGCACACGGTCGCCTATGTGTATCTTTGCCTTGCCGTTGTTCTTGACCCTAATACGGGGGTTGGCTAACAAGTTTGCATCAAGGTCCTCTTTTTTTATGTTCAGAATTGCGCTCGGCAGGCTTATAAGCAGTTCCCCGCTGGAAAGGGTGCGGAGGTCTCCGAGGCTGATCGTGCCGCCTGTAGTCGGGACGCTGGCGGTTATTGTATCAGGCGAGAGGTCTATGCCGAGCTTGGACGCCTTTGTCCTGTTTATCTCGATTATACTCACTTCCAGCATGACCTCTGAATCGGCCAAGTCGATTGAATTTAGCACCTTCTGGGCCAGCTCTATTACATCAGGCCTTGCCCTTACCATTATGGCGTTGAGCTCTTCATGGACGACCATATCCCTGGCCCTGATCATTGTCCTCAATAGGTTCACGGTCTTCTTTGCGTCGCTGTTTGAGAGGTAGAATACCTTGATCATCAACTCCTCATATTGAGCAATCTTCTGAGGGGTCGCGGGGTAGATTATAATGGTATTCTCGTTTGCGACCTTTTTACCGAACTTGCCTGTAACAAGGAGGAGATCGAGCGCCTGCTGGAATGTGGCGTCTTTTAAAAAGACCGTAATCCGGTCATCCCTCACATCCGGGTCGAACATGAAATTCATGCCGGAGAGCTTCGATATCACTTCAAAAGCCTTCTTTACCCCGGCGTCCCTGAACTCAAGCGTAATAGGCGCGGTTGACTTCAAGTCCAGGTCAAAACCGTCCATTACGAGCTTCTGCTGGCTGTTTAGCTTTTCAATTTCTATTAAGGCTGCCTGGTTTTCAGGGTTTAGAGAAAGGGACTTCCTGAACGCTGCCTTTGCCTCGCGTTCTTTGCCATTGGTGAGCGCCTCGATCCCCTTGCCGTTATAATAGAGGGAGTCCATGAGGCGCTTGGCCTTGTTCATCGACGCGCGGGCCTTATCAAGCAACGGCTCCAGGAGAAGCGCGGCCTGGAACTCAAGTAAAGCGGCATCATGATTGCCCTTCTCAAGGTGCTCCTCACCCCTTTTATGATGTATCTGCGCAGCCTCGAACTTTGCCCTGTTGTACTTGATCTTATAGGCGAGATTGGACGGGTCTTTCTGGTACAGACCGCGATACATGAGGGCGGCCTCGTCCCACTCGCCTGAGGATGCCAGCTTGTCTGCGTCATGAGCCAGCAAGGCGGAAGAGCATCCGGTAAATAGGACAACTACCGCAATCAGCCCTATGAATTTTACCAAGTGCAAAAAACTGCAAGAAATATTCTTTTTTGCTTGAACCGAAATATCCACGGAGCACCTACCATCTCATCGCGTCTATAACAATCTCACAAACTAAGAATTGTCTTTTACTGTTGGCGTCAACAACTTACAAAAAAATATTTTTCTTCAACTGTTTTTTCATCAAGATATATCATACCTTCCATATGCCTTCAAAGCCTTTCATCCCAAAGGAAGGGTCCATGCCTTTCATCAATTTCCCACCGAAGCCTGGAGTAAGCTCAAGCCAGAACCAGACACGAGTGTGCTTTTCACCTTTGAATGCATGAGTCGCAGAATCCTGCTGCTGACCTATAGTATTTATCCAGACTACGGACACCGTATATTCCCGCTCTTTCAGATTTTTGAAATCAGCATGTATATAAACCTTTTCCCTGCAAAAAAAAACTCTCTGTCTTCTCGACTCCGTTCAAATCCCTGCTCATGAAAACATTATCATCTTGCGCAAAAACAGTATTGCCCATTATTAAAAGACAACTTACAGTTAAAAAAAGACATATTACAATACATCTATTCTTATGAAATTTCATGCTATTTCTCAGGAGGGTCTGAATTCATGTGGCTGGAGCCTAATCACTCACTCCAGCCAGTCCGGTTATGTAACGTGGATAACAGCTGTCTTTTCCAAGAAAAAAGGGGTTACGGAAACTCCGTAACCCCTTGATTTAACTGGTCGGGGCGAGAGGATTCGAACCTCCGACCACTAGCACCCCATAATAATGTTTAGCACTTTCACGCCTTTTCAACTTCCCTCACCACACCCCATAAAACCCTTGACATAACACCTAGTTAAGCCTATTATTCTATTCAGAGCTATTCAGCCGGACACGCTGTTATTCGTGTTAAAGTGTATACCAGTTGTAGACCAGTTTCCGACCACTACCTACCTTGAGAAATGCAAGTGGTCGGAGTAACGCTCAAAAAGGGGGGATAAAATGCTCACCGACCTGAAGCTAAAACGCCTCAAAGCCGTAGACGGGGAACGCCGGATAGAATGGGATAGGGGCGGCCTGGGTGTACGAATAGGAGAGCGGAAAAAGACATGGGTATTTTTGTATAGCTTCGGCGGCAAGCGCCCCATGATGGTCCTGGGAGAGTATCCCTTAATGAGCCTTACGGAAGCTCAGTCAAAAGCAAGCGAAGCCAGGGTGAAAGTCAAAAAAGGAATTGACCCCGCTTCGGAACTGAAGATAGAAAAGGCCGCAAGACAGGCCGCTCCTACCTTCGAGGAAATGCTTGATGAATTTTGGAATGAGGAATTGAGCAAACAGAAATCCGGCGCGGATAGGCGGCGGCTCATACTGAAAGACGTTATCCCTGTATGGGGGCGGCTCAAGGTGAAGGATATTAAGCGCCGTCATATCGTCATCCTCTTGGACGAAATTAAACAGCGGTCCATGTCTACCAGGAACCACGTCCACGGCGTACTCAGTAGATTATTTAATTTCGCTGCCGAGCGCGGCGTTATCGAGCATAGTCCCTGTAATGGCATACGGAAGCCCTCAGAGGAATCCAGAAGCCGGGTACTAACGGATGATGAAATCAAACTGGTATGGGCTGTTCTGGACGTAAACAATAAGAAGGTAGATATATATCGAGTAACGAAATTGGCCTTGAGGATGATTTTACTCACCGGACAGAGGCCGGGAGAGGTTGCGGGTATGGCATGGGATGAGATAGAGGGCGATGTTTGGACGATACCACCGGATCGGTTGAAGACAGGGAAGAAGAAAGAACCCAAGTCCCACAAAGTCCCGCTCTGCCCCATGGCCCTTGAGACGATAGAGGCTGCCAGAGTTTTGTCAAGCGACTGCCCTTATGTTTTCAGAAGCTCATACAAAGAGAAATCGCCAGTCTCCAGGGCGGCCCTATCCCGCGCCGTTGTCCGGCATTTGGAAACTATGGGCTTGAAAGAAGCCTTCACCCCGCACGACCTCCGGAGAACTTTGAGAACACGGCTTGCCGAGCTTGGTATTGATGACATAGTGGCCGAGAAGGTAATCGGGCACAGTTTACAGGGGATGGCGGCAGTCTACAATCAGCATGGCTATGACAAGGAAAAGCGGTCGGCCCTTGAAGCATGGGAGCGACGGCTCAGGTCGATAGTGGGGCTCGATAAGCCGGAGAGGGCTAAAGTCATAAGGATGGAGAGATAGGCCACGAAAAAAGGCTCACGAAGAAGGAGATAAAAGAGATTGAGGCCCATACCTGGACGGTAATGGAGAGTTATATGCAGGTTTGAAGGCAAGGACGCCTTAGAAGTAGATTATCTGGACTACCATTAGAAAGGAGACAAGACCATGATGCACAATCTCCCTCACCCCGGAGAGGTTGTAAAGAAGCTCTGCATTGACCCCCTGGGGCTTTCCATAACCGGGACGGCGAAGGCCCTGTGCGTAAGCCGTAAGACCCTTTCCGAGATAGTGAACGGGCGCGCCGGTATAAGCCCTGAAATGGCCGTGAGACTATCCATAACCTTCGGCACCGCATCGGAAAGCTGGCTCACACAGCAGATGCAGTTTGACCTTTGGGAGGTAAAGCGGAAGAAAATAAAGGCCAAACAGCTGAAGGCCGCTTGAGGGATAGACAGTTTCCCGGCATAGGTTGACAAACAGAAAAACCGCGACCTTGGCGCCTTGGCTGGGTTTTCAAACAAAAGGAGCTTGAGACGATGCAGACGAGAGACACCTCCCAGACTTTTTTTCCGCTTCCAGGGCTAAAGCGCGAAACAGACCGCTTTAAGAAATTGCTGAAGATAGCAGGTCCAAGGGACCATATACTTATAAAAGGGCCGAGGGGAAGCGGCAAGAGCTATTTCACACAGGTCTATCAGGAACGCTACAAGAAAGAACTTGAAAGGATAAATTGCGCTAACCTTCCACCCTCCCTGCTTACAAGCGAATTGTTCGGACATATGAAAGGCGCATTCACAGGCGCGGATGTGGACAAGTACGGGCTTGTTGTAGCGGCTCATCGGCAGGGAAAGGCGCTATTACTAGAGGAGATAAACAGCTTGGATCGTAAGCTTCCCTATTAGGTAGACAGTTTTAAAGTAGAGTTTCCGGCGTTGTTTTGGCGATACTCACACGGCGTCAGATCTCCCAAGGCGTCATGAGGACGGCGCTCATTGTAACCGATCCTCCAGTCATGGGTGCCTTCGCGCACCTCGCTGAGGTTACGAAACAAGTACAGGCTAAGGAACTCTTCACGGTACGTGCGGTTGAACCTTTCGACATAGGCGTTCTGGTTGGGCTGGCCCGGCTGTATGTACCGTATCGTCATCCCGACCTGCTCTGCCCATGCCACGAAGTCGCCGCTTAGGAACTCGGGGCCGTTGTCGACCCGCAAAGTCTCCGGCAGGCCACGTTCGGATTTAAGCCGCTCAAATACCCGGATGAGCCTCTTACCGGTAATCGATGTGTCTATCTCGACGGCAAGGCATTCCCGGTTGAAGTCGTCGATTACGTTAAAAGTACGGAACCGGTTGCCCGAATAAAGCGTATCACACATGAAATCCGCTGACCAGACCTGATTCGGCTGTTGCGGCACAAGCAAGGGTTGCTTGACGCGTTCTGGCAACCTTCTCCTGGCTCTGCGCTTCTGGTTCAGCCTGAGAGCGCAGTAGACGCGATATACCCGCTTGTGGTTCCATGGATGGCCCTTGCGCCTTAGGGCTTTGCGACACTTCCAGAAACCCCAGCGCGGATGCCGCTCTATCAGGGCGTTTAAAACCGTGATGACCTCGGCGTCGCGCTCAGACGCGATAACCGGTGTCCGGTAATAGGCCGCCCGAGACAGGCCGATGCAACGGCAACCACTGTGCACCGATAAACTGTGCTCGGCAATCAGATACGTAACAGCTTCACGTTTCTCAGGCGGCCTTAAAGTTTTTTTTCGATCAGATCCTTCAAGGCGCGGTTCTCAAGGGCCATGTCGGCATACATGCGCTTGAGCTGATGGAGTTCCTGCTCCATCTCCTTCATGCGTCTTAAATCGGATGCTTCCATGCCGCCGTACTTCGACTTCCAGTTGTAGTACGTGGCGTCCGAGATGCCGTGCTTGCGGCAGACCTCCTGGACGGGAACGCCGGACTCCGCCTCCTTGAGCACGGCAACGATCTGAGACTCGGTAAAGCGAGACTTCTTCATACGAACCTCCTGGCTCCTTATTTTGCCAGAAAGCTCTACTTATTACATGTCTACTTTTAGGGGAAGCTTACGAGCACTTCCGCATACAGGGCAGGAAGAAGTAGTACAATACGGTCGATGAGATGCAGGCCGATCTCGACAAGTACCTCAAGTACTACAACAACGAGCGTACTCATCAGGGCCGGAACATGAACGGCAGGGTCCCTTACAAGGCCTTCATCGACGGCCTGCCCAAACCCAAAAAAGAGGAGGTGAAGGAAAACAAAAAAGCACTTAAACAGTAACCCCGCCAGGGGGCGGCACTGTCAGGTGAATACTGTCACTGTACATCTCTACTATACAAAAACTATACACTTCAATACCGCTCGCCCCTTGCGTTCGAGCAGTCAAAAGTAGCTTAACTGTGTGTCCGAAATTTCGGGGGAAGATCAAT